>JAKBUS010000116.1 GCA_021841585.1 Pseudomonadota bacterium | reverse complement strand
CTTGGCCTGCTCCACGGACAGCCCTACAAAGGCCGCTTGCGGCCGGGTGAAGATCACGCCGCAGTCCTTGTCCTGGTTGTACTCCATGGGCTCGCCGAGAATCGTGGCCGCCGCGACTCGTCCCTGCTGGCCGGCGGTATGCGCCAGCATGAGTCCGCCGTTGACGTCACCCACCGCGAAAATGTTCGCAACGTTAGTGCGGCAGTTGCGATCGACCGTGATCACGCCGTGCGCATCGGCCTTCACGCCGGCCTTGTCTAGCTGCAGGGGGCCGGTCACGGGGCGCTTGCCCGTGGCCATCAGCACATGATCGCATTTGAAGCTCGTGGTCTTTCCCGATGCATCGACATAGGCGAGCGACATCTGTCCCGGCTTGCCGGAAATCCGGCTTACCTTGGCGGAGGTGATGAGCGTGAGATTCTTCTGTTTCTTGAGCAGTTCGACCAGCCCCCTGGCAATCTCGCTCTCGACCTCGGGGAGCGGGCGTTCCTGCGCCTCGACGATCACGACCTTGGTGCCGAAATCGGCGAAGATCTGCGCCATCTCCAGGCCGATGGCCCCGGCCCCGACGATGCCGAGCCGCTTCGGCGCGGTTTTCAGACTCCAAACCGTATCCGAGGTGAGCACGCCTTTGCTGTCCGCGCCTGGAATCGGCGGGACGAATGGCGGCGCACCGGCGGCAATGACACAGGCGCCGAAGGTGATGCGTTCGGTCTTCTTCCCGTCACCGCGCCGCGGGCGAGCGAACGGGTCTTTGCCGTTTCCCGTGGCATCGACAATAACGCTGTTGGCGGAATCAAAGCAGGCGAAACCCTGTTTCAGGTCGATCTTGACACCCTTGTCGGTCTTGAGCGCCATGTCGCCGCGTGCACTGAGCACTTCCTTGCGCATCCTTTCCAAGCCGGCCCAGCTGAGCCGGGCACCCGTGCTGTTAACCACGCCCAGATGCGCGTCGTGAGAGCGGTCACGCATGCGGTCGGCTGCGGCGCGCCACGCTTTCGACGGAATGCAACCGCGCCACAGACATTCGCCTCCGGGCAGCGGCGCATCATTGATCATGGCCACCTTCTTGCCGTGGTCGGCAAGATCGCGTGCACAATCCTCGCCACCAGGCCCGCCACCGATCACCACCACATCGTAGTCCCATTTGCCGGGCGTGATCGCATCACTTCCGGTCACGGCCGCTATGCCCATGCCGCTCAGCCACGATGCCGGATTTTCAACGAGGTCCTTGAATGCATTCAAAAACTTGGCGGCATCAGCACCGTTGATGATGCGATGATCGGCGGTAATGGTTACCGGGACTCCCCGCGGTCCCTTGGTGGCGATCGCGAAAATCGCCGAGGTGCCCGGAGAAGGAATTGCGTCGAACTGGCTCACCCCGAGCATGCCCATGTTGGAAATGGTGAATGTCGGGTTCGAATATTCCTGAGGTTTCAGACGCTTCACGCGCGCGCGCGCCACCAGATCCTTCCACTGATCGTTCATGGTCCGCAGACCGGTATTGAGCACATTGCGCAGCACCGGCACCACCAGCCCCATGCCTTCGGTCTCGACCGCCAGGCCGATGTCAACCTGATCGCGTTCGACGATTCGATCCTCATGCTGGTAGACGGCATTGACCCGCGGAAACTTCTGGATCGCGAGCGCTGCGGCCTTGGCAAACATCACGGTAAGCGAGTACCCCGCCTGCTTCGCCGCCGCCATCAGGCGCTCGGGCTGGATATTGACGCTCGCGCGGAAAAGCGGCATGGACAAGGCGTATTCCATATTGTGGCTCACCGCCTTCTCCATCGCGTCCATTGGCCGGCCCGTTCCCGGCACCTGATAGATGCGCCGCGCCAAGGCACGCGGAATCTCCCCCTTGGTTACATCTGCGGCCAGAACGATCCCTGACGGGCCCGTTCCGATAATGCTGTTGATCTCGATACCATGCGCGCCGGCAAGCTGGCGCGCGTACGGGGTGGCGTGGCCCGTGTGTGGTCGCGGAGCCGGTGTGGCGCCATGAGGCATGGCAGGAATATGCGTTTTTGCCTTTTGGGTTCCGTACGGCTCGAAGCGCATCGCGGAAGTCTCCTCGGTCTCGACCGCGACCTCCCTGGCAATGGGCTTTACCGCTGCCTCGCCACCTCTGACCTCTCCCTTGTCCGCAACCACGTAGGCAATGACCTCGCCGACCGGCACGACCGCGTCGACCGGTGCCAGCGGGCCGGACAAATAGCCCTCACGGAAGATCTCGACATCCATGATGGCCTTGTCGGTCTCCACCGTCGCCACCACTGTGCCGCGGCCGATGTGATCGCCGATGTTCTTTTCCCACGACACCACCGTCCCTTCGGTCATCGTATCGGACAGCTTGGGCATTTTTATCGCGTAGGGTTCAGCCATGCTCTGTTCTTCTGTTCTCGATGATCATGAGTTGCGGTATTTGAAATCCGGTCATCTGCGGCGCTGACTGCCGCCGCCCACACCGTAGCCACCCGCCCTGAATTGGACCGGCGACAAACAGGTCGTCCGGCGCGCTGCTAGATCCGCCCCATCACCTTGAGGGCGCCCTTATAGACGTCGTGCTCGTCCGGGATGGCGGCGTGTTCCAGATTGGCCGCATACGGCACCGGAACGTCCGCAGCGTGAATACGCACCGGTTGTGCATCCAGGGCGAAAAAGCAATCCTCGATGACGATGGAAATGATCTCCGCACCCGTGCCAACCGCAGCCTCATCCTCTTCGGCAACCAGCACCCGGTGCGTCTTTTCGACTGAACGGCGGATCGTCTCGCGATCAAGCGGCTTGAGCGAGCGCAGATCTATGACCTCCGCGCTGATGCCGTCCTTGGCCAGCATATCCGCCGCCTTCATGCACAAAACGAAGCTCCAGTTGTAGCCGATCAGGGTGATGTCCGTCCCCTTGCGCACGATTTCCGCACCTTCGAGCGGCCGGAAAAATTCCGTCTCCGGAACGTCCTCCCGCATGTTGTACATGCGCTCGTGCTCGATAAAGATCACCGGATCGTTGCAGCGCACGGCGGACTTCAGCATGCCGCAGGCCTCCATGGGGCCACGCGGCGTCACGACACGCAACCCCGAGGTACTCATGAACACCCGTGCCAGGCGTGCGGAATGCTGGGCTGCAAGCTGGTGCGCTGTGCCACCCGGCGTGCGCATGACGATCGGGCAGGACACGCGCCCGCCCGACATGTAGCGGATCTTGGCAGCGGCATTGATCAGCGTATCGAGAGCGAGCAGCGCGAAGTTGATCGACATGATCTCGATGATCGGCCGCATCCCGGCCATCGAGGCGCCGATACCGACGCCGGTGTAGGAATTCTCCGAAATAGGCGTGTCGATAATGCGTTTCTCGCCGTACTTCTGGTGCAAGCCGGATGTCGCCTTGTAGGTTCCTCCGACAACTCCGATATCCTCGCCCATGGCGATGACCATCGGGTCATTGGCCAACTCCTCGTCGTGGGCGCGGCGTATCGCCTCCCAGTATGCCAGCTCAGCCATGCGTTGATCCTTCTCGTTAACGATTGCCTGACAGTCGGCCGTCAGGGGTTCTGCAGCGGCCCGATCCAGCGCGGATCCGGGTTGTCGTCCAGAACATACTTGTTGAGATCCTCGACTTTCGGCACCGGACTTTCCTCGGCGAATTTCACGATGTCGTTCTCGATCTCGTTCGAGACTTCGCGCTCCATGGCCTTGACATCGGCATCGGTCACGACTTTGGCCTTGACGAGCTTGTCCCGGTACAGCGTGATCGGGTCACGCCGCGCCCATTCCGCCTCTTCTTCCTTGCTGCGATAGGCAGCAGTCTTGTCGGACATCGAATGCCCGCGCTGGCGGTAGGTGAGAAACTCGATGAAATAGGGACCCTTGCCC
>JAKBUS010000115.1 GCA_021841585.1 Pseudomonadota bacterium | reverse complement strand
TGGATCAAGGCCCTGACGAAGCACGGCTTCATAGCGCCCGCCGGCGCCTGATTATCGATCCTCTGCCCCATGGCCTTCTCCTGGGCCAGGCTTGCGTTCGCCTTCGATATCGCCTCTTTCACGCTAATCGGCATGCCAGAATGCAGTTTGTGGCGGGCTTCGGGGGTATGATCGGGTCGGTCCGGGGTGCCCATCGAGGGTGGCCACGCAAGGGAGAGATAGTGGAACAGCCGCAGGGCATAAAGCGACCTCCAAAGCCCGAGCGCTCGAAGGACGCGATCCCGGCCGAGGTGCTGCGCCTCGAGCCGTGGGCGCGGCTGCGTCAAGACTTCGAGCGGCGCCGGCGGCGTTACCGCGCATGGTTTCCGCACGCGCCGGTGGCCTTTGTGGTGGTCGCGCTTGGCCTCATGAATCTCGGGCCCGTTTTCCATATCGTGGCAACCGCCGCTTCGGCCGCCTCGCTTGCGATACCGACGCTGACCGCCGAGGCCTGGCGCAGCGCCCCGCGCGTCGTGGCCGGATTCCTGTTGTTCGGGGCCGCGGGCGGCCTGCTTTGGCGCTCGCGACTGTCCTGGACCGTGGCCTTGCTGCTTGCGGCCGCCACATTGATGCTGGCGTGGCGAGCGGGTGCGGGTGTCTCGCAGGCCCTGACCATTTTCAACGGGGTCGTACTGCTTGTGTTGCTGGTGTTTCAGCGGGACTTCGATCGTTCGAGCCTCGCCGCTGGGACGCTGTTTGCCATCGTAAGTATCCTTTTGTTGCTGGGCTATGCGGTGTTCGGGGCTTTCGTCCTCGGTCGCGGGTTCGCGCCGCCTGTGACGACGCTCACGAGCGCCCTATACTTCGCGGTGGTCACCATGTCGACGGTGGGCTATGGCGACATCGTGCCAAAGAGCGCGGACGCGCGATTCTTTGTGATGTCTGTCATCATTCTCGGTATTACGGTGTTCGCCACGTCGATATCGGCGGTCATCGTGCCGGCCATGACTGCGCGTATGCAAGATCTGATGAAGGGGGGCGGCAAGCGGATGATACGCAAGAATCATTATGTCATCGTGGGCGCCACGTCGCTCGCGCGCAATACCTGCCGGGAGCTGCTCGCGCGCCATCTGCCGGTCACCGTGGTCGTAGCCAGCGCCGCCGATGCCGGCGCTTTTGGGGACGCCGATGTGCTGGTGGGCGATGCCAGCGACGCGGATACGTTGCGCGCGGCGGGCGTCCCGGACGCCACCGCCGTGCTCGCGTTGCGTGATGATGACTCGGAGAACGCGTTCACCGTCCTCGCCGTCAAGGAGCTAAACGGTGCGACCCGCACGGTGGCGGCCGTCAACCATGGCAAGAACATGGCGCGTATGCACCATGTCCGGCCCGATCTCGTTATCGCCCCGCAGGTGATGGGCGGGGAGCTGCTGGCCATGGCCCTCAATAACGAAGAACTCGATAGCGATACGGTGATGCGGCGCCTATTTCGCAAGGGCGAGGCCGATTCGTGAGGTGACCCTAAGGGCTCATCGGGGTCGTGCCGCGACGGCTTGCTTAAGGCCGTTCAGGGCTTGCGGCGCCGCGCCCGGGCGGGCGCGTTTCCTGCCGCCTCCGCCTTTTCCATGCGCGCCATGAGATCACGATCATGTTCATCTCGATAGGGCTTGAGATCGAGATCCGGGGGGACGTTTTTCAGCCGCTCGTCGCCCACGCTTTTTACATAGCGCTGCATGAAGGCATCGTAGGCCCGCCAGGAGATACGGTCGGCGCGCACCGCCGCCTCCTCAGCGCGAGTGGCAATCTGGTGGGCATGGAGGTAGTGAAGATCAAGTTCGTCGATCAGGGATTTCTCGACGGCCTCGTGGAGGATCAGGTAGCGGTCCACCTCCACTGTCCGTCCCTTGTCCGTGAAGGTCCGTGGCAGATGGCGATCAATGTAGATCGTGCGCCCGTCCTGGCTGTAGCCAGCTAGATAAGGAATATCGCAATCCCGACGCAAGGTGACGCGCCGCAGGATGGCGTCGAGCGTCCGCTCCAGCATAAGAGTCGACACATACCAGTCGGGAATATGCAGCTTGCGATGCGGGGCGATGGGGTGACAGCTGGTGGTGGGCATCAAGACCTCCTTGGGAAACGCCGCTTATCCGGGGATTATAACCCCAGGCGCCTTCACGGTGTTCGCCGCGTCGCGCGATGGCATCGGCCATGAGGGGCGCGCATGTCCGATTGGCGGCCGCTGCCCACCCTCATAACCAAAGGCGTCGCCGCCGGTAACATGGGATTTTGCATCTTTCGGGTTCGATCGCGTGAGACGCTTTCGATGGCACTACTAAGGCGTGATCCGCATCCTCTTCTCACGGCGTCGCCGTGCCATGCCGCAGCCGGTCGGTCCTACCAGGTCTCACACACCGCTCTCAAGGCAATCGTGGCCACGATTGCCTTGAGAGTCTTTGGTGCCATGGTGACCTTGTATTATTTGGCTACGGCTCGGATTTATGCGAGCATGACGGGTTTTTTGCGGCATGATAAGGCTCGGCGGAAGAATCTTTTATGGGATGGTTTTAGGCGCACCGCTTCCGTGATCTTGCCTACCGGTGCCCATGGAATCATTCCACCAAGACGCAGCCGCTTGGCGGGTCGTACGGCGGGACGAAAGGTTTTGCACGTCCGATATTGCCAGGGTACAGTGGAGTCCGCGGGACGGACGATATCATGATATTTCGCGCGGTCGTGGAGGGTGGGCGATGAGGCGTTGGATAAGGGTCTGGGCCATGATGGGTGTGGCCCTGTTATTTCTCAGTGGATGTGTCGTGCGCCCCGGAGGGTATGGGTACAGCCAGACGACCTTTGCGGTGGCCGGGCCGCAGGTGGCGTTTACCTTCAGCGACGGGATCAACGCCTACTATGAGCCGGCCTTTGGAGCCTATGTCTATGGCACCAACGGCTACTATTATCGCTGGGTAAATGGCGGCTGGGTTTATGCCACTTACTACGATGGTCCCTGGATCCCGGTGGTGGCTGGCGTCTATCTGCCACCCCTTCTGGTCTACGGCCCCCCGCCACCCATCGTTCGCTACCGGCCCTATTTCGTCTGGTGGCGGATGCACGCTGCGCCTTGGTACGCGATTCACCATCCGCATTGGTGGTATCGGCACCATTTTTATATGCGCCACTACGCGGCTTGGAGGGCGCACGTCATACGGTACTATCAGAACCATCCCGGTCGCCGTCCGGCAATGCGCCCGCTGTTCCGTCGCCGCCAGCAAAGGATTAATCACCTGATGCGGCAGAACCGGATCATGCGGCAGAACCGGATCATGCGGCAGAACCGGATCATGCGGCAAGGGCGCCAGCGGCAAAATCGATTTTACAATCACCATCCCATGATGCGGAGCTACGGGCCGCCCCGTTATCACAGGCCATTCGTGCGCCACCCGCATCCCATGCGGCGGGGGCGGGGGCGAGCGGGACGCAGGGGCAACAGGCCGTGAGCGGATGGACCGCGGCGGGTGTTGGAAGCCCGCGGCGGTCCAGGACTCGCCTCTGCGGGGGCCGCGCGTGGCCGCTGGCGCCCGGTTGTTGCCGGGCAACTGCCGTCAGGAGCGGATGAGTGCGGCCTGGCCGGGTCGCGTGGTTATCCGAGGCGGACGCGGCGTTTTGGCCGCGGCGCGCCGCACCAGCGGGTCCGGATCGGCCTTGAGGGGTTCCCGCAGGTCATCGGAAAGCGCCGGGTTGCGCGCGATAGCATAGCGGACATTGGGATTGTGGTCGGTGGCGCAGCGGGCAGCCTGCAAGGGCGCGAGATCAGGGCGCTTGGCGATGCATAAGCGAATCACGTGGTCCTGGTCGTCGAGAAGGACCGCAATCTCGTTAGCGTGAAAGAGGCGATATCGAAGGCGAACGCAAGCCTGGCCCAGGAGAAGGCCATGGGGCAGAGGATCGATAATCAGGCGCCGGCGGGCGCTATGAAGCCGTGCTTCGTCAGGGCCTTGATCCA
>JAKBUS010000114.1 GCA_021841585.1 Pseudomonadota bacterium | reverse complement strand
AGGAAGTCGAAGAACGCCTGAAAGCTTCGGCCCTCGTCGGAGTCGGTAATGAGGTCGCGTTCGCCGAGGATCTCGGCCAGCAAAGCGCCCTTGGAGCCCTCCCAAAGGGCGATACGCTCGCGCACGTGGCGGTCGAGCAGACGGAAGTTGTGCTCGACCTGGCGAAAGTCCGAGAGCAACTCGCGGGAGAGTTGCGTGAACTGCTGGAAGCGGTCCTTGAGGGCGCTGTCTTCGAGGATCGGCACATCGCCGCGGGCGATGCGCGCCATTTCCGCGTCGATCTCGTCACGGCGTCTTTGCAGTTCGGCCAGGCGCACCGCGGGGTCGGTCTCGCTACCCTCGCTCATCTGGCGCAGGAGGGTAAAGAGGGTCAAAAGCCGCGACCCGGTGCCGACAAACGAGCGCGCGGCGAGCGTCGCGAGCCAGGCGATGGCCTTTTCGGCGGCCGGAGTGAGATCGTACTGGGGTTCGTCTGATTGCACCGCGTAGAATTTGCGCAGCCAGTCCCGGTCGGGCGAGGCCCAGTCGTCGAGATAGGCGCGCGCGGTCCGCGGGAAAGCCGCCGCGCCCAGCTGTTGGCGCAGCCCGTAGAGTTCGTCTTCCAGGGCCTCGACGAGGTCGGCTTCGGATATGGCCCGGCGGTTGGGGGTCACGAACGCGCGCTCAAGGAAGCTTGCCACAAGCGGCGCGTGGTCGGAGCACAATAGGCGCCAGGCCGGGTGGTTCTGGCGCAGCAGGTTTAGGGTCGCGTAATCGAGGCTCATGGGCGTGGATATCTTAGCGCATGACGGCGGGGCGGGCAGCATGCCGCCCGATAGCGAAGTCCGTGCCTATCAGAGGTTCCCGTCTCCGGGGTTCCTGTCTTTGCGGGTTTTCAAGGCGGCCACCGGGCTTTCGGGGGACCGCCGGGGCCGCTTTGTGGGGCAGGGCCTGGGGGGCCGCTTCGCGGGAAGGCTTTTTTAAAGAAGTGGCCGATGGCAACAAAAGCCGCCGTTACACACGCTTTTTTATTATTGCGGATTGTTGCAGATGGGCCAGTGGCTCAATGAGTGATCACTGGCAGGTCGCGGTTGTAACAAAATCGTGACACTTGGTGATTGGCGAGTCGGCGGGTGCGGCATGCGTCGACCAGGACGCTTAAGACTCACCTATTGACAACAGGGAATGGCGGACGGACGATTCTGCGGCTAGGCGCGTGGAATCGGGGGCGCGCGTCTTGGTCGCACTTCCGACCTTTAAGACAACGAGGCACGCAGGCTTGGGTCTCGTGTCTGCGGATGGTACACGGGTCCAGGTGTGGGTGGTCTATACTTTAAGGGCGCGCGTGTGAGACACGCGCGCCCTTTCGGCGATTGGTAGCCGCGCATGATCATGAGAGGGTCGGGCATGACGGTGGCCGCGTAGCCGGTCTCGGTCCTTGGTGTGACGCGGCGCGAAGAGCCGATGCGACGACCAAAAGGGGCCGTTCCAATATCGTGCGCCTAGCATGCCAGGCGCGATCCAAACCTTGCGGCAAGCGACGCACGCCGGCGGCAAACTTTTGTGGGGTCCAGGGGCGATCGTTAAGCTCACCGGACCGGAATATACGTAAAGTCATTGCGGTCATAAAGCGCATGCGGCAATCCGCCTGCAGCGGCGGGCTGCGGTATGACCGGAGCGGCGGGACGGGGACTTAAAAAAAGGGGGGGTGAGGCATGAACGGCATCGATGCAATCGCAACGTGTTATCGCAAGAGCTTTCATAAGCGCGGGCGCGCGAGCCGCTCGGAGTTCTGGTGGTTCGCCCTGTATTATCTCATTCTCGAGGCCGTTTTCGAGGCCTTGGTGCACGGCCGGGCGCAGGCGGCGCACCCGTCTCTGGCCGTCGAACTATTGATCATAGCGGTCGGCCTGTTTGCGGTCTATTCGTTTTTTCCATTCGTGTCCGCCGAGATCCGCCGATTGCATGATGTCGACCGCAACGGTTGGTGGCTGGTGGCGAGCATGCTCGTGGGGGCGTTTACGGAGGCGGCGTTCGGGGTGGATGTGATGTCGGCGCTGGCGACGCACAGGCTCTCGCAATTCATGCACGCGTTTGCAAGCGGTGGACATTGGGGGCTTATCCTGGCGTTCGTGGCGGCTTTTGCGCTCAATATCACGGTGTTCATATTCCTGGTATTACCCGGGACCTCGGGCGCCAACCGCTACGGTCCCGATCCGCTCAATGGCGATCGTGCGGACCGGCGCGACACCCGTCTTGCAGGCGGGCATTAGGCGTAAGACGGCGCATCCTTAAAATGCCCGCGAAAGCGCCTGCCAAGACCAGCGGGTCGGGGGCAGGGGCTTTACGTACGGATCGGCGCGGATCGGGTGCGGCGGGCTATGCGGCAAAGGGCGGCCGCGTTCCCGATGCTTCGAACTTGGCGTAGCATAGCCGCGGTTATCATGATCGCCCGGAACCGTTGAATCCCCTGTGCCCGTTACTCATACATCGACGCTGCGCCCGCGTATTGTCCTGATTGCGGCGCTCGTCAATATTCTTGTCGGCGCAAGCGTCTTGTGGGGATGGCTGTGGTTGCGCCCGGCGTTTGTGCAATGGAATCGCGCGCTTGCGCCGATGCCGTTTAATGCGGCGGTATCCCTGGTGCTCGTAGGCCTCGGACTTGTGGGGCTCTATCGCGGTCTGTTCCGGTCGGTTGTGTTCGTGACCATGCCGGTTGTGGTCTACAGCACGCTCGCTGCGATCAGCCAGCTCGTGCACACCCATATGGGCATCAACTATCCCCTCCTCTTGCCGGGCCACGCGGCGCATTTTTTCCACAAACCGGTACGAATATCGCTCTTGGGCTGCGCGATGCTCCTCGTGTTGAGTTGCGCCACGGTATTTGCCGGCCTGATCCGCGCACGCGCCCCGGGACCGGCGGCCGGCGCGTTGCTCGTGGCGTTGAGCGCCGCCGGAATGGTCGGTCAATTGAGCCCCATCTGGCCGATCTGGCGGAGTTTGCGCGAGGTGTCCCTGCCGGGGTCGCTTGCGTGTTTTGTGCTGGGCGCGGCGGTGCTGGCGGGTGGCTGGACGGAGCTGCGCGCGCGACGGTTTGGGCTGGCGTTTGTCACTGCGACCATGCTCCTTACCGTCACCGTGGTGTTGACTTTGGCGGTGAATACCTATGAGCACGACGCCCTCATGCGTACGACGAAAAGTGTCTGGCAGGGGGTTGCCGTTGAGATCCGCACGCAACAACGCTGGCCGCTTTCGGTGGCGCGCATGGCGGCCCGCTGGAGGGCCTTCGGAATGCCATCGGCGGCGCGCGCCAAGGGCTCCGCCCGGCTTTTGCAAAGAGAGATCCGGGGCCTTCGGGCGGTGATCTGGATTGCGCCTTCGTCGCGCGTCGTGTGGCGGGTGCCTGATGCCGGTCACCCGCGGGTCGTGGGCCGGTTGCTGGACACCGACCCTAAGCGCGCGCTCGCGTTGGAGCGCGCGCGCATGAGCCGCCGGCCCGTGATGACTTCGCTCATCTCTTTGTTCAAAGGCGGGCAGGGTTTTCTGGTGGTAGCGCCCGTGCGCGTAGGCGACCGCTTCAGCGGCTATCTTGGCGGCATATTCGATACCCATGGACTCTTCTCGCATTTCGTCGCCAATGTGTGGCAGGGCTACCACGTAAGCGTGTGGCTGCACGGCCAGCGATTATTCGTGCGCGGACCCCCCGGCGCGGCCCGCTACCGGCATAGCGGCCACGTGCGCTTTTTGGGCCAGAATCTCACGATGCGGGTAAGCCCCGGGGCGGGCGTCGTGCATAAGATCGCAGTCGGCCTGCCGGCGATCGTGCTTACAAGCGGCCTCTTGCTTGCATTGTTTGCGGCCGCCGCCTTATATGCCATGCAGCAGGCGCGCCGTCATGCCGATTCGCTCGACCACATGAACGCCGGGCTCGAGAACCTGGTGCTGGCGCGTACCGCGGCGCTGCGCGAGGAGCGTGAGCGCTGGCGGGTGACGCTCATGAGTATCGGCGATGGCGTCATCGTGACCGATCGCGAGGCTCTGGTGCAGGCCTTGAACGCC
>JAKBUS010000113.1 GCA_021841585.1 Pseudomonadota bacterium | reverse complement strand
CAGTACTGTCCGGGGGCGAGCGTCGCCGCGTGGCGTTGTGCCGGCTGTTGCTGTCGGAACCGGACATGCTGTTGCTCGACGAGCCCACCAACCACCTGGATGCCGAGTCGGTCGCCTGGCTCGAACGCTTCCTCAAGGACTATAAGGGGACGGTGGTGGCGGTGACCCATGACCGCTACTTCCTCGACAACGTAGCCGGATGGATCCTGGAACTCGATCGCGGTCAGGGCATCCCCTGGGAAGGCAATTACTCCTCATGGCTCGAACAAAAGGAGAAACGCCTCGCGATCGAGGAAAAGCAGGAGTCCGCGCGCCAGCGCACCATAAAGCGCGAGCTCGAATGGGTACGCACCGCGCCCAAGGGCCGGCACGCCAAGAGCCGTGCGCGACTTGCGGCCTACGAGTCGCTCGTGGCGCAGGATGTCGAACAGCGCAACGAGACCCAGGATCTGTTCATACCGCCGGGCCCGCGGCTCGGGGATCTGGTCGTGGAGGCCGCCGATCTCACGAAGAGCTTCGGTGATCGCGTACTCATGGAGCACGTGAACTTCAAGCTGCCGCCCGGCGGGATCGTCGGGGTCATAGGGCCGAACGGCGCCGGCAAGACCACGCTATTTCGCATGATCGTGGGCGAGGAGCAGCCGGACGGGGGGTCGTTGCGCATCGGACCGTCGGTGGTCCCGGCCTACGTAAGCCAGAGCCGCGACGCCCTGGATGGCAATAAGTCGGTATGGGCGGAGATCTCCGGCGGATCGGATATGATTCTGTTGGGTCGCCGCGAGGTATCCTCGCGCGCCTATGCCGGACGCTTCAATTTCCGGGGCGCCGACCAGCAGAAGCTCGTCAAGGATCTGTCCGGGGGCGAACGCAACCGTGTCCATCTGGCGAAGCTTCTGAGGAGCGGCGGCAATCTTCTGCTGCTCGATGAGCCGACCAACGATCTCGACGTCGACACGTTGCGCGCCCTGGAGGAGGCCCTGCTCGAATTCGGCGGCTGCGCCATCGTCATCTCCCATGATCGGTGGTTCCTGGATCGCGTCGCGACCCACATCCTGGCCTTCGAGGGCGATAGCCGTGTCGTGTGGTTCGAGGGCAATTACGCGGACTACGAAGCCGATCGCAAGCGCCGCCTAGGGGTAGAGGCCGACCGGCCTACGCGCATAAAATACAAGCGACTGGCCTAACGATCGTGCGCGGCTTGGAAAGGCGGTCCGGTCCGCCCCCCACGGGGGACCGACGGGATACGCCCATGGCGCGCGGTCTGCTGTGGTCTACGATCAAGAAGCTGCTCCCCTACCTCTGGGAATACCGCATACGAGTGGCGTTGGCGCTGATCTCGCTCACCGTGGCCAAGGCCGCCGGCGTGGGCGTGCCCCTGGTCCTCAAAAACATCGTCAACCGCCTCGATGTCCATGAACCGGCGCTCATCGTGCCGGTGGCGCTCATTGCCGCCTACGGCGCCTTGCGATTCGCCAACGCGCTCTTTGGAGAGCTGCGCGACCTCGTGTTCGCACGCGTGAAGCAACGTGCCGTGCGGCGCGCCGCCACCGCCGTGTTTCGTCACCTCCATGCCCTGCCCCTGGGCTTTCATCTCGACCGTCAGACCGGGGCTGTGGCGCGCGACATAGAACGCGGTAGCCGCGGCATCGCCTTGCTCCTGAACATCCTTTTGTTTCACATCATCCCGACGATAGTCGAGATCGCGCTCGTGGCCGGCATCCTCATCGCCAAGTTCCGCCTGGAATTCGCCATCATCACGTTTGCGACACTGGCGGCTTATGCCGGCTTTACACTGTTTGTGACGGAATGGCGGACGGTCTTCCGGAGATCGATGAACGAAATGGATTCGCGCGCCAATAACCACGCGGTCGACAGTCTCTTGAACTACGAGACCGTGAAATTCTTCGCAAACGAAGACTATGAATCGGAGCGCTACGATGCCCATCTCGCGCAATGGGAGGATGCCGCGGTGCGCAGTCAGTCCTCGCTTGCCCTGCTGAACACCGGCCAATCGGCGATCGTCGCGCTCGGGATCGGCGGTCTTATGCTGCTGGCCGCGCGCGGGGTTGCCGAACATCGGATGAATATCGGTGACCTGGTACTGGTCAATGCCTTCCTGATACAGCTGTTCATGCCACTGCATTTCCTCGGGGCCGTCTACCGGGAGATCAAGCATTCCCTGGCCGACATGGAGCGCATGCTCGCCCTGCTCGACGTACCCTCCACCATCACCGACGCGCCGGGGGCCCCCGATCTTGCGGTTACGCACGGTGGGGTGCGGTTCGAGCATGTGAGCTTCTCCTACGGCGGCCAGGCGCTTTTGGATGATGTCGACTTCACCGTGGCGCCCTGCTCGACCACCGCAGTCGTAGGACCAAGCGGGTCTGGGAAATCGACGCTCGTGAGGCTCCTGGTACGCCTCTACGACCCGGATGCCGGTACTATCCGCGTGGATGGCCAGGACATCCGCGCCGTGACGCAAAAAAGCCTGCGGCAGGCCATGGGTGTGGTCCCGCAGGACCCGGTGCTGTTCAACGACACGTTGTATGCCAACATCGCCTACGGGCGCCCGGGGGCGAATCTTGAAGAGGTGCGGGCCGCGGCCGATCTTGCGCATCTCGACGGCTTCATCGCCACCCTGCCGCAGGGTTATGACACGCGCGTGGGCGAGCGCGGCCTGAAGCTCTCGGGTGGTGAAAAGCAGCGCGTGGCGATCGCCCGGACCCTGCTGAAAGAACCGCGCATCCTGCTCTTCGATGAGGCGACATCGGCCCTTGATGCGGCATCCGAACGCGCGGTACAGGAGGGCCTGGCACTGCTCGCCCACCAGCGCACCACGATCGTGATCGCCCACAGGCTCGCCACGATACAACACGCCGACCAGATCCTGGTCATGCGCGCCGGACGCATCGTGGAACGTGGGCGCCACCGCGAGCTGATTGCGCGCGGCGGCCTCTACGCGCGACTTTGGGCGCTGCAGCAAGATACGACAGAGGGGCCGGCCGGCCATCCGTCGCCGACGCTTCCCGGCGCGAGCGCCGCAGATGACGGGCTACTACAAGCCCTGGGTCAATAACAGACCAGCGAGCAGGATCGCGACCGACAGCAGGCCTATGGCGCGCCCGACGAGGCGCGTAGCGCCCGGCTTGTGGGTACGCTCGGCGCGCGGGCCCAGTACCGCGTCATGCCAGACCGTGAGCGCCAGTACCAGCGCCACGAGGGCCACCTTGATAGCGAGGGTCGCCCCGAAGGCGCTCATCCAAAAGCGCGCCTGGGCCAGGGTTCGCGGGCCGATGCCCTGCAGCAGGAGCAGCAAGGGGCCGGTCACGATCAGCGTACCGAGCGCCACATAGGCGACCGGCCGGAACGCGCGGCCCACGGCCTCGGGGATGCCCGCCGAGGGCGCGGCGCGCGCCGCGGGCACGACCGCGAACACGAAAAACAAGACGCCGCCCACCCACGTGGTGGCGGCCAACAGATGGAGCGCGATCAGCGCCAGAAACGCGGCCTCACGCACGCATACGTTCCATCAGATATTCGCGCAACACCACAGCGTTATTGTGCGTCTCGTCATGCGCGGCATACACGAGCACTAGGGGGCCCGCCTGGGCGGCCGCTATAAGCGCGTCGCTCGCCTCGGGGCAGGCGCGCAATTCGGCGAGATAGCGGCGGCGAAATTCCGCAAACCGTTCCGGCTCGTGCCCGAACCATTGGCGCAGGGCCGAACTTGGGGCCGCATCCTTCGCCCAGCCGGCAAGCCCCGCGGCGGCCTTCGTGAGCCCGCGCGGCCAGATGCGATCCACGAGCCACCGCGGACCCTCGCCGGGCTCCGGCGATTCGTAGACGCGCCGGATGGTGATCGCCGGGGGGCGCTCGGCCTTCATGCCGCCTGCTGCGCGATCTTCAGGGCGTCTCCCAAGGACTGGAGGCCGACGGCGGTAAGCTTGCCATCCACGACCAGCGCCGGCACGGTCCGTACCCTAAGTTTCGCGACCAGCGCCCGGCCGGCGGGCTCGGCGATGTCCAGGACCTGATAATCGATCGGC
>JAKBUS010000112.1 GCA_021841585.1 Pseudomonadota bacterium | reverse complement strand
TCTTGGCGGTCTTGGGCTTGTGAGTCGCGGCCCGGGCGGCCTTCGCCGATGACGCCGACTTCGGCGCCGAGGCCGGATTCGCGGCATAGGCAGCGGTCATGACCGCCAGTCCCAGTCCTAGTGCTAAGCCCCTGTATGTGACTTTCATATTACGAAAACCCCCTTCTGCGCCTGAAAGCTTGTGGACCCCTTGCGGTGGCCTGTCCCCTTTCCATGGCTCGTTGACTCGTCATATCGAATCCTGGCATACACGCACCAGAGGCTCAAGGAAGCGGGTGACATTTATCAATTAAATACTAATACGTTGGCTTGTGCACGTCCGCCACGCGCGAGATTCGCGGGACCGCGCTTAAAGCGCACCACGCCGCGCGGGATCGTCACGCCCGGCGCGTGCACCCTGTCCGGGCTCAAGACCCTGTTGTATACCAATAACCCCCCGACCGCCCCTCCGCCGCCCTGAACGCGCCGACGGCGCGCGGCCTCAGTCCCCAAATAGCGAGGATCCGGCAAACACCGAAAAGTTCCATGCGTCGCCGGAGATGACGGGAGACCCGCGATCGGGCCGCACGCCACTGTTCGCGGCGGCGCGGATTGCGGGTTAATGAGGGACGGTTCGCGGCCGGTGAGGGCCGCCGACGGGGGGTAGCTTACGCCGCGCCCATGCGTCACGACGGCTTCAGTTCCAGCGCGCGTGCGTATATGGCCTTTCTCGAAGCCCCGGTAATGGCGACCGTCAGATCCACCGCTTGGCGCAACGGCATCGCACCGATCAGGAGGGCAAGCACACGCTCGGCCTCACCATCCCCGGAGATGGGCGGCGCGCCGCGCACGACCAACACACATTCGCCGCGGGGCGCCTGCTCGCGCGCGTGGGCCGCCAGAGCCCCTAAGGTACCCAACCGGCCTTCCTCAAAACGCTTGGTGAGCTCGCGCACGAGGGCTGCCTCGCGCTGCTCCCCGAAGGCCGCGCTCAGATCGCCAAGGCTTGCCGCCAGGCGATGCGGCGATTCGTAAAACACGAGCGTGCGCGGCTCCGACGCCAAGGCATCGAAATAGGCCCGGCGCGCCGCCGTCTGGGCCGGCGGGAACCCCTCAAACACGAAACGATCACAGGGGATACCGGCTACCGAAAGGGCCGCAACGACAGCGCTCGGCCCAGCCACCGCATACACCGGTACGCCGGCGGCGCGGGCGCCCCGCACCAGCAGGTAGCCTGGATCGCTGATGAGGGGCGTGCCGGCGTCACTTATGAGGGCCATGGCCTCTCCGGCGCCCAGCCGTGCCAGGAGACCCGCTAGGCGATCGCGCTCGTTGTGGTCATGGACGGAGACGAGCGGGGTGCGGATATCCCATTGCCGACACAGGACCTGCGAGTGGCGCGTGTCCTCGGCGGCGATCACCGCCACCGATTGCAGGACCTCCCGCGCGCGCGGCGACAGGTCCTGGAGATTGCCAAGCGGGGTGGCGACCACATAGAGGCCCGGCATCATGCGCGCCGTTGCCTGGAGATAGACATTTCACGCGCCGTTTCGGATACTTCACCCATGAATCGTTCCTCATCGCCGCGCGCGCCGCGCCTCCTCAGTACTCGGCTAGCCATAAGTCTCATAAGTCTCGGTCTTGTAGGCTGCGTACCAACGCTGCGCCCGAGCGCTCGAACCATGAGCGCCGCCACCGCCGCGCGCGCGGTCCGACACGGCCATTACATTAAGGGCTCCCAAGCCTACCAACATCTGGCGCGCCACTCCACGGGCATGGCCCGCGCCCGCTACGCCCTGAGGGCCGCCGAGGCCCTGGTGCACGCCGGTGCCCTGAGGGCCGCCGACCAGGAGCTGCGCCGCGCACGACCGCCGCTCACGCAACGGCTGGCCGCGCACAAGTACGCGCTGATGGCCGAGATCGACGCGGCGACGGGTCACCCCGCGAAGGCCTACGAGGAGGCGCGCAAGGCCCAGCGCTACCCGAACCTCCCGCCACAACTGCAAGCCGAGATCGGCCGTATCGAGGCCCAAGCCTCCTTGAGCCTTGGACACCCGGTGCGCGCCGCGCGCCACATGATTGCGCGCGAACGCCTGCTGGTCTCGCGCCGGCGGCTCACCAATAACGAGACCGCGCTGTGGCACGATCTCGCGGCCGTGCCCCGCAGGCGCTTGCGGCGCTTGTATGATAAGCGCCCCACCAGCGCGGTGGGTGCCTGGGCGCGGCTTGCCCTGATCGCGCGCCGTTATCCGCCGCGCTCACGCCGCCTGCAGGCGGCGATAACCCGCTGGCAACATCGCTACCCAAAATTCGTGCCGACGTCGGCGTTCCTGGCGACGGTCCTCGGGGCCAAGGGCCACCCGCGTTCGGCGCCACGCGCCGTGGCCCTGCTATTGCCCTTGTCCTCGCCGTACGCTAAGGCCGCGAAGGCCGTCGAACGCGGCTTCGTGGCCATGGCCAAGACCCATCCGCTGGCCGGCAAGCCGGCCATTTACATCTATGACATCGGCAGCAACCCGGCATTGGCCGCGCACTATTACCGACAGGCCGTAAAACGCGGCGCGCAGTTCATCGTGGGGCCGCTCGGCGCGGGCGCGGTGGCCGACGTCGCCGACCACGCCCGCTTCACGGTCCCGACCTTGCTGCTCGGTCTCGCCAAAAATGGCCCGCGGCACAATTCCCGGCACGTGCCCGTCTACCAGTTCAGCCTGGCACGCACCCTGGAGGCCCGGCAGGCCGCCGACCGCGCCTATCTGGACGGCCATACCCGCGCCGCGATCCTATACCCCAACTCGCCCTTCGGGCACCGCATGCGCCGCGCATTCGCCCGGCGTTGGCGGCACCTCGGCGGCCTCGTGGTAGCACAAACGTCCTACATCCCCGGGTCCACGGGCTATGTGCGGCCGGTGGAGGACCTGCTCGACATTACCCAAAGCCGCGCCCGCTATCGTCGGCTGCAAGGCATCCTCGGCATGCCGCTTGCGTTCACCGCCCGCCGGCGGCAAGACATAGGCTTCATATTCCTCGTGGCCGATGCCCCAGACGCGCGCCTCATAAAGCCGTTGCTCGACTACGATCACGCCGATACCCTGCCGGTCTACTCCACCTCGTCGGTGTTTACCGGGCGGGCGGACCCGGTCTACGACCGCGACCTGGACGGGATCATCTTCGGCGATATGCCGTGGATGCTGGTCGGCAATGGCCGCATGGGCCGTTTGCGCCGCACGTTGCCCAACGCCCAGCGCTACGAGTTCACCCCGTTTGCGCGCCTCTACGCCTTCGGCGCCGATGCCGAGGGCCTTGTCGGGCACCTGGATGGCCTGAGTCTAGGCGGCGGCGAGCGTTACAACGGACTCACCGGGGCACTGAGCGTGCGTCGCGACGATGTCATCCGGCGCACCCTCGTATGGGCCGAGTTCCGCAAGGGTGTCCCCCGGCTTTTGGATACCTTCCTGCCCTATCGCGGACTTTTTTCCCCACACAAACAGGCCGCCCGCACGACCGGCCGGTCGTGACCGTACCGCCAAGGCGCGCTATATTCTGGCTCTAGGAGAGCATTACCATGTCGGAACGAGAGACCGAGGACGCACTGGTATCGCGGGTCCTCCACCACTTCGATGAAGGCATCCGCACCAAGCAAGGCTGCCAGGCGGAGCTTGCCCCGCAGATCGCCCGTGGGGCGCAGGTCATGATCCATGCGCTCTTGAACGACCGTAAAATCCTGTCCTGCGGGAACGGGGGATCGGCGGCGGACGCCCAGCACTTTTCCTCCGAACTTCTCAACCGCTTCGAGGCCGAGCGGCCTGGCCTTCCGGCCATTGCCCTGACAACCGATGCGTCGACGGTGACGTCCATCGCCAATGACCACCACTTTGACGAGATCTTCGCGCGCCAGGTGCGGGCCCTCGGGCACGCGGGGGACGTGCTGCTCGCCATCTCGACCTCCGGCAACTCCACGAACATCATACGGGCGGTACAGGCCGCCCATGAACGCAGCATGATCTGTGTGGCATTGAATGGACGCGATGGCGGAGACCTCGCCTCCATCTTGACCGAAGCTGACGTGACGGTCTGCGTG
>JAKBUS010000003.1 GCA_021841585.1 Pseudomonadota bacterium | reverse complement strand
TGGATCAAGGCCCTGACGAAGCACGGCTTCATAGCGCCCGCCGGCGCCTGATTATCGATCCTCTGCCCCATGGCCTTCTCCTGGGCCAGGCTTGCGTTCGCCTTCGATATCGCCTCTTTCACGCTAAGGTCGCTAAGACCGCGCTCCCTCTTGTCTTCGGGGCCGCATGTCATACGACGCCCGTGCCGCGCGAGGTCGATCGTCCGCCATTTAAAGGCCGCCAGGCATTGAGCCTTGTCGGCATAATATGAAATTATGGCCTATTGGAAAAACTAATGGGCCAAGCATGGTGTCATGGCTTCCCGAGGTCGCTCGCATCGTATCGGGCCGGTGTACCCATGGATGGCGCGGGTCCGTGGTATGAGGAGGGCTGGGCGATTCCTTGAGGGATTTATAGCCCATCGGCTGTCTAGGCCGGTGCGGGCGATCACGGCCTTGCATGGCGCGCTGGAGCGGTCGACCGGGCCGATCATCGATCTCCTGATCCGCCTGTGGCTGGCCAAGGTCTTCTTCGTCTCGGGCATACTCAAGATTTTCGGTCTTGGCGCCGGACCCTACCTATCGCGCGTTGCCTATCCGGTGCCATGGGTGGAGCCGCTCAGCCCCACCTATCTGGGCGCGGCCCTGCAGATGACCATCCCGATATTGCTCGCCTGGGGGCTCGCAACCCGATGGGCGGCACTTTATATGCTTGTCCTCGTGCTGGTGGTCCAGCTGAACTATCTGCCCCTGGACATCAATCTTTATTCGGCGGTGCTGTTTGGGTGGCTCGTCATATGTGGCGCCGGACCGTTGTCGCTGGATCATCTGCTGGCGCGCGGACTCGGGGACACCGCGCTACCCCTGGCCACGCCTTTGACGCGCCTGACGCGCACCGTTACGCGTCATCTCCGCCCCTATTACCAGTTATTTATTCGGCTATGGCTGGCCTTGGCGCTGTATGCGGTCAGCGCCCAGATGTCGCCGACGGCCGGGCTCGCCAAACTCATCCCACGAGATTCGCTCGCGCATTTCGCGCCCGCGCCCATGTTGGCGATGATCGGCGCCTTGCTTCTCGCGCTCGGTCTGGCGGCGCGCCCCACGGCGCTTTTGCTCATCGTCATCATCGCCGGCATGCATGTCGCTGGCGCGGCCAGTCCGGCCGATGTCTATTTTGTGATGACGCTAGCGCTGCTTGGCCTGTACGGTCCGGGCCCGCTGTCTTTCGACCAGTGGATCGCGCGCGTCGTTTCGCGGGTTGGCGCCGAGCGCTTCGCCGCGCCCGCAGGCGCTCCGCGCGTGGTGATCGTGGGGGCCGGCTTCGGGGGCTTGGCATGCGCGTCGCGATTGACGCGGGCGCCGCTGCAGGTGACCTTGATCGATCGCCACAACTACCACTTGTTCCAGCCGCTGCTGTATCAGGTGGCCACCGCCTCGTTGTCGCCGGCCGACATCGCCACGACCGTGCGCGGTCTTTTTAGCGACTACCGGAATGTGGAGGTCCTGCTGGGCGATGTCACCGGGGTCGATAGTGATCGGCAGGCCGTACTGATCGGCAAACGGCGCCTGCCCTACGATTACCTGGTGTTGGCGACGGGCGCCTCGCATAGCTACTTCGGGCGCGACGAGTGGGAGCCTCATGCGCCGGGTCTGAAGACCATCGACGACGCCGTGGAGATACGCCGGCGCATTCTCGCCGCCTTCGAGCGCGCCGAATCCGCGGAAGATGCCATCGAACGCCAGAGCCTGCTCACATTCGTGATTGTGGGAGGGGGACCAACAGGCGTGGAACTGGCGGGCGACATCGCCGAACTCGTGCGCTACGGCATGGATAAGGAATTTCGCCATTTCGACCCCGCCTGCGCGCGCGTGGTATTGGTCCAGTCTGCCCCGCGCCTTCTACCGACCTTTCCCGAGGCCTTGTCGCAAAAGGCGCGGCACTCGCTAAAACGGCTGGGGGTCGAGATCCTGCTGGAGAGCAAGGTAGGGCATATCGACTCGGACGGTGTGCTTGTGAACGGCCGGCGGATCGCGTCTTGCACGGTACTGTGGGCGGCGGGGGTGGTGGCGTCGCCAGCCGCCCGCTGGCTTCAGGCCGCGGCGGATCGCAGCGGGCGGGTAAAGGTCGAACCCGATCTCTCGGTGGCCGGCAAGCCCAATGTGTTTGTGATAGGGGACACCGCTCTCGTTAATGCCTGGAAGGGGAAACCGGTGCCGGGCCTCGCGCCGGCGGCCAAGCAGGGCGGGACCTATGTCGCGAAGGTGATCCAAGACAGGCTGCGAGGGCAGCCAGCGCCAGCGCCATTCAGCTACCGCCACATGGGCAGTCTTGCCACCATCGGCCGCAAGGCGGCGGTGGCGAGCTTCGGCGGCATCAACGTGAGCGGCGCGCCAGCGTGGTGGCTATGGGGTGCGGTTCATGTGGCGTTTCTGGTGGGCTTGCGTAACCGCATATCCGTGATGTTCAGCTGGTTCTGGGCCTACCTCACGTTCAAGCGAGGCACGCGGCTGATAACCGGAGAGGGGCGGCCTTTGCAAGAAGATCGTGGCGGCATTCAGCGATGAGATAGCCGCGCCAAGGCGATTTTGTCATGGCCTGGAGTAGAGGGGCGCGGCGCGCGGGATCAAGGGGCTTCCCACCTTTGCTATCCTGTTCGCAGGCAAGTGGCCGACGCCCGGCCGTGCTCACGTCTTTTCTGCCGGCCGGGGCCGGCGCTACCTTATCTCACGCCGAGGCGAGAGGAGGGTGGAGACTTAAAGACCCCTACTAAAGAAAGAATGGCTCGGTCATGAGGCAAGGTGAGAGACTGCGGGCGGACGACGCTCGACCCCTCAAGGCGCGGTCTGAGGGCTTGAAAGAAGGCGCGTGCGGCGCCGCGGCGATCTCGTGCGGGGTCCGGGGCGCGCCGGAAGACCCGGTGTTCGGGCGACGAGCGACCGTTTGGTCGGTGATGTGGCACGAGAGGTGTGGCCTATGGCGAGCAGACTTCCGGCGGTGTTTTTGGGGCATGGCAATCCCATGCACGCCTTGGCGCGCAATGACTATACCGAGGCGTGGCGTCGGTTGGGTGAGGAGATGCCAAGACCTCGGGCGATCCTCGCGATCTCGGCGCATTGGTATGGGGCCGGGACGGCCGTAACGGTCGCGGCGGCCCCAAGGACGATCCATGATTTCGGCGGATTTCCTCGGGAGCTCTACCAGGTTCAATATCCCGCGCCCGGCGATCCCACGCTGGCCGGGAGGGTCCAACAGCTCTTGGCGCCTCTTGCCGTAGACAGCGATGATAGCTGGGGGCTCGATCACGGCACATGGTCGGTCTTGTGTCATGTCTATCCAAACGCCGACATTCCGGTTGTGCAGCTCAGCATCGACGCAACGAAGGGCGCTGACCAGCATTTCGAGATCGGCCGGATGCTCGCCCCTTTGCGCGCTGAGGGCGTGCTGATCCTTGGAAGTGGTAATGTCATACACAATCTCCGCATGTATGCCTGGGGCCGGTTATCGCAGGAACCTTACGACTGGGCGGTGCGCTTCGAAAATAAAGCCATGGATCTGATCCGCGCCTCCGACCACGCGGCGCTCATTCATTATGAGGCGCTGGGGCAAGACGCTGCCCTCTCGATCCCGACGCCCGACCACTATCTGCCGCTGCTCTATGTCCTGGGTGCCCGGCACGCCGACGACGCCATCCGCTTCCCGGTCTCCGGTATCGAGGGAAAAGCGCTTTCGATGCTCGGGCTCAAGGTCGGATAGGCCGCAGCCCTGGCGATTTCCGACTCAGACCATTGAGTGTGGTCCGGATGGCTGCCGCCCCGTCTTGGCGGACGTCATGTGATGGAGTGTGACCGGTCTATCCTAAGGAGCTTGGTCGTGGAGGGGGCGCTTGTGTAGCAGCGCGGTGACGGCGGCCATTTTTATTTACCTTTAATTGCACGCCGCCTATCGAAGATCGAGACGGCTTTGATGGCGCCATGGCCCGTAGGCGTTGGGCAGCGCCTCAGAGACCTTTTGGGACCTGGATTAGGCGAATTCAGGGCTGGACATTATTCATTAATTCGCTGTTGGCAAAGAGCGCATAACCATGGCGTGGCTTGAATTAACGGCTTACTTTTTCGGGGGGGCATTTACTGCCAATATTATTCCCCATTTCGTTGCGGGCATTATGGGGCGGTCTTTTCAAACACCTTTTGCAAAGCCACCCGGTAAAGGGCTTTCCTCGCCTACCGTTAACGTTCTGTGGGGTTTTTTAATGCCGTCATCGGATATGTCCTGACCTGCCGCGTCGGTGATTTCGAATGGAAAGCCGCAGGCGACGTCCTTGCATTTGGCGTCGGCGCACTTGTGATTGCGCTGTTTTGCGCTCGCCACCTTGGTCAATTTTACGGAGCTACGCCTTCGCGCGGTCGTGAGTGACTGAGATGCGAGTCTTTCCCTGGTAACCGCGATCGCTGTTCAGGTAGGTGCATTTACGCATGAATGACAACCGTTTGAAGCGCTTTAGTGCACCTTTGATATCGAAAGAAACCGCGCGCGACGTTGCGACGTGGAAGATCGCAGCTGTCGCAATGCTGGGATCATTGCTTGCTCAATTAGATGCGACGATCGTCAATGTGTCGCTGACGAGTCTTGCCGCTGATTTACGCTCGACAATCTCGGTTATTCAATGGGTAACGAGCGGGTATCTGCTCGCCCTTGCGCTTGCATTGCCGCTAAACAATTGGCTGATAGAGAAAATCGGCGCCAAGGCGCTTTATCTCTGGTGCTTCGCGATCTTTACGATCAGTTCAGGGCTTTGTGGGCTGTCTTGGTCGGCAGGTTCGCTTATCGGTTTCAGACTCTTGCAAGGCGCGAGCGGGGGATTGCTGGCGCCGATGGCCCAACTGATGATAAAGCGCGCCGCTAAAGAACGCTTTACGCGGATCGCGGGTTATGCCACCGCCCCGGTTTTGCTGGGCCCCGTGCTAGGCCCGGTCATTGCCGGTGAGATCTTGCATTACGCCTCCTGGCGCTGGCTGTTTTTGGTCAATATTCCGATTGGAGTCCTCGCATTATTTCTTGCAATGCGATTCTTACCGGATGACGCAGGAGGTTACGCTTCACGGAAGCTCGACTGGATGGGGCTTGCCCTGTTGTCGCCGGGTTTGGCTCTCATGCTCATTGGACCAAGTCATATTGCACAGCCGGCCGGCATGATCTCTACTGTGGTGGGGGCAGCGTTGCTTGTGCTTTTTTTGCGTGTGGAGAATCGCAAGGGCGATGACGCACTGATCGATATTCCGTTGTTTCGTCAGCGGGCATTCTCCGCGGCTTCCGTCACGCGGTTTTTTTCTAGCGGGACGATGTACGCGGGTCAGATGCTTATTCCGATGTTTGTCATGCAGGTCTACGGCTTGTCTCCCCCCATGATGGGCTGGATGCTGATGCCAATGGGCCTCGGTATGATGGCGGTGCTGCCATCTCTTGGGTTTTTGACGCACCGCTTCGGCGAACGCAGGGTCGCGGTTTCGGGCGCCGCGCTCTCGCTTTTGTCGACGCTCGCTCTTGTATGGCAGTCAATGCGCGGTTTCAATGAAGTATTTCTGATCGCTGTCTTGTTCTTTCGGGGCGTGGGTTTGGGGGCCGTAGGACTGCCGGCCATCTCCCTGGCTTATGCATCCATTCCCGAAAAATCTTTGCCCATGGCCACTACGACGCTCAATATCGTGCAGAGGATTGGCGGCCCCACGCTGACCACCTTTTGCGCCTTGTTTCTTTCCTGGGCTTTGCAGAATCACGTCAGTCATTTCGAACTAAATGCGTGGTCTGAAGCGTTTTTTGTGCTTTGTATCCTGCACGCCGTTATGGTGTTTGCGACTTTGCGTTTGCCGAGGGCAAGCGATGCTAGCTTGTAAAACGTTTCTTCAAAAGCTAGAGTCTCCGCCAAACCCAATCGCAGATGTAGGTGCTCGGCAGGCATTGTTTAATTCCTTGCGCCGCACACAGGATGCCCTCTAACCTTCCCCCTGAGGGAGGTGCGCTAGTTCGCGTGAGTCTGCCTGTGTGGAGGTCGCGTTGTGGCGAGATTTCGGCAAAGGTCTTGTGGCGAGGTGGGTTCTTCGTACAACGTATTGATTTTATGGTGCCCCGGGCCGGAATCGAACCGGCGACCTGCCGCTTAGGAGGCGGCCGCTCTATCCACTGAGCTACCGGGGCGGACCGGCGCATTATACGCAATGCCCCGCGCGGTCCAAAGCGCAAGGGCGCGGTCATGGCCCAGGCGCGGTTCTCGTGGAGCGGGCCGTGCCCGGCCACCTTGGCCGCTGCGTGGAAGTCCCGCTATCCGCGTGGACGCAGAAGCGCGCGCAAGTCTTGGGCAAGTTCCTTGTGTGGCCGCGTGGTGAGATCTTTCGGGATCGTATCGATGACCTTTTTGGCGGTCTGTGCCGATAGGTTAGCATGCAAGGTGCCGAGGAAGCCGGGTTCGGCGACCAGGACGAGGGATTCATACAGGTGGTTGGTCCGTCCCTTGTCCAGGACCCGGGCCAGGGTCTTCGCAAAGCGCGTCGCGGCCTCTTCCTTGGCCGAGGTCTCGGTGGTCATGGCATGCCGTCCCGAGCCCTTGCGGTCAAAGGTGCGTCCGGGCCTGTCCGTCAACAGGGCGCGCCCAGGTACGCGGGCCTCTGGGTACACCAGGGGTTCAAGTTCCTCCCAGTCACGACCGTTGCTGGGTATGGCGTTGGGCTTGGCGACGATGCGTGCACGCGCCCGGTCAGCGACCAATATCCACGTATAGTCCATAGGCCTCGGCTCCCTCGTTTGTTGCGATCGATCCGTTAGCATGTCACGACGCTACCGTCGCGATGGCCCATATCGAGGTCTCGCGCAACCGGCGCCGCTCTATGGCTTGCTTCACTGTGAAAGCCGAGTGTACGCGCATTCGGGGCGAGTTTCACCGACCGAAAGGGCATGAGCAAACCGCAAGCGGCCGCGCCACGGGTGTGCCGTTTCCCTGGATAGCGTGGCCGTCGGGATGGGGCCGGTCTTTCGGCCACCCGGGGGCCGTCTGCGTGGCGCGCCCTTGCCAAAATCCCGGGCCGCAACGCCCCGCGCGGCCTCACTTGCCGCGCGCCTGCGCCGTGGGCGCCAGGGTTATTTCGGCCGACGGGCTTTAAGGGTCGGGGTCGGGTTGCCCGCAGGGTGTCGGGCGGGTACGATCAACGGTTTTGAGCCATAAGGGAGTGCTCATGGACGTGCGCGCAGCAGTCGCCTATGCGGCCGACCGGCCTTTGGTGGTAGAGACCGTGCAGCTTGATGGGCCTCGTGTCGGCGAGGTGCTCGTGGAGATCAAGGCCACCGGGGTGTGCCATACCGATGCCTTCACCTTGTCGGGTAGCGATCCCGAGGGGCTTTTCCCCACCATCCTGGGCCACGAAGGCGCGGGCATAGTCGTGGATGTGGGGCCTGGGGTCCGGTCGCTGCGTCCCGGCGACCATGTTATCCCGTTGTACACGCCCGAATGCCGTGAGTGCGAGTATTGCCTGAGCGGCAAGACCAATCTCTGCCAGGCGATCCGCGCGACCCAGGGGCGTGGCGTGATGCCCGACGGCACCAGCCGCTTTTCCATCGGCGGCCAGCCTCTCTATCATTACATGGGGACCAGCACCTTCGCCAATTACACGGTCCTTCCCGAGATCGCGCTCGCGAAGATCCGCGAGGATGCCCCGTTCGACAAGGTCTGCTACATCGGCTGCGGGGTCACGACCGGCATAGGCGCGGTGATCTACACCGCCAACGTGCGTCCCGGCGACAACGTCGTGGTGTTCGGTCTCGGCGGCATCGGCTTGAACGTCATCCAGGGGGCGCGCATGGCCGGGGCCGACCGCATCGTGGGCGTCGATATCAACCCCGATAAGCGGGCGATGGCCGAGCGTTTTGGCATGACGCACTTCGTGAACCCGCGCGAGGTGGAGGGCGATCTCGTGCCCTACCTTGTGAGCATCACGAAAGGCGGCGCGGATTTCAGTTTCGAGTGCATAGGGAACGTCACGACGATGCGCCAGGCCCTGGAATGCTGCCACAAGGGCTGGGGCACGAGCATCATCATAGGGGTGGCGGGAAGCGGCGAGGAGATCAAGACGCGCCCCTTTCAGCTTGTGACTGGGCGTAACTGGCGGGGCTCGGCATTCGGAGGGGCCCGTGGGCGCACCGATGTGCCGAAGATCGTCGACTGGTATATGGAGGGCAAGATCAATATCGACGACCTGATCACGCATACCCTGCCGCTTGCCGAGATCAATACCGCCTTCGATCTCATGCATCGGGGCGAGTCGATCCGTACCGTGTTGACGTACTAGACGATCATGGCCGCGGATCTGAAGCTGCTGGAGGAGCACGCGTGCTTTGGTGGGCGTGTGACCCGTTATGAGCATGCCTCGGAGAGTTGCCGGGGGCCCATGCGTTTCTCGATCTATCTGCCGCCGCAGGCCGCCGCCGGCCGCGTCCCGATCATCTATTTCCTTGCGGGTCTCACATGCACCGAGGAGACCTTCATGATCAAGGCCGGGGCGCAGCGCTACGCCGCAAAGCATGGGCTTGCCCTGGTCGCGCCCGATACCAGCCCGCGGCGCACCGGCATCCCAGACGAGACCCGCGACTGGGACCTTGGTAGTGGTGCATCGTTCTATGTGGACGCGACCAGGGGCCCATGGGATCGCCACTATCGGATGCACCGCTATGTCGCCGATGAGCTCCCGGCGCTGATCGCTGCAACCTTCCCCGTGGATGACGCGCGCCAGGCCTTGTGTGGTCACTCCATGGGCGGCCATGGCGCCTTGACCATCGGGCTGCGCCATACCGATCGTTACCGCTCACTGTCGGCCTTTGCCCCGGTGTGTGCCCCGAGCCGCACCCCATGGGGCCAAAAGGCCTTCGGCACCTATCTCGGGGCCGACGAGGCGCGCTGGCAGGATTACGATGCCGTGGCGCTTCTGCAGGCCCGCGAGGATCAGGCGATCGTGCCCATGCTCGTGGATCAGGGGCTTGACGACCCCTATCTCGAGCGCGAACTGAAGACTCAATGGCTCGAGGGTCTGGGTGGCGGGGCGCTCACCCTTCGTTGGCACAAGGGCTATGACCACAGCTATTTTTTCATTGCGAGCTTCATAGGCGATCATCTGGCCTTTCACGCCCGCCATCTGGGTACCGGCGCCTAGCGCGCGTGTCGGGGTGTATTGGCGCGCGCGAGGATGCCCGGCTGGCGTACCATGATGGTGTGTGGCATCAACCTTTAAGGGAAACCCTGTGTCGCTTACATTGATACGCCCCGACGACTGGCATGTCCATTTGCGCGACGAGGCCATGTTGCGCGCCGTCCTGCCGGATACCGCGCGGCGTTTCGCACGCGCGATCGTGATGCCCAATCTGAAGTCGCCCGTGCGCACCGTGGCCGAGGCCCGCGCTTATCGCGACCGGATCCTGGCGGCGCGCCCGGCGGGATCGGCCTTCGAGCCCTTGATGACGCTGTATCTGACGGACAACACCCCGGTGACCGAGATCGAGCGCGCCAGGGCCAGCGGTTTTGTCCATGCCGTAAAGTATTACCCGGCGGGCGCCACGACCCATTCGGACTTTGGCGTGACCAGCCTTGAACGGTGTGACGACGCGCTTGCCGCCATGGAGGCCGTGGGTGTGCCGTTGCTCGTGCATGGCGAGGTCACCGATCCCGCGGTCGATGTCTTTGATCGCGAGGCGGTTTTTATCGATCGCATACTCCAGAGGGTCGTCGCGCGCTTCCCGCGCCTCAAAATCGTCTTGGAACATGTGACCACTCGCGACGGGGTGGAGTTCGTGGCCGCAGCGCCCGCCACGGTGGCCGCGACCCTTACTGCCCATCATCTGCTCTTGAATCGCAATGCCATGTTCCAAGGCGGCATTCGTCCACACGCTTATTGCCTGCCGGTCCTAAAGCGCGAGCGCCACCGCGAGGCCCTGATGGCGGCTGCGACCTCGGGGAGCCCCAAGTTCTTTCTCGGCACCGATAGCGCGCCCCATGCGCGGCGCACGAAAGAGGCGGCGTGCGGCTGCGCGGGTCTCTACACCGCGCATGCCGGCATCGAGCTCTATGCCGAGGCCTTTAAGGCGGCCGGCGTGCTCGAAAGGCTTGAGGGCTTTGCAAGCCTCCATGGTCCGGCCTTCTACGGGCTCGCGGCAAACCGCGAGCGCATCACGCTCATCGACGACTCGTGGCCGGTGCCAGATGAGATCGATCTCGCGTCGGCCGGCATTGCCGATACCCTGGTCCCGTTCCGGGCGGGGGGGCGTGTCGGCTTTCGTATCGCCGACACCGGGGTGTGAGTGCGACGGGTATTGGTGTAGGGGCGCTGTTTCCCGTGGGTGCGTCTTGGCGAGGCCACCGATAGGACGTTTGCCGTAAACGGCGCGTTCGTGACGGGCACGAATACCGGCGTAAGAAAGACGCTTGTGAGCGCGGCGCTCGTCTTGGGCCATGCAAAGCGGGGGTGAGCGGGTCGCCGGACTCAAACCCATCCTCTCGGGGGTGGCCGCGGGCGGGGTCTATGAGGATGTCTAGGTGGCGCGGCAGGCGAGCGTGCCGGCGCGTGCCATGGAGGAGTGCGTCTTGCATGCCTTCCGGTCGGCCATCGCCGCGCATTTTGCGGCCGCGCGGGCGGGATGCACCATCGATCTCAAGGCAGTTGTCCGCTTTGTGCAAGAGGCGTCGCGCGGGGTCGACCGGGTCGTGGTCGTGCGGGAGGCGGGCTTGTGCCGTTGACGGCCACCGCGGGCTTTGCCGATCTCGCGCGTCTTAAAGGCCCGTCCGTGGTGCTCGTCGTGGGCCTGTGCCTGGGCGCGATCAATCATGCCCTTATCATGCGCCGGTCGATTCCGGATTTGCAGTTGGTCACATCACCATTCCATAGGTGCCGATGACCGGCCGGCACCGGGTCTTGGTGAGGCGCGTGGTCCCGTATGGGGCGCGATACTTCGCTGGTATCACAAGACGCGCATCCCTGCGCCCTACCGCCATTCCCTGGCCTCTCGGTCCTGGCGTATAAACCGGCAGGCCCCCAGGACCACGCCATCATGCCCGCATCCCGTTACGCGGGTATTAAGGTCTGGTGACATCCGCGTGTCGTGCCCCCGCGCGCCCCGGAAAGCGCGGGGCCAGAGGCGATCACGATGGGCGTGCATGCCGCCGGCTTGGGCGCGTCTGGCGATTTGCGCGATCCGCGGTATTGCGTTGCGTCATCTGTGCGGCCCGTGCGCGGCCGCTCCTTGCGCGGGCCTTGGGGTGGGGATCAAAGGCCGGTATCGCCGTTGTCTCCGTGACGATATGGGTGTGCAGTAGGGCCTCCACGGCCCGGTGAGCGGCTCCATAATCCTCTGATTGCGCACCAGCCTGCGCGCAGTCAAGGAGCCGCGCATGCGCATGGCCAAGGGCGGTCTTTTCAAGATTGTACGCATGCAGGTAGTGAGCGAGCCCGCTCGGCTCGGAGAGGACGGCATGCAGGAATTCAGACCGTGTTCCGGCCAGGATCATGAGCGCGTTGCGCAGGATCATGGCGGCATAGGCGCCGAGTGCGGTGCGTGGGTGGCGCGACTCGACGGCAAGCGGTACGTGGCGCCAACGCCCCATATCGCGCGCGCTCATGGGGCGCGCGATCGCATAGCCCTGCCCGAAGTCCGCTCCAAGGATGGCGGCGGCCTCTACGAGGCCTGCGGTTTCCAGGCCCTCCACGGTAACGCGTATGCCGATGTCGTGCGCGAGATGCGTGAGGTGATAGATGAAGCGCAGCGCCTTATGTGGCGCCTGCACCGCGGTGCGTACGAGGCCGTGGTCGATCTTGACGTCGTCTACCCCCAGCTGTTCCATGCGGACAAGTGAGCTATATCCAGACCCAAGATCGTCTTGCGCGAGTCGCACGCCAAGAGCCTTCCATTGTGACAAGAGATTGGCACCGGCTTGGTGGTTTTCGATCTCACCGGTTTCGAGAAGCTCAAAAGTTATGCGTTCCGGCTCTACGGGCGAGTCCTTGAGGATATCGCGGGCGATACGCAGATATTCATCATCGACGAATGCCTGTGTCGGCAGGTTCACGGCCACCGAAGTGTGGAGACCCTGATCCTGCCAAGCGCACAGGTCGCGCAGCGCCTGACGCAGGCCCAGCGCAAAAAGTTCGCGTAGCTCATGTTCGCCGAACGCCGGGAGGAAATCGCCGGGAGTGGCGTAGGTGCCGTCATGTTTGTCGAGCCGCGCCAGTGCCTCGACTTTTGCAAGCTCGCCTGATCGTAGATCGATGACCGGTTGATAGAACATCACAAGGTCGCCGCGGCTTAGCGTCTCGCGGTAGGCGATGCGTTCGGCATGGCTAATGACATGCCCAGAGGCCGCGCCCTGGGCGATCACCGTCTCGAGTGCGGCGCGTATGTGTGTCAACAGATTCGCGCGACGCGGCACATTGAAATATCCGGGCCAGCTGTGATAGAGGGTCAAAAGCGCGCGTGGACAGCCGGCGCGATCCGCCAGGGGGATGGTGGCCTGGGAGGTATAGCCGAGCGTGTGCGCGTATTCGTGCCAGGGCGCGAGCGCGGGATCGGAAGCGATGGCGAGCGCTTGCTGGATCTGGTTGGTGCGCCAGGCACGGCCCGAGGGGCCGTGGCCGCGCGGATCGTCGTCGCGAATGGTCGGGACGATGTTTCGTGTGACGAGGGAGGCCACATGGCGCTCCATCGTCTCCCCGACCACGATCTCACACTGGATGTCACCGCGACTGTCGGGGCGCGCGAAGATGCCGGCGACCATGTCGGGCAGGGCCACCAAGTGATTCAGGGCCTGCCGCACCAGATCATTGAAGGTCATTGTGCCCTGCAGCAGGCCGGATATGCGCGCGACCGCCTCCTGCTCGGCGCGCGCGAGCATCTCGCGGCCGCGCACCTCTGCGTTGAGGTTGGCCATGACCCGCATCGTCACGGCCGAGCGCATGAGTGCGCGCTCCTCGGGCGCGCCGATCCATGGGCCGAGGCGCTGCAGGAGCCGTTCTAGATAGAGCGCATGGGAGTCGACGAGCCAACTCGTTTTGATGCCAAGGAAGCTATAGATCTGCCCGATCGCCATCGCCTCCTGTTCGTGGGTGTTTTGGTCGAGATCGGGATCGAGGAGCTGGCGCAACAGCGCAAGCGGTCGCGCTTGCGTGTGCGCGAGTTGCTCGGGGCTCAAAAGGGTTATGACATCCCCGGGGCCGGCGTGCGCAAAAAGTCCACGCTGAAAGGCCGCGATCAGTTGCTCGTCGACATCCGATATATACCCGTGCGCCGTGCGCAGAAGACGGGCGGCGTGTCGGCCGAAGGGGTCGAGGTCTTCGTTCATAGTGAAAGACTCCCATGACGAGGCTCGCGGGGGCACGAGCCCCGCCTTCCAACGGGCTTCGTGCCCGCGGGATATTGGCACCCGAAGTATAAACTTCGACGATCATGCCGCTTTTGTCAAGCCAAACCCCACGCCTCAGGCATCCTTGCCGGCGTCGGGGGCGGTCACGGCGGCCCGAGAAACGCCGTGCCGTGGGGCTTGTCTATGCCCGGCGCCGCGGGTGCCGCGGTGTGCTCCTCGCGACGGATCTCCATGCGCAGCAGCTGTTCGAGCCTATTGTGCGCCTTTTCGTAACGTTGCGGATCGGCGCCCGCGCGGATCACGGCCACCAGTTTTGCGTAGCTGTCTTTCAGGGCCGCGCTCCTGGCGGCCGTGCCGTTCTCGATATAGGCGGCGATCGTGCAGGGTTCGCAGATGATGTGACCCAAAAGCGTGGGGCGCGAGCGCGCGAGATCGAGAAGGGTGCCGCGCAAAAGCAGCGTGGCATAAGCCCCGAGCGCGGTTGTCGGGCGCTCGGGCGCGACGACCAGATCAAAATCCCGATACCAGGAGCGCAGGGCATCGGCGGTTATCGGTTGGCTGATCGCGTATCCTTGAGCGGCATCGGCGCCGAGGATGGTGGCGGCCTCCATGAGGCCGCGGCTCTCGACACCTTCGATCACCACTGAAAGGCCGATGTCGTGCACGAGGCGCGTCAGATGATGGATGAACTGCAGGGCCTTGCGTGGCGAGCGCGCGACGGTTTGGACGAATTCCTGGTCGATCTTCACTTCGTCCACGGCCAGTCGTTCCATGCGCAGAAGCGAGCTGTAGCCCGAGCCTAGGTCATCCTGCGCAAGACGCACGCCCAGCCGCCGCCAGCGATTGACCATCTGCCGGACGATGGTGTCCCGCAAACCGGTCTCGTCGGTCTCCAAGAGCTCGAAGGTAATACGGTTGGGTTCCATGGCCGCGTCATGCAGCACGGCTCGCGCGATGGCCAGGTACTCCGGGTCGGACAGTGCCTGCGCCGGCAGATTCACGGATACCGAGGTGTGCAAGCCGCGATGGTCCCAGTTTTTGAGGTCGGCGACGGCCTGGCGGAGGCCCAAGGAGAACATCTGGCGCAGTTCGCGGGCGCCAAATGCCGGCAGGAAATGTGTGGGTGACACATGGGTCCCATCAGGGTCGCGCAGCCTCGCGAGCGCCTCGACCTTGGCGAGGCGTCCGGTGTTGAGATCGACGATAGGCTGATACAGCATGATGAGCGCGCCTTGGGTAAGGCGCTCGCGATAGTTGGCGCGGATGGAGTAATGCACCGGCGGCGCGTCCTGGCTGAGGCGCGCCACGGCGGCTGATAGAACGGTGCACAGCCTGTCCAAAATATCGCTAAAGTCTGTGGTCGAGAAATAGCCTGGCGCCGCGTGGTAGAGCGAGAGTATGGCGCGGGGTTCGCGGTTGGCGTCCTGGATGGGAATCGTGGCATGGGAGATATAGCCGAGCTCGCGCGCGATCTGATGCCAAGGGGAAAGCGACGGTTCGCGAGTAATCATTACGCTGCATTGGGGCTTCCCCGATCGCCACGCGCAGCCGGAAGGGCCGCAGCCCAAGGGGTTGTCGCCATAAATGTTGGGGAGGCTCTGATAGTCGGCAAACGTCGAGGCGTGGCGCTCGACGGTGGCGCCGGCGACGATCTCGTATTGCAGCGTGCCGTTCTTGTCGGGTCGGGCGAATGTCCCGGCCACCATCCCCTCCAGGGTCAGCAGGGTGTCAAGCAGGGCGCGCGCGAAATCATTCAATGTCGTGCAGGTCTCGATCAGCCGGGTCACCGCGCCCATGACCCGCTGCTGACCGTAGACGACTTGGCGTTGCCCGGCCACGATCCCGCTCAACGAGGCCATGAAGCGCGATACAAGGACGTCGCGGAGAGGGTCTCGTTGGGCGGGAGTAAGCGACTGAATCAGCGGGTGTCGCCGCAGTTCGGTGATGAGGGTGTCATAGGTTTCGACGAGCCAGGCGTTTTCCACGCCGAGATAGGCGAGCGTGCGTCCCATGTCTTGAGCCGACTGCTGCAAGGTCTGATGCTTCAAATCTGCATCGAGCAGTTGCCGTAGGGGATGGCTTTCCTGGCTCGCCCAGAAGTCCTTGGCATCGAGTTGGGTGAGGACGTCATCGCGACCGGCATGCGCCAGGAGTGCCGCATGAAACATCGCGCAAAGATCGTGAGTCAAAATGTCCGCGTGGGCGCGTATCGGGACCAGGGCCTTGGCCGCGCGTGGCCCATACGCGTCATGAGACGTCATGCATGCCCCCGATTCATGCCTTCGCGCCGCTTGCATAGGCGCGCCGACATTGTCCGGGTATCCCGGGAGTGCCGATCTTTAAGCCGCATGCATGCCCGCGGCGCGGTAGCCACGAGTAAACCACCTTTCCAGTAGGCGATGAATCAGTCGTTGTCAAGGCGGCTGCCCGCGCTTGAAAGGGGTCGTGGGCCGCGCCTCAAAGCGACGCAACGGGGTGGCGCGCAAGGCGCCGCGCACCTGGCTTGCAAACAGCACGCCGGTGCTCGCGGCCGGCAGCCTTGCGGCATGCAAGGCCTGCATGGTCCAGGTGTTGCAGGTGTGGAAGGCGTCATAGGTCTCGGTCGATGCGAAAAAAAGCCCGCGGCGACCGTGCGCCCCGAGGGCCCGGGGATGGCCGTGGCGACGCCACGCGAAGGCCTGACCGAGAAAGGCGCGCAGGCCCCGCCAGCCACCCGCCGGCAGGCGCAGCCAGGTACGGTGTCGTGGCGGTCGTACGCTTGGCTTGGGCCGCCAGGGCCGCACATGGATGACGCTTGCCGACGGAAACAGGGCGGCAAGGCCGGTCAAGAGGCCAGGGTCGCGGGCCATGTAATAGCCGCGTTGCCCCCAGCCGATGACCACGAAGGGTGCGGGCGCGAACCGCTTGCGCAAGGGTCCCAAGGCGCCGGTCAATTCGCTCTCGGGCACAATCAGCCCAGTGTGCCAGCCTTCGCGGATGACGCCTAAGGTGGGCCCGGACGCGATCACGGATCTCAGTCTCGCGGGGGCCGATGCCGAAGGTTGGGCGCAACCGGCCAGGACGAGCAGTACCAGGGCCGCGGCGGTGACCGAGGCCGCGGGCGGCCCGCGCCAAGCGCCGGGTGACGGGCGTTCAGTCCCCATGGTCCTCGAGGGCTTCAAGGGTATGTCCGGCGGGCTCGACCGGATAGCCGCGCGTCACCCCGGCGCCGATGAGCGACACGCCGGCCATGAGTATGAGGACCACGGGCAGCCCCCAGGCGGTCTCGAGGCGCGGGAAAACGATCGCCGAGAACGCCGCGCCAAGCCGCGAGGTCGCGGTGGCAAGCCCCCCCGCGCTGGCGCGCAGCTCGGTGGGGAAGATCTCGACGGAAAGCGCCATGGCAGTAACCCCCGGACCGATGCCGGTCCCTAGGGAATAGACCGCGGATCCCGCGTAGACGCTCACGACTTCGTGGGTCGCGATCCCTAAGGCGAACAACAGCAGGCCCACGACCATGAGCGCGAATCCGGCGGTCTGCAGCGGGATGCGGCCCCAGCGGTCGAGACGCCGGTAGATGAATAGGATGCCGGCGGTCGAGACCAGCAGGAACGCGGCGTTGATGCCGGCGGCGGCGGTGTTGTTGTTCGCCAGTCCTTGCATGCGCAGGATCAGTGGGAAGTAGAGACCGATGCCCAGACCCACGATGTCAAGGCAGGTCCAGGGGACGAGGCTCAATACCAGCCGTTTGCGCCAGCGGCGCTGAAAGAGGGTGGTGGTGCGCCGCGCGGTCCCGGAGAAGCGCGTCAGGGCGTCCGTGATGTGCGTCTCGCCCCACGCCGGATGGAGGCGTTGCAAGGCCTCGCGCGCCGCCGCCTGCGACCCGCGGCGCATGAGCCAGCGCGGCGATTCGGGGATACTGCGGCGCAGCCACAGCAAGACCAGCGCCGGCAGCAGGGCCGCGCCGAGCATGAGGCGCCAGGAGTCCGGTCCGAGCCCCAGTAGCGCAAGCCCCAGCAGCGTCGAGGCGAAGGCCCCCAGGTACCAGGCGACGTTGATGCCGGCGAAGCCCCGCCCGCGGTCGTGTTCGGCGCTGTATTCGGCGACGACCGTAGCCACCAGCGGGTAATCCATGCCGACCGCGAGCCCGACCACGAAGCGGCCGATCCAGAGGGTCGCAAGGCCGGGGCTGAGGGCGCTGGCGATGGCGCCGAGGGCATACAAGGCGACATTGGGCAGGAGCAGGGCGCGGCGTCCGAAGCGATCGACCAGGCGGCCACCGATGAGCCCGCCCAATAGCGAGCCGATGAGCGCGGCGGCCATGAGGTTTCCGATTGCCCCCGCCCCCAGGTGCCATTGGGCGCGCAAGGGCAGCAAGGCGATGGCCATGATGCTGAGGTCGAAGCCGTCGAGGAACATGCCCAGGCTCGCCGCCCGCACCGCTTGTTTCGCGAGGTGGTCGTCAGGGGCGGGTGGCCCGCGGTCCGGTATTGATCCCCTCCCATCATCCTGGTGATCCACCCACCCCCCCTTGCCCGCGTTATCGTTCCTGGTCCGTCGCGTACTTGCCGCGCAGTCTAGCAAATTTGCGCCAACGGCACGGGTCGCGATAGCGCCGGGCGGCTTGGGGTTTTGGCGCGATTGGACCAGGACGGGCTGTTCGCGGGGGTGGTGGCAGGCCATGTCCAGGCGGGCTCAGGTGTGCCCGAGGGGCGCTGCCACGGGCGGGTGCCGGGGGGCGTGTCTGGTCGGCCGACCGCTTGGACTGTTATCCTAGCCCGACAGGGCATGCCGGTATCGCCGGGCCGTCATAAAATATTTACGGTCCGCGATGCGGGGTCTTCGGGTCCTGAGCATCGGGTTGGGTACGGAATATATGAGAATGAGTTTCAAGGCGTTAGCGGCGGCACTGAAGAAGCAGTGGATAGCAGAGCGTACGCGTTGCCAGAGTTGTGGTATGCCAGTTATCTACGACAAGAAATACCGGCCGGGTAGTGACTATTGCAGTTATTGCCACGATGGGAATTCATTCGTAAAGGACATGGCGCTGGCCGATATGCGGGTGCGGGTGCGGGGCTTGCTTGAGAATCGCAAGGCCCCGGCGCTGGTCCGTTTCTACATGCACTGGCGCCTCGCCACCCTCAGGCGTTGGCGCAAATCCACGGGCCTGCGCTGATCCGTGACACGGTCTTGAGGTCTGCAAGCGGGCGCGTTCCCCGCACTGCCGAGAAGGGGTAGTCGGCCGCCATATGGGCGCGGTTCTTTGTGGCCCGGACTGTGCTTGGCCGGCCCGCGATCCCGTAAACGCGGGCGCTACCCTCCTCGTGGCGGACGAATCCGGGTGGCGTTAGTGGTGCCGGTGCGCCACCGGACTTGCAAGGCGGCAGCGTCTGCCCGCCGCGGCTTTGGCGCAAAGTCCCTTTATGGTATGCTAGGCGACCACTTTTGAAGGCTCCTGATAGAGGTCCCAAGGCCGCAGCGCGGCCCAAACCCGATGGATCAATTCGCTAAAGAAACCATCCCGGTCAATCTCGAAGAGGAGATGCGTCAGTCGTACCTGGATTACGCCATGAGCGTGATCGTGGGGCGCGCCCTCCCGGACGTGCGTGACGGCCTGAAGCCTGTCCATCGGCGCGTGCTGTTTGCCATGCGCGAGCTGAGCAACGATTGGAATCGCCCCTACAAGAAGTCGGCGCGCGTGGTGGGTGATGTCATCGGTAAATACCACCCGCACGGGGACACGGCCGTCTACGACACCATCGTGCGCATGGCCCAGACCTTCTCGATGCGCTACCCACTGGTCGATGGCCAGGGAAATTTCGGGTCGGTGGATGGCGATGCCCCGGCGGCCATGCGGTACACCGAGATCCGCATGGCGCGCGTGGCCCACGAGTTGCTCGCCGATCTCGACAAGGAGACGGTCGACTTCACGCCGAACTACGATGGGTCGGAACACGAGCCATCGGTATTGCCCACCGCCATACCGAACCTGCTCGTAAACGGCTCCTCGGGGATCGCGGTCGGCATGGCGACCAACATCCCGCCGCACAACCTTTCCGAGGTCATAAACGCCCTACTGGCGTTGATCGCAAACCCCGACCTCTCGGTCGAGGCCCTGATGGCCCATATCCCGGGCCCCGACTTCCCGACGGCGGCGATCATTAACGGCAATGCCGGGATCCGCGAGGCCTATGTCACCGGACGCGGCAAGATCTATGTGCGTTCGCGCGTGGAGATCGAGGAGGAGCGCCCCGGACATCGCCAGGCGCTGATCGTCAACGAGCTCCCCTATCAGGTCAACAAGGCGCGATTGCTCGAGAAGATCGCCGAACTCGTCAAGGAAGGGCGGCTCGAGGGCATCGCCGAGCTGCGCGACGAGTCCGACAAGGCGGGCATGCGCATGGTGATCGAGTTGAAGCGCGGCGAGAACGCCGAGGTCATCCTGAACAATCTCTACCAGCAGACCGCCCTGCAGACCGTGTTCGGCATCAATATGGTTGCCCTAGAGGACGGTCAGCCGCGGCTTCTGAGCCTCCCGCAGATCCTCAAGGCCTTTTTGAGTCACCGCCGCGAGGTGGTCACGCGGCGTACGCTCTACGAGTTGCGCAAATCGCGTGAGCGCGCCCATATCCTCGAGGGTCTGGCGGTCGCGCTCGAGAATATCGATGCCATCATCGCCCTGATCAAGGCCGCGCCGGACCCGGCGACTGCCCGTCAGGCGCTGCTCGGACGCCCGTGGTCGGCGCGTTTCGTCGCCGATTTGCTGCGCGATGCCGGCCCGCATTCGCGCCTGGAGGACCTGCCGGCCGACGTCGGCCTGCTCGAAGACCGCTATGTGCTGACCGAGACCCAGGCCCAGGCGATCCTCGATCTGCGCCTGCATCGCCTGACGGGTCTGGAGCAGGACAAGATCCACGAGGAGTATCAGGAGATCCTGCGCAGGATCGAGGGCCTGTCCGAGATCGTGCGTAGCGAGGCGCGGCTCATGGAGGTCATTGCCGAGGAACTTGCCGCGATCAAGGCCCAGTACGGGGACGAGCGGCGCACCGAGATCCTCGCCGGGCGGCTTGACTTAAGTCGCGAGGACCTGATCGCCCAGGAGACGGTGGTCGTCACCTTGTCGCATGCCGGCTATGCGAAGTGCCAGCCGCTGGCCGATTACCGGGCACAGCGGCGCGGGGGTAAAGGACGCAGCTTCGGGCGCATGCGCGAGGAGGATTTCGTGGACCGCCTGGTGGTCGCCAACACCCACGACACGGTGTTGTGTTTCTCGAACCGCGGCAAGGCCTATTGGCTCAAGGTCTATGACCTGCCGCAGACCGGGCACGGGGCCCAGGGACGTCCGATCGTGAATTTCCTGCCGCTCGTGGAAGGCGAGAAGCTTACCGCCATCCTGCCGCTTGCGGCATTCGAGGAAGGCAAGTCGGTGTTCATGGCGACCTCCGACGGCACCGTGAAGAAGACACCGCTCGCCGATTTCTCGCGCCCGCGCACGAGCGGGATCGTCGCCATAGATCTGGTCGATGGCAACGTGCTGGTGGGGGCGGGCATAGCCAACGGCAATAGTGATATTCTTCTTTTCAGTGATGCCGGCAAGGCCGTGCGTTTTCAGGAAAGCGATGTGCGCTCCATGGGCCGTAACGCCCGCGGGGTGCGGGGCTTGAGCCTGCGCGAGGGTCAGCGGGTGGTGTCATTGATGATCGCCGACCCATCGGCGGGGGATCAGGTGGTGCTGGTAGCGAGCGCCAACGGCTACGGCAAGCGCACGCCATTCTCCGAGTTCCCGCGCCACAATCGCGGCGGTCAGGGTGTCATATCCATGCAAGTGACCGAGCGCAATGGCGCGATCGTGGGGGCGGTGCTCGCGGGCGACGAAGACGAGGTGATGATGATCACCGATACGGGAAGCCTGATCCGTATGTGTGCCCGGGAGATATCCCTGCAAAGCCGCAACACGCAGGGGGTACGGCTGATGGGGCTCGATACCAACGAGCGCCTGGTGAGCGTGGAGAAGATCGAGGAGAGCGCCGCCCTCGGTAACGGTGAGGTCGGGGCGGAAACGCGGGTGACGGATGCGGGGGATGACGATGGCACGGATCTTTAATTTCGGGGCGGGGCCCGCGGTCATGCCGCAGGCGGTGCTGCGCAAGGCCCAGGAGGAGCTCGTCGACTGGCATGGCTGCGGCATGTCGGTCATGGAGATGAGCCACCGGGGCAAGGAGTTTATGGATATCGCCGCGCGCGCCGAGGCCTCCCTGCGCGCGCTCATGGGTATCCCGGATTCTTATAAGGTCCTGTTCCTTCAAGGCGGCGCATCCCTGCAGTTCGCCATGGTGCCGATCAACCTTTTGCGCGGCAAGCGTCGCGCCGATTACCTTCATACCGGCGAATGGTCCAAGAAGGCCATTGCCGAGGCGCGGCGCTTTGGCGAGGTGAATGTCGTGGCAAGCGGCGAGGCCAGCGGCTTCACGGACATCCCCGCGGTCGGCGACTGGCGGCTCGACCCGCAGGCCGCCTACCTCCATTACACCCCCAACGAGACCATAGGTGGGGTGGAGTTCCCGTTTGTTCCCGACGCGGGCGCGGTACCGCTGGTGGCGGACATGTCCTCGACCATCCTGTCGCGGCCGGTCGATGTGAGCCGTTTTGGCCTGATCTATGCGGGTGCGCAGAAGAATATCGGGCCGTCGGGCCTGACCGTGGTGATCGTGCGCGAGGACCTTTTGGGCGAGGCGCTCCCGGGCATGCCCGTCATGCTCGATTACCGCATCCACGCCGACAACGATTCGATGTACAACACCCCGCCGACCTTTCCCATCTACATGGCTGGTTTGGTTTTCGACTGGCTGAAGGAGCAGGGCGGCCTTGCCGGCATGGCGCACGTGAACGAGCGCAAGGCGCGGCTTTTGTATGATGCCATCGAAGGCTCAGGGGGCTTTTATGTTTGCCCCGTGGCCAAGACCTGCCGGTCGTGGATGAACATCCCGTTCACGCTCAAGGACGCCGGGCTGGACGAGGCATTTCTCAAGGAATCGAAGGCCGCGGGCCTGCTCCAGCTGAAGGGGCACCGTTCCGTGGGTGGCATGCGCGCAAGCCTCTACAACGCCATGCCGGAAGAAGGGGTGGCGGCGCTCGTCGACTTCATGCGGGATTTCGCGCGGAGACACGGCTGATGTTCAAGGTCCAGACGCTGAATCAGATTTCGCCGCTGGGCCTTGCGCGCTTCAATGCCGAGCGTTTTCAGGTGGGCGCCGATGTAGGTGATGCGGATGCCATCATGCTGCGCTCGTTCAAGATGCACGACATGCCGCTGTCGGCGCGGCTCAAGGCCGTGGGGCGCGCGGGGGCCGGGGTGAACAATATCCCGGTGGCGGCGTTAAGCCAGCGCGGCATACCAGTCTTCAACGCCCCCGGCGCCAATGCCAACGCCGTGAAGGAGTTGGTGGTCGCCGGGCTCCTAATCGCCGCGCGCAACCTGCGCGGGGCGTGGGAGTTTGCGGCAGGACTTCAGGGGAGCGATGCTGAGATCAGTCGCGCGGTGGAGGCCGGCAAGAAGGCCTATGCCGGGTTCGAGCTGCCGGGGCGGGTACTGGGGGTCGTGGGCCTGGGCGCGATCGGGCGGCTGGTCGCGCATGCCGGCCTGCAGCTTGGCATGAGGGTCATCGGCTTCGATCCCGAACTGACCGTGGAGGGGGCATGGCAGCTATCGGCGGAGGTCCAGAAGGCCGCCAGCGCCGCCGCGCTCCTGCGCGCGGCGGACTTCGTGAGCTTTCACGTGCCGCTGGTGGACGCCACGCGCCACATGATCAATGCCGAGACCGTGGGGTTGTTGAAGCCCACGGCGACGGTGCTCAATTTCGCGCGCGAGGGTGTGGTCGACGATGACGTGGTGGTCGCGGCCCTCGACGCCGGGCGTCTGCACGCCTATCTATGCGATTTCCCGACCAACCGCGTAAAGGGCCACCCTAAGGTGGTGGCGCTGCCGCACTTGGGCGCGTCGACCCGCGAGGCCGAGGACAATTGCGCGATCATGGTGGCCGAAGAGCTGGGCGATTTTCTGGAGAACGGCAACATCCGCAACGCGGTGAATTTTCCCGAGGTGGTGGTGGCGCGGGAAGGGGTGTGCCGGCTGGTGGTGGCCAACGCCAACGTCCCCAACATGGTCGGGCAGATCTCGACGGCCATGGCCCGCGCCGGACTCAATATCCATAACCTCGTCAATAAATCGCGCGGCGATCTCGCCTATACGCTTGTCGATCTCGACAGCGCGCTTCCCGACGCCGTGTATAACGAGATCGCGGCCATCCCGGGCGTGATGTCGGCGCGCAGGATCTCGGCCTGAAGCCATGTCCGAGCGTCCCGACGATCCCGAGTGGCGGCTGGACGAGCACCGCGCCCGCATCGATGCCTTAGACGAACAGATCCAGGCCCTGCTCGCGGACCGCGCGCGGACCGCGCAGCAGATCGCGCGCGTCAAGGAGGCCTGTGGTGATACGGTATTCTATCGCCCGGAGCGTGAGCGGCAGGTGCTGGCCCGCGTGCGCGCGCGCCACCAGGGACCGCTGCCCGAAGAGGATGTGTTGCGCATCTTCCGGGAGATCATGGCATCGTGTCTGGCCCTCGAGCAGACCTTGACGGTGGCGTATTTCGGGCCCGAGGGGAGTTTTACCGAAGGCGCCTTGCGCAAGCATTTCGGGGGCGCGGTGACGGCGTTGCCGCAGACCACTATCGCCGAGGTGTTCCGCGCAGTCACTGCCAAGACCGCCGACTTCGGGGTCGTGCCGGTGGAGAATTCGGCGGAGGGGATCGTCAATCATACTCACGACCTGCTCATGCATTCGCCGCTCGTGATCGTGGGCGAGGTGGTGTTGCGGGTCCATCATCAATTGCTGTCGCGCGCGCCTGATCTCGCTGACATCGAGCGCGTCGCCGCCCATCCCCAGGCCCTGGCCCAGTGCCGCGGGTGGATAGAGCGGCATCTCCCCCATTGCGAGGAGGTGGCGGTATCGAACAATGCCGAGGCGGCGCGGCGCGCGGCCTCGGAACCGCAGCTGGCGGCGATCGCCTCGCGCGAGGCCGCCGCCCACTGGGGCCTGCCGATCCTGGCGGCGAACATCGAGGACACCCCCGACAACGCCACGCGGTTTTTCGTGATCGGCCGGCATGCCGTGGGGCCGAGCGGGCAGGACAAGACCAGCCTTTTGCTGACCGCCCCCCATACCCCGGGTTCCCTGCACGCGCTGCTCGAACCGTTCGCGCGGCGCGGCATAAGCCTGCTGCGTATCGAGTCGCGCCCGGCACGGCGGGCCTTGTGGGAGTACGTGTTTTTCGTGGATATCGCGGGCCACGAGAAGGACCCGGCGATCGAGCAGGCGCTGGCCGAACTCGAACGGCGCGGGGGGGTCGTGCGGCGCCTTGGCTCCTACCCCCAAGCGCTCTAACGGGGCGCAACCCTACGAGAACGGAGAGTGTGATGGCGATGGCATGTGACCCCGTGATCCTGGCGGCCCCCGGCGTTCGTGGTCTGGTACCCTACCAGCCGGGCAAGCCCATAGAGGAGCTGGAGCGCGAACTGGGCGTGACCGGGGCGATCAAGCTTGCCTCGAACGAGAACCCCTACGGCCCGGGGGTGAAGGCGCAAGCGGCGGCCGCGGCGGCCTTGGCGCAGATGGAACGTTATCCCGATGGCGGCGGCTTTGCCTTGAAGCGTGCGCTGGCGCAACGCCTCGGGGTATCGGAGCGCCACATCACCCTTGGCAATGGGTCCAATGATGTCCTGGAGCTCATCGCCCGCACCTTCCTGAATCCGGGCGAGACCGCGCTTTGTGACGAGTATGCCTTTGCCGCCTACCCGATCAGTGTGCGCGGGATCGGGGCGCGCATGATCCAGGTGCCATCGCGCTTCTACGCCCATGACCTCGATGCCATGGCGCGGGCCTTGAGCCCGAGCGTGCGCATGGTGTTTCTCGCCAACCCCAACAATCCCACCGGTACGTGGTTTGGCAAAGACGAGCTCACGGGCTTTCTGGCGGCGGTGCCGGTATCGACGATCGTGGTCCTAGACGAGGCCTATCTCGAGTATGTGACCGAGGTGGACTACCCGGACGGTTGCCAGTTTCTGGCCCGCCACCCCAACCTCGTGGTCGTGCGGACCTTCTCCAAGATCCACGGGCTCGCGGGTCTCAGGGTCGGCTACGCCGTGTCCGATCCGGCGCTTGCGGAGCTCATGAACCGCCTGCGTCAGCCGTTCAATGTGAACATCGTCGCCCAGGCGGCGGCGGTGGCGGCCTTGTCGGACGAGGCCCATGTGGAGCGGATGCGCGCAGTGAACGCCGCCGATCGCGCCACGCTCGCCGCCGCCCTTCGCGATCGCGGTCTCGGAGTCCTACCGTCGGTGGGCAATTTCCTGTGCGTCGAGGTGGGTGATGCCGCGCGCCTCTATGAGGCGTTGTTGCGCCAGGGCGTCATCGTTCGCCCGCTCAAGCCCTATGGCATGAGCGCGCATCTGCGTATCACGGTCGGGCGGCCCGAGGAGAACGCGCGCCTCATGCGCGCCCTTGCCGATATCGCGAGGGTCGCGTGAGCCGTGCCGCATCCAAGGCCGGGGTGAATGGTGCCCCGCGGCTTGCGATCGTGGGCGTAGGCCTTATGGGGGGGTCGCTCGCCGCGGCCTTGCGCAAGGCCCGGTTCGTGGATCGGATCGTGGGAGTGGACGAGGACCCGCGTTCGCTCGAGGCGGCGCGCGGGCGCGGCCTGATCGATGCCGCGCAGGACCTCGAGACGGCCGCGCGCGAGGCCGATCTCGTGGTGTTGGCGACACCGCTCGGGGCTTTGCCCGGGCTGCTCGCGAGGCTGTCTTGCTGCCTGCCGGCGCATACCGTCGTGACCGACATGGGGAGCGCCAAGCAGTCGGTGGTCGAGGCCGCGCACGCGCTCGGCCTCAGCCGTTTCGTCCCCGGTCACCCCATGGCCGGCGGCGAGTGTTCGGGGCCCATGGCCGCGCGCGCCGATCTGTTCGCGGGCCGTAGCGCCATTCTGACGCCCACCGAGGGCACCGACGAGGAGGCCGTGCGCACCGTGCGCGCGATGTGGGTGGCGGCCGGGGCGCGGGTGATCTTAGCCGATGCCGCGACCCATGACCGACTGGTGGCCTACACGAGCCATCTCCCGCACCTGCTCGCGTTTGCCTGCGCCGAATTGCTCGCGGGGTATGCGCCGGCCGAGGCGTTGGCGCCGTTTACCGGCACCGGACTGAAGGATTTTTTGCGCATCGCCGGCAGCGATCCCGTCATGTGGCGGGACATCTGCGCGGCCAATGCCGCATCGCTTGCCCCGGCGCTCGCCGCCTACGCCGAGCGCCTGACGGGCTATAGCGAGCGCTTGGCGCGCGGGGATTTCGAGGGGCTTCTCCGCCATTTCGCGGCGGCCCAGGCGTTTCGTGCCGATTTGATGCACAGGAGCACCCATGGGGAGCATTGATTACACGGTAAGGAGCGGCGGGCCGCTCACCGGCACCGTTACGGTGGCCGGCGACAAGTCGATCTCGCATCGCGCCGTCATCCTGAGCGCGCTCGCCTTGGGGCGCAGCGAGATCACGGGCCTGCTCGAGGGCGAGGACGTCCTGGGGACGGTGGCCGCGTTTCGCGCCCTGGGGGTCGCCATCGATGGCCCCCACGACGGCCGGTTGACGGTCGATGGTGTCGGGCTCCATGGCCTGAAGGCCCCGGTGGGGGTCCTCGATCTCGGCAATTCCGGCACCAGCATGCGACTGCTCGCGGGACTCTTGTCGGCGCAGCCGTTTGGGACGCGCCTCGTGGGTGATGAATCACTCATGCGCCGACCGATGGAGCGGGTGGCGGTGCCGCTGCGCTTGATGGGGGCTGTGATCGAGACCGGGGAGGGTGGGCGGCCGCCGCTGCACATCGTGGGGGGGCGGGGCCTGCGCGCGATCGAGTATCGCCTGCCGGTGGCAAGCGCCCAGGTGAAGTCGGCGATCCTGCTGGCCGCCCTGTACGCTCGTGGACGCACGGTGGTGGTCGAGCCGGCCCCGAGCCGCGATCATAGCGAGCGCATGTTGGCCGGTTTCGGCTATCCGGTTCACCGCGACGGTGCCACGATCGCCGTGGAGGGCGGCGCCGGACCCTTGCATCCGGTGCGGCTCGAGGTCCCCGCGGACCTGTCATCAGCGGCGTTTTTCCTGGTGGCGGCGAGCATCGTGCCGGGGTCGTGCCTACGCCTGCCGCGGGTCGGCGTGAACCCCACCCGGCGGGGCGTAATCGACATCCTGCGCGCCATGGGCGCGGACATCGAGGCCGAGAACGAGACCGTGGCGGGCGGCGAACCGGTCGCCGATTTGGTGGTGCGTTTTGCCCCCTTGCACGGTATTACCATACCCCGCGAGCTCGTGCCGCTTGCCATCGACGAATTCCCGGCGATCTTCATCGCCGCGGCCTGCGCCCAGGGGACGACGATACTGCGCGGCGCCGAGGAGTTGCGGGTCAAGGAGAGCGACCGGTTGGCGGTCATGGCGCGCGGTCTTGTAAGCCTTGGGGTGGCCGTGGAGGAATACCCGGACGGGCTTGCCATCACCGGGACGTCGCTTACGGGCGGGGTCATCGAGTCCGGCGGCGACCACCGCGTGGCGATGGCCTTCGCGGTCGCAGGCCTCAGGGCCGCGGACGCCGTTCAGATACGCGACTGCCGGAATGTGGCGACCTCGTTTCCGGGTTTCGTGGCCTGCGCGAAGGCCGCAGGCTTCGACCTCGAGGTCGAAGCCTCGTGATCCCGGTGCTTGCGATCGATGGTCCGTCCGGCTCTGGCAAGGGCGCGGTCGGCATGGCGGTGGCCGAGCGCCTCGGCTGGCATTATCTCGACAGCGGCGCGGTCTACCGCGCCCTGGGGCTTGCGGCCTCGTGGGCGCAGCTCGCCTGCGACGATGAGTCCCGCCTTTGCGCGCTGGCAGGCGAGCTCGACCTGCGGTTCGTCCGGGAGGCGGGGGCGGCCGAACCGCAGGTCTATGTCAATGGACGCGAGTGCGGCGTGGCCCTGCGCGGCCCCGAGGCCGCCGATGCGGCCTCCCGGGTGGCGGCGCTCCCGGGCGTGCGCCAGGCGCTCCTGGATCGCCAGCGCGCCGCGCGAAGGCCTCCGGGGCTGGTGGCCGACGGCCGGGACATGGGCAGCCACGTCTTTCCCGACGCCTTCCTGAAGGTCTTTCTGACCGCGAGCCCCGAGGTACGCGCCGAGCGCCGTTTCAATCAGTTGAAGACAAAGGGGTTCGGTGTTACGCTTCCACGGCTTATACAGGAGATTCGGGAGCGGGACGAACGCGACGCCAATCGCGCGGTCGCGCCGCTCAAGCCAGCCCAAGGCGCCGTCGTGCTCGACTCGTCGGCCATCGGGCTTCAGGACGTCATCGACCGGGTGCTCGCCATGGTGAGCCGTTCGTCCTAGTCGTCGTTCACGCACCGGATCTAAAGACTAACGGCTTGGCATCCACTGCCGGCCCAGCCGCCCCTTTGGGGCCTTGAGACCAGAGATACATGAGCCAAAGCTTTGCCGAATTGTTTGAAGAGAGCATGCAGTCCTGCCAGATGCGCCCCGGAAGCCTCATTGTGGGCGAGGTGGTGCATGTCGATGACGAGGTCGTGGTGGTCAATGCCGGCCTCAAGTCGGAGGGCGTGATTCCGACGGAACAGTTCCGCAACGCCAATGGCGAGGTCGGTGTCAAGGCGGGCGACCGTATCGAGGTCGTCATCGAATACATGGAGGACGGCTTCGGCCAGACCCGCCTGTCGCGCGAGAAGGCCTGCCGCGTCAAGGCCTGGGATGTGCTGGAGGAGGCGTTCGAGAAGCAGACGGTCGTGACCGGCATCATGACCGGCAAGGTGAAGGGCGGCTTTACCATAGCGATCGACACCATCCGCGCGTTCCTGCCCGGTTCGCTGGTGGATGTGCGTCCGGTACGCGACCCGTCCTACCTCGAAGGCAAGGAGTTGGAGTTTAAGGTCATCAAGCTCGATCGCAAGCGCAACAACGTGGTGGTCTCAAGGCGCGCGGTCGTGGAAAACGAGATATCGGCGGAGCGCGATCAGCTGCTCGCGAATCTCGAGGAAGGCCAGATCGTGAAGGGTATCGTGAAGAACCTCACGGATTACGGCGCGTTCGTCGATCTCGGCGGGGTCGACGGGCTTTTGCATATCACCGATCTCGCGTGGAAGCGCGTCAAGCACCCCTCGGAGATGCTCAATATCGGCGATGAGGTCGAGGCCAAGGTCTTGCGCTTCGATCGTGAACGCAACCGCGTTTCGCTGGGCTTGAAGCAGCTCGGCGATGACCCGTGGGTCGATCTTGCGCGCCGCTACCCGATCGGGACGCGGATCTTCGGCAAGGTCACGAACATTACCGACTACGGCGCGTTCGTGGAGATCGAGGAGGGCGTCGAGGGCTTGGTGCACGTCTCGGAGATGGACTGGACCAACAAGAACGTACACCCGACCAAGATCGTGCAGCTCGGCGATGAGGTCGAGGCTATGATCCTCGACATCGACGAGGAGCGCCGGCGCATCTCGCTTGGCATCAAGCAGTGCCAGCCCAACCCTTGGGAAGAGTTCGCGGCCTCGCATAATAAGGGCGACCTCGTGAAGGGCCAGATCAAGTCGATCACCGACTTTGGGGTGTTCGTGGGGCTCGAGGGTGGTATAGACGGGTTGATTCACCTGACGGATCTGTCGTGGAGCCGCGCCGGCGAAGAGGCGGTTCGCGACCTGAAGAAGGGCGATGAGCTCGAGGCCGTGGTGTTGGCGGTTGATCCCGAGCGCGAGCGCATTTCGCTCGGCGTGAAGCAGATGGAAGGCGACCCGTTCAACAATTACTGCGCGGAGCATGGCAAGGGCGCGGTGGTGAGCGGGGTGGTGACGGCGGTGGACGCGAAGGGCGCGACCGTGAAGCTTGGCGATGACGTCGAGGGCTATCTGCGCGCGGCCGAGGCGGCGCGTGATCGTATCGAGGATGCGCGCGCGGTGCTGAAGGAAGGCGATACGGTCGAGGCCAAGGTCATGACCATAGACCGCAAGAACCGCAAGATCACCCTCTCGGTGCGCGCCAAGGATATGGAGCGCGAGAACGAGGCCGTGCAGGAGTACACCCGCAAGGCGCCGCTCGCGACCTCGTCTTTGGGCGACAAGCTGAAAGAAAAGCTCGGGCAGAAGGAGTGACGAGGCTTTAGGGCGATGACGAAGTCGGAACTCATTCAGAGCCTCGTCGCGAGCCAGCCGCAATTGGATCAGCGGGATGTGGAGCTCGCGGTCAAGGGTCTGCTAGAGCGTATGTCGAGCGCCCTGGAGGCGGGTGACCGTATCGAGGTGCGCGGGTTCGGCAGCTTCTGTCTGCATCATCGCCCGGCGCGGCTCGGACGCAACCCCAAGACCGGGGTAAGCGTGCAGGTGCCGGACCGGCGGGTCCCGCATTTCAAGCCCGGGAAGGAGTTGCGGGAGCGCGTCGACCAGTAGGCCGGTCGCCCGGACGCAATGGGAAAAGAGCGGCATGGGTTGAAGCCCGTGCCGTTTTTTTTGAAGAGGGGTAGCGGCTTCTATGAAACGAATCCTCTACGGATCGATTGCGGTGCTGGTCGTCTTCATAGGCCTCGGTTTCGCCTATAAGAATGCTACGGACGTCACCGTGCGCTACTACGGGGGACTCGCCTGGCGGGCGCCGCTTGCGCTTGTCATGGTCGCGGTGCTCGTGATGGGGATCGTGCTCGGATTTCTGGCCGGCGTGAATCGGTTGGTGCGCGTGCGGCGCCAGCTCGCGGTGGCGCGCAAACAGGTGCGCCAGATGGAGCAGGAGGTCGCGAACCTGCGGGCCTTGCCCATAAAAGATGTTCTTTGAACATGCCTCACTCCTCATCTGGCTGCTGCTGCCACTTGCAGCCGGGTCCGGGTGGGCGGCGGCCCGCTATGACCAAAAGCGTCATCGCGCGCGCAAGGATCTGCCCACGGCCTATTTCAAGGGCCTGAATTTCCTTCTAAACGAGCAGGCCGATAAGGCCATCGAGATTTTTATCAAGGTCCTGGAGGTCAACTCCGAGACCGTCGAGACCCATCTCGCCCTGGGCAGCCTTTTCCGGCGGCGCGGGGAGGTCGAGCGCGCCATCCGCGTTCATCAAAACATTATTGCCCGTCCGGCCTTGGATCGCCATCAGCGTGCGCGCGCGCTGCTTGAACTGGGACAGGATTATCTGAAGGCGGGGCTCCTCGATCGTGCCGAAAACCTGTTCCTGGAACTTGCCGAGATCCGCCTCCATAACGAAGAAGCCCTGCGGCTTTTGATGCACATCTATCAGCAGGAACGAGACTGGGAAAAGGCGATCAGCGTATGCCGCAGGCTTGGACGTTCCGGCGGGCCAGGCCTGCACGATGTCATCGCGCAGTATTATTGCGAGTTGGCCGAGGAGGCCTATAAACGCAACGAGCATGAGGTGGCGCGCGAACAGGCCAGACGGGCGCTCCAGAACGACAGGGCGTGTGTGCGGGCGAGCATGGTTCTTGGTAATATCGAGGCCGACCTCGGCCGCCACAAGGAGGCCATAAAGGCCTGGCGGCGAGTCGAGATCCAAAACCCGCTGTATCTCGGCGAGGTGGCGCAGGCGCTCGCCAAGAGCTATCAGGCGGTGGGCGACGAGGAGGGCCTGTACCGGTTTTTTCAGGAGGCCCTCACGCGGCATCATGATATCGCGCTCATGTTGGCGTTGGCCGATGTGATCGAGCGCCGCGAGGGGCAGCAGGCCGCGGAGGTGTTCATCGTGTCGTGGCTGCGCCGCCAGCCCTCGGTGCGCGGCTTAAACCGCCTCATAGGGCTGCATCTGGCGCAGGCCTCGGGGGGCTCGCGCGAGGATCTGGCGATCCTGAAGGGGATCATCGAGAGGATCGTCGAGGGCCGCCGCCGCTACCTCTGCCACCAGTGCGGCTTTTCGGGGCAATCCCTGCATTGGCAGTGTCCTGGCTGCCATCGTTGGAACACTGTCACGCCGTCAGGAGAGGACGATGCCGTTTGAGGACCCGACCATCATCGTGGCCCTGGATTTTCCCGAGGCCACGGCCGCGCTCGATCTCGCGCGCAGGCTTGATCCCGCCCAGTGCCGGGTCAAGGTCGGTCTCGAACTCTTTTGCGCCGAGGGCCCGGCCGTCGTCCGCAGCCTGCGCGGCCTTGGTTTCGACGTGTTTCTCGACCTCAAATTCCACGATATACCAAACACGGTGGCGAGCGCCTGCGCGCGTGCCGCCGACCTCGGGGTGTGGATGGTCAATGTCCACGCCCTGGGGGGGCCGCGCATGCTTGCCGCGGCGCGCCAAGCGATCCCCGCGGGGGGCCCGCGTCTCATCGGTGTCACGATCCTGACGAGCCATGGTCCCGAGGATATGGCGGCGCTCGCCCTCGGCGATAGCATCGAGCGCGTGCGCGGGCTGTCGTTGTTGTGTCGCGAGGCGGGCCTGGACGGCGTGGTATGCTCGCCGCGCGAGGCCTCCGGGCTTCAAGACCTGCGCGCCGGTGGCTTCGTGCTGGTCACGCCTGGCATCCGCTCCGAGGGCGCGGCGCCCGACGATCAGCGGCGCACGCTGACGATCCACGAGGCCCTGGCCGCGGGCGCGGACTACCTGGTCGTGGGCCGGCCCGTGACGCGTGCGCCGGACCCGGCGGCGGCGCTTGCGGCGTGCCTCGCCGAGGCCCGCCGGGCACCCCGGCCGGTCCCTTTCGAGACTTAAAGAGAGAGAAGCGGTGACAGATCAGCTTTCCAAAGTATTGGAGCGCATGGCCCAAGCACGGGTCACGGTGGTCGGGGATGTGATGCTCGATCGCTACTGGTACGGGGGGGTGGAGCGTATCTCGCCGGAGGCGCCGGTGCCGGTGGTGGCGGTGGGGCGCGTCGAGGAACGCCCCGGGGGCGCCGCCAACGTCGCCCAGAATATCGCCGGTATCGGCGCGCGCTGCGTATTGGCCGGATTATGCGGGGCCGATGCCGCCGCCGACACGCTGGCGGCGCTGCTCGCGGCTTCGGGCGTCGGTCATCGGCTGATCCGCGACCCGCTCGTCAATACCACCGTGAAGCTGCGCGTCGTGTCGCGCAACCAGCAGCTCATACGCATCGATTTCGAGACCCAGGTGACCCCCGATGGCTGCCGCGATCTCGTCACGGCCTACAAGGACGGTTTGGCAGACGCTGGCGCCGTGATCGTCTCGGACTATGGCAAGGGTGGCTTGAATCATGTGCGCGACATCGTCGCCTTGGGGCGCAAGGCCGGCTTGCCGGTGGTGGTCGATCCCAAGGGCGATGATTACCGGCCCTATCATGGGGCCACGCTCATCACCCCGAACCGCAAGGAGTTCGAGCAGGTCGCGGGGCGGTTTCGCGACGAGGGCGAGCTTGAGCGCAAGGCGCGCGATCTCATCACGGAGCTCTCGCTCGATGCGTTGCTTGTTACGCGCAGCGAGGAGGGCATGACACTATTCGAGAAAGACGGCCGGCGCACGCATGTGCCGGCCCGCGCTCACGAGGTTTACGACGTCACCGGCGCCGGTGATACGGTGATCGCCATGATCGGCGCGGCGCTCGCGGTCAAGGCAAGCCTTCTCGAGGCCATACATATCGCGAACGCCGCCGCCGGCATCGTGGTCGGACATCTGGGGGCGGTGGCGGTACCGCGCGATGAGTTAGCGAAGGCCTTGGCCACGGAGGAGCAGTCATGATTGTTGTCACGGGCGGCGCGGGATTCATAGGCGCAAACATCGTCAAGGGGCTGAATGAGCGAGGGCGCGACGACATCCTCGTGGTCGACAACCTGGAGCACGGCGACAAGTTCCTGAACCTGACGGACTGCGAGATCGCCGATTATCAGGACAAGCGCGATTTCCTCGCGGATATCGCCAAGGGCGCCTACGCTGGACGTGTCGAGGCGATATTCCATGAGGGCGCGTGTTCCGACACCATGAACCACGATGGCCTGTACATGATGCGCAACAATTACGAGTTCTCGAAGACGCTGCTTGCGTTTTGCGAGCATGAGGGCGCGCAGTTCCTGTACGCATCCTCGGCCTCGGTCTATGGCGGCGGCCGCGTGTTTCGCGAGGAGCGCGCGGTGGAATCGCCTCTGAATGTCTACGGCTACTCGAAATTCCTTTTCGACCAGTATGTCCGGCGCCACGCCACCGGCGCCTGCCAGGTGGCGGGCTTTCGGTATTTCAATGTCTATGGGCCACGCGAGCAGCACAAGGCGCGCATGGCCTCGGTCGCCTACCACTTTTTCCATCAGTATCGCGAGACCGGCCAGGTACGGTTGTTTGGCGCAAGCGGCGGCTATGCCGCGGGCGAGCAGCGCCGCGATTTCGTGTCGGTCGAGGATGTCGTCAAGATCAACCTGCATTTTTTCGAGCACAAGGAATTGAGCGGCATCTATAATGTCGGCACCGGGCGTGCGCAGGCCTTCAATGACGTGGCGGCGGCCACGGTGAACGCCATAAGGCGCCACAACGGCGAGGGGCCGATGACGATCGCCGAGCTTATCCGGCGCGATATCATCACCTATATACCGTTTCCGGAGGCCCTGGTCGGCAAATATCAGAGCTACACGCAGGCCGATGTTGGGGCCTTGCGCGAGGCGGGCTACACCGCCTCCACTTACGATGTCGAACAGGGCGTGGGTCGCTATGTGGAATGGCTATTGACCCGCGCCCAAGCCGGTTGAATGAGGGTCTCGGCGTGAAAGTCCATCGCATCGTCCGCTGTGGCGGCAGTGACAGCCGGCTAGGACCGCTGACGCGCAACCAGCACCCAAAGCCGCTGCCCGCGCCCCTGGGGGCGCCGTCTCCTGCAGGAGACCGTTGATATTCTACCGGGCGTAGGTCATCGCATGGGGAATCCGGGCCTGATCCCGCTCGAGAGGATCGAGGCGCAATCGGGGAGCTATCTCGGCGAGGATGACATTGCGCGTTTCGGGGATATTGACCGGTGCCTGGAGCTGCCTGTCGGCGGATAGCGCAGTGGTGCGAGCTGCGCGCCGGGCGGTGTCGCGAGGAGCTGTGGGCGGGATCGCCTGGATCAAAGGGGGGCGATGATGAGGACGTTATGGCGTATCTTGCGGCCAAGCGAGCGCCGCGAGGCAATCAGGATTTTCGCCTGGATGGTGGTTACGTCGGGTTTCGAGATGTTGGGCGTGGGCGTAGTCCTGCCGGTGGCGATGTTTCTTGTGGATCCGCACCACATCATGGCCATGCCCGCCGTGCGCACCGTGGAGCGCTTTCTCGGGATCTCGTCGGGACGGGAATTCGCGGTGGCGCTCGCGCTCATGCTGCTTGCGATCATAGGCGCCAAGGCGGTGGTCGTCTCGCGCGGCTACCGCCGCCAGTTCGGCTTTCTCTACCGGCTGCAAAAGGACCTCGCCGACCGTCTGCTGGCGGGCTACATGGCCGCTCCCTACGCCTTTCATTTGGCGCGCAACAGCACCGATCTGTTGAAGAACGTGCGGGGTGAGATCCCGATCCTGACGGACGGCGTGTTGTTGCCGGGCCTGCAACTCGTGAGTGAGTTGGTGGTGTCATTCGCGGTGTTCGTGCTTTTGGTGGCGGTGAGTCCGGGCCTCACGCTCACCATCGGCGTGGTCCTGGGCGCCGCGTTCGTAATCGTATTCCGTGCCACGCGCGCGCGGAGCGAACGCCTCGGGCGTGTCCGCCAGGACGCGCTCGCATCGATGTTTCGGCACGCGGCGACCGGGCTTTCGGCGATCAAGGATCTCACCGTCCTGGACCGCCAGGACCGGCTCCTGTCACAGCACGAGCAGGCCACGCGCCGCTACAGCGAGGCGAGCGCGGCACAGATGGTCACCGCGCACATGCCGCGTCTTGCCATCGAAGGCCTGGCGTTTGCCGGCCTGATCGGCATCCTCCTGTACGCCGAGTGGATCCTCCGCCAGCCACAGGCCGCCATTCCGCTCATGGCCATGTATGCCATGGCAGTGTTCCGGCTCATGCCGTCGCTCAGCAAGATGTTGAACGCGGCGATGTCGATACGCTTCAACCGCGCGACCATCGCCATCGTCGCGCAGGCGCTCACCGAGGTCGCGCCGCCTTCCGACGACGGGGCGCTCGCCGCCGTGCCGTTTAGCCGTGAGATCACCTTGTGCGGCTTTAGCTATTCCTATCCGGGTAGCGGCCGTCAGGCGCTCGCCGGCGTCGATCTTACTATTGCCAAGGGTTCGTCGGTGGCGTTCGTGGGACCGTCGGGGGCCGGCAAGAGCACGCTCGCCGATGTCCTCCTGGGACTCTTGCAGGGTAACGGCGATGTGCTCGTGGATGGTGAGCCGCTCGGTCCGGGGGGCATGAAGGCGTGGCGGCGGCAGATCGGCTATGTGCCCCAGCAGGTCTATCTCGCGGACGATACAGTGGCCGCCAATGTCGCATTCGGTGTCGCCGAAGATGAGATCGACCGCAAGGCGGTGGTGCGCGCACTGAAGACCGCGCAACTCATGCATTTCGTGGCCGAGCTCCCCGCCGGCATCGATACCGAGGTCGGTGATCGTGGCGCGCGGCTATCGGGGGGGCAGCGCCAGCGGCTCGGCATCGCCCGCGCCCTGTACCACGATCCGGCCATCCTCGTTTTGGACGAGGCGACCTCGGCCCTCGATGGACCCACCGAGGCCGATCTTACCGCGGCGATCACAGCACTCGCCGGGCACAAGACCCTGATCGTGATCGCGCACCGCCTGAGCACGGTGGCGTGCTGCGATCAGGTGGTGCTGCTCGAGGGCGGGCGCGTCATGGCGCGCGGGGCCTTCGCGGAGCTCGCGCGCGAGCATGCATTCTTTCAGGAGCGTGGACCGCTGGCCGCGAACCCGGCGGCGTGAGGGGGGCGGCATGCGCGTGCTTGTGACCGGGGCTCGCGGCTTCATCGGCGCTGCCCTGATCCCAGCCCTGGAGGCTGCCGGTCACGCGGTGCGCGGCGTGGGGCGCGGCGCGGGTCCGGCAATGAGGGATTGGCGGCAGGCGGATCTTACCGTGCCGGCCTCTCTGGCGGGCGTGTGCGACGCTTGCGATGCGGTCATCCATCTCGCGGGCGTCGCCCACACCCGCGCCGCCGCCAAGGAGCACCAGGCAGTCACGGTCGCCGGTACCCGGACGCTACTGGCCGAGGCCCGCGACGCGGGGGTCGCGCAATTCGTGTTCGTGAGCAGCATCAAGGTGGAGTGCGCGCGCGATGCCTACGCCGAGAGCCGCCGCATGGGCGAGGACATGGTGCGCGCCTGCGGCCTGCCGTCGGTTGCGATCGTGCGTCCGGCGCTCGTGTACGGCGTCGGCATGCGCGGCAACCTCGAGCGTCTGCTGCGCATGGCGGATCTCCCTTGGCCCCTGCCGGTGCCCTCCGGGGGCGCGCGCCGCAGCCTCGTGCATCGCGACGACCTGGTTCGCGTGCTGGTGGCGTTGTTGGCGCATCGCGCGCGCGATGCCGTGTATACCGTGACCGACGGCGCTTCTTATACCGTGCGGGACATCTATGATCTCATGAGGGCCGCTGTCGGCCGCCCGCAGGCTCGTTACGCCCTGCCCGAGAGCGTGCTGCCGGCGGTGGCGCGGTTCGGCGACCGGGTGGCGCGCTTGACCGGCCGCCGGTGTCCATGGGACAGCGAGGGGCTTGCGCCGCTTATGGCATCGTGCACGAGCGAGGACCGGCGCGTGTGGGAGGATCTCGGGATGGCCCCGGATCATACGCTGGCGTCGGGGATCGCCGCGATGGTGGCATCGCGCGGCATGCGCGGGGCATGGTCGTGAACGAGGACGCCGCCTGCGGCGCGCCGCGTGTCGTGGTGTCGGTGGTAAGCCACGGACAGGGCGCGCTCATCGCGGATTTATTCTCGGATATCGCGGCCGTGTGCCGCACGCCCGTGCACGTCGTGTTGACCGTCAACAAGCCCGAGGCCCTTGCGGACCTCGCGCCTTCGTTTCCCGTCACGATTGTGCGCAACACCGTCGCGCGTGGCTTCGCCGCCAACCATAACGCCGCCGTGAAGATCGTACCCTCCGATATCTTTTGTGTCGTGAACCCCGACGTGCGCCTGAAAAGTGATCCGTTTCCGTCCTTGGTCGCGCAGCTCTCGGACCCCGACGTGGGGGTGGCGGTGCCGCTCGTGGTCGGGGGCGCGGGCGACGAGCAAGACAGCCTGCGATCCTGGCCGACGCCGCTTGGCGCGCTGCGCCGGCTCATCGCCGGGGGGCGTCCAGCGGACAGGGGTGGCGACTGGGCGGCGGGGATGTTCATGGCGTTCAGGACCGCCACCTTCCGGGCGGTCGGTGGTTTCGATCCCGGCTATCACCTCTATTACGAGGATTGCGATCTATGCTGCCGGTTGAGTCTTGCCGGGCTGCGGGTGGCGGTGGCCACCGACACCGTGATCATTCACGACGCTCAGCGCACCTCCCACCGTCGCCCGCGTTATCTCTTGTGGCATGTCCGAAGCGCGCTGCGCTTCTTCCGATCGGCCGCCTACCGGCGAGTGCGCGCACGCCGCGCACGCCCCCTGTGAGCCCTTGGCCGTGGTTTATGGACGCCGCCGGGGCGGGCGTCGCATGGCTGGCCTGCTGGCTGCTCGCCCATCCGCGCAACCCCTGGCAGGTCCTCGACTGGCCTAATGAGCGCTCGCTCCATGACCGGCCGGTACCGCGCACCGGCGGGCTCGCGATCGCCTGTGGGCTTCTGGTGGCGGCCTTTGGGCTTTCCTGGGATGCCACGCGCGCAGGCCTGGTCGTGGCCGCCGCAGTCCTCGCGGTGGCGCTATTGTCGTGGTACGACGATCGCAAGGGCTTAAGCCCGCGCCTGCGCCTGGCGGTGCATATCGCTGCCGCGCTGACGGTGGCGGTCGCCGCGATCCGGCTGCCCGTTGCATGGTTGCCGGGCATCGCAATCCCCCTCGATACCCCCCTCATGGTGCTCGTCACCACACTCTTTCTCGTGTGGTGGATCAATCTCTACAACTTCATGGATGGCATGGATGGCTTCGCGGGCGGCATGGCGGTCTTTGGTTTTGGCGCTTTGGCCGCGCTCGGCTATCGCGCCCATGACTTGGCCTATGCCGGGACCGCGCTCGCGGTGGCGTCCGCGGCCCTCGGGTTTACGGTGGCCAACTTTCCGCCGGCGCGGCTGTTCATGGGGGACATGGGCGCCACCACGCTCGGGTTTGCCGCCGGGATCATGATCCTTGCAGGCCCGGCGCGCGGCGATTTCCCATTGTGGGCCGGCCTTGTGGTGTTTTCGCCATTCCTGGTCGATGCCACCGTGACGCTCTTGAAAAGGGCGATACGCGGCGAGCGCCTCACGGCCGCCCATCGCGGGCATTATTATCAGCGCCTCGTGCGCGCCGGCCTATCCCATCGTCGCACCGTCCTTGGGGAGTATGGCCTGATGGCGATCTGCGGCCTGTCGGCCTATGCGGGGGCCTGGGCGTCGGTGCCGGTGCAATGGGCTATAATCGCCGCTCTGGCGGTTCTTTATGGTGCATTGGCCGCCCTGGTGCGGTGGCGGGAGGGGCATGGGCAGATTTCTGGCAAGGACGCGCGTTAAGGCGCCGATCGGGCGCTGGGCGGTCGTGACGCACGACCTGGTCGCGATTGCGTTCGCGTGGCTCGGGGCCTATTGGCTGCGCTTCAACATGGGCTACGTCCCGCATGTCTTTTGGCGGCAAGGCCTTAGGGTCTTGCCGGCGATCCTCATCGTTCAAGGGCTCGTTTTCTGGGGCATGGGGCTCTACCGTGGCCTGTGGCGCTTTGCCTCGGTCCCCGATCTCCTGCGCATCTTCAAGGCCATAGTGGCCGGCACCGTGGCCAGCGCCTTCGTGCTGTTCCTATGGGTACGGCTTATGTGGGTGCCGCGTTCGGCCTTCGTCCTGGATGGGCTGCTGCTCACCATGCTGCTTGGCGGCCCGCGATTCTTCTACAGGCTCTTCAAGGACCGCGGGTTGTACCATGCCGCGGGCAAGAAGGCGCTGATCGCCGGCGCCGGGCGCGCGGGGGAGATGCTGGTCCGCGATCTTCTGCGGGATTCGAGTATCGGTTTCCGGCCGGTGGCGTTCGTGGACGATAATCCGCGACGCATCGGCCAGGAGATCCAGGGGGTGCCGGTGGTCGCAGATTGCGGCCAGCTGCCGGAGGTGGCCTGGCGCCTCGAGGTCGATATCGTGTTTATCGCGGTCACCGAGGCCAAGGCCAGCCGCATGCGCCGGCTCGTGGAGCTCTGCGAGCGCAGCGGCCGCCCGTTTCGCATCCTTCCCGGCCTCCAGAGCGTGGTGGACGGTCAGGTCGCCGTCCAGGAATTGCGCGAGGTACGCATCGAGGATCTCCTCGGCCGTGAACCGGTGCTCTTGCATCAAGCCGAGATCGCAGCCGGCGTGGGCGGCAAGACGGTGCTGGTATCGGGGGCCGGCGGTTCCATAGGGTCGGAGTTGTGTCGGCAAATCGCCTGCCTTGCGCCGCGCCGGCTGATCCTGTTCGAACGCAGCGAGTTCAATCTCTACAATATCGAGCTCGAGCTGCGTCGCGATCATGCCGGTCTCTCGCTGCTGCCGGTATTGGGCGATGTCCGCGATACCGTGCTCGTGGACCGTACCCTTGGGCGCGAGCGGCCCGACGTGATCTTTCATGCGGCCGCCTACAAGCATGTGCCGATGCTGGAAGGTCAAAGCCGCGCCGCGGTCTTGAACAATGTGTTCGGGACCGAGACCTTGGCGGCCGCCGCCGACCGGCATGGGTGCGGGGTCTTTCTGCTCATATCGACCGATAAGGCGGTAAACCCCTCCAATATCATGGGCGCCACGAAACGCGCGGCCGAGATCCTCTGCCAGGACATGAACGCGCGCTCGCGGACACGGTTCCTCATCGTGCGCTTTGGCAACGTCCTGGGCTCGGCGGGCAGCGTCATCCCGCTGTTCAAGGCGCAGATCGCAAGCGGCGGGCCGGTCACGGTCACGCACCGTGATATCACCCGCTACTTCATGACCATCCCCGAGGCCTGCGGACTCATCTTGCAGTCGAGTGTCATAGGCGAGGGCGGGGAGATCTTCGTCCTCGACATGGGCGAGCCTGTGCGCATAGGCTACCTCGCCGAGCAGCTGATCCTGCTGTCCGGCAAACGGCCCGGGCAGGATATCGAGATCGTTTATACGGGGCTTAGGCCCGGCGAGAAGCTCTACGAGGAATTGTTTTATGCCGATGAGGCGCTGCTTGCGACCGCGCACCCGAAGATCCGTGTCACCCCGGGGAGCTGCGCCGACCCGGCGGGCTTCGCCCGCGGACTGGATCGCCTGCGCGCCTTGTGCGCCCGGGATGACGAGGCGGGATTGGCGGAGGCCTTGAGGGACACGATAGGGCTCGCGCAAGCGCCGTGCGACGGTCCGGCACGCATGGCGACCCGCCCCTAGCGCAAAGGGTATGCACCGGGCCGCCGCGGGGGCTTCGCCGAAGATTCCCAGCCGCGGTCACTTTAAGCGGTGAGGGTGAGGAAGATCTCGGGAAGCCTTTCGGGCAGGCGTTCGATGCGATCGATGATACTGAACTGTTGGCCGAAGATCCGCCGGACGTAGTCGTCGGCGCGGGCATCGAGGCTGATGCAGTGGCAGTAGATTCCCTGCCGTTCCAGTTCCCGCACCGCCTGCCGTGTATCGGCGATGAGGTACTCCGGATCGCTCACGTCGAGGTCCGCGGGCTGGCCGTCGGTGAGCACGAGCAGCAGGCGCTTGTCTTTTCGGGGCTGCGCGAGATAGTGCCCGGCGTGCCGCAGCGCGACCCCCATGCGCGTGGAGTAGCCGGCCTGCAAGGCCGCGAGCCGGCCGCGGACCTCGTCACCCCAGGCCTCCGAAAACCCCTTGATATGCCAGAACCGGGCATCATGGCGGGTATTGGAATGGAATCCGGCGATGGCAAACGGGTCGCCCAACCGGTCGATGGCCCAGGCCAGCAGGGTCACCGCCTCCTGCGCCAGGGACAAGACGGTCTGATCGGCGCGGCCGCCGTGTATGGGGTCCTGGAGAGAGGCCGAAAGATCAAGAAGTAGGCTTACCGCGACATCCCGTCTGGCGTGACGAAAGTCCTGGTTGATGCGCTGGTCGATGGTCCGGCGGCAGCGATAGTCGATCCAGGAACGCAGGGCCCAGTCGAGGTCCAGTTCGGCGCCGTCCTCCTGGCGGCGCAGCCGCTCGCGGTCCTGGGGCTTGATCTGGTCCAAGATGCGCGTCAGGCGTCTCGCCAGCACGGCATTTTTCTGCAAGAGGCGCTCGATCTCGTCGGCGGGGCCGCGCGCATGGAGACGTTCGTGCAGGGTGACGTGGTCGGGGAGATAGTCTCGGGCCGTGTAATCCCATTCCGGGTAGTGGTGGATGATCGCCGCGGCCAGCGCCATCGCCGGCGCCGGGGCGGCATCGTCACTCTCCTCGCCCGCATCGATGAAGCGCCATAGGTGACGGTTGTCATCGCGGTATGGCACCTCGGTATCCGCGAAGTGGACGCTGGCGAGGGCGTCGCTGGGCCGCCGGGTTTGAATGATGTATTCGGTGGCCAGGGCCGCCATCCCCTGGGTGTCGCCGTCGCCATGGGCGAGCCGCTCATGGAAGTCGTCGACGAATTTCCGCAGGAGGGGGTCATGGTAGTCATGTTCAGGGTCCAGGATGGCGCGCGAGAGCATCGCCAGGCGATGGCGAATGCAAGATTCTCGCGCGGGGTCGCAGGCCCCTTCCCGAGGGCGGGGGTGGAGCGCAAGCAGCGGCCTGCGCAGACCGGGGAAGCGGCGCATGAGCAAGGTATCGATGCGCGCATCCTCCAGGCATTCGATGGCAAGGCGCTGAAACGGGCTCCAGTTGTCTCCGATCAGGGCTTGAGTAAAGCGCCGGTGGGCGGCGAGGTGCGCCACCATCAGCCGATATTGATCGGGACCGCGCACGCCAGGGCGGTCCGCGCATAGGTCGGGGAGGTGCAGACCGAGGGCGTCGGCGTGGGGCTGCGGCTTGCGCAGCGTGTCGAAGGCCTCGGAGTAGGCGATGATCGGCACCGGGTCATCCCAGCAGGCGCGCAGGTACAGATCCATCTGGCGTTCGTGCGCGCGCAACAGGGTACCGCCGCGCTGGCCCTGGAATATCGCTCGGCTGTCAGCCAGGCGCATCGCTAGGTAATCGGCCTGCCGCTGCGGGTGTCCGGCGTAATGCCGCAGGCCATGCTTCACCCATGTCCGCAGACCCTCGAGGCGCACCTGCCGCAGCCGTTCTGGTGCCGCGCGTATGAGCTCGGGCAAGGCGTGGCTCGGAAGGATCGCGTGCCGGCCATGGATGGAGGCGGTGCTGCGTTTTGCCACCTCCGCCAGGAGGTCGAGGTAATCCGAAAGCGGCGTATCACGACCCAGGGCGTCGGCCACCGCCGGGAGTGTCTCGAAGAACATGCCGAGGACATCGCCGTTGGGCGTGCGTTGGATTTGCCGCACCCAGATCATGACGGCCTCGAGGTGCTGAGGGCCGAGGCGCACGGCAACGGCCGGCCACGCCTCCAGAAAGGCCAGTACCGGCGGCGCCCCGCGCCCCAGCTTGCAAAGAAGGCGCGCGGCCTCGATGTAGGCGGCAAGGTCGGCCTCGCCGAGACACGCTCGTGCGGCCTGCAGGCGGTCGGCGAACATTGATTGCACGGGCGCGAAGGCGCAATCGAGGCGCTGCCGCCAGTAGTCGATGCCGTCCTGGGACGGCGTGGTCGGGGCCGCCGTGCCGGGATCAGCCGAACAAGGCATCGATGGCGTGTTCCAGCGTGGCGCGGATATCGTCGTCATCGGTCAGCGGGTCCACCAGCGCCATGCGGCAGGCGTGTCTCGCCGTGATCCCGTCGGCCATGAGGGAGGCGGCATAAACCAGGAGGCGCGTGGATATGCCCTCGTCGAGTCCGTGGCCCTTCAGTCGTCGTGCGCTCTCAGCGAGTCCAATGAGCCGCAATGCGAGTTCGGAATCGACGCCGGCTTCGCGCACCAGGATCTCGGCCTCCACGTCCGCCGGCGGATAGTCGAAACGAAAGGCCGTGAATCGCTGTTTGGTGGAGGGCTTGAGGTCTTTTACCAGTGACTGGTAGCCGGGGTTGTAGGAAATCACCAACTGGAAGTCCGGATGCGCCTGTATGAGCTCGCCCTTTTTGTCCAGCGGCAGCTGGCGGCGATGGTCGGTGAGCGGATGAATGACGACTGTGCTGTCCTGGCGCGCCTCGACGATCTCATCCAGATAACAGATGGCCCCATGGCGCGCGGCCTGCGTCAGAGGTCCGTCCTGCCAGCGCGTGCCGTCGCTATCGAGCAGCCAGCGTCCGACCAGGTCCGCGGCCGTCATGTCTTCGTTGCAGGCCACCGTGAGTAAGGGCTTGCCTAGCCGCCAGGCCATGTATTCCACGAAACGCGATTTGCCGCAGCCGGTCGGCCCCTTGATCATGACCGGCAGTCGCCTTTCATAGGCGGCCGTAAACAGCGCTATCTCGTCGGCCTGCGGGCGATAGTAGGGTTCGCGGTTGACGCGGTAGTCCTTGAGCGAATCGCCATGGTTCATGCGCGGATTTCCTCGCTTGTCAAAAAAGGCCGCCGCGTACGTGGGCCGGAGGCTCGTGCCAGGAGCCTCCGGCCCGCCGTCGTTCCGCGATCGGCTCGCGGGCGTATTACCGGTGGGAACCGATCCTGTCGCGCCAGCCGGGATAGAGCTTGTCGGCATCATGCGGGAAGGACTCGAAGGCCCCGGCGAATTCCTTATGCTCCTTGGCCCATTCGATGGGGTCGGCCTTGGCCTTCCAGCATTCGTAAGCCTGACGCAGCGAAAGGGCGCCGGCGGCCGGGCTGTCGATGTGGCCATAGGAACCGCCGCCGGCGGTGTTGATGACGTTGCCGTGACCGAGGTTCTCGAAGAAGCCGGGCAGGCGCAGCGCGTTCATGCCGCCGGATATGATGGGGGTGGTGGGCTTCATGCCGTACCACTTCTGATGGTACACGGGGCCCTGGCACTCATCGCGCTCGATCATGTAGGCGATGTTGCGATCGTCGCTCGCGCCTTCCATTTTGCCATAACCCATGGTTCCGACATGGATGCCCGAGGCCCCTTGCAGGCGCGAGAGCTTGGCCAGCACCAGCGCCGTATAACCGCGATGGGCCGATGGCGAGGTGATCATGCCATGGCCGGCGCGGTGGTAGTGCAGGTATTGGGCCGGATACTGGCGGCGGGCGGTGGTGACCATGCCGGGGCCGCCCACGAAGCCGTCGACGAGGAACGCGACCTTGTCGGCGTCGGGGCCGAAGGTCTCGAGGATGAAGTCGGCGCGCGCGCACATCTCGTAATGGTCGTCTGCGGTGATGTTCGCGGAAAACAGCTTCGCCTGGCCGGTCTTGTCCATGGCGCGCCTCATGGCGTCAGCCACCAGCGGAATGGTTTTCTTCAGGGGCGCGAACACCTGATTGCCCTGCGGTTCATCGTTCTTTATGAAATCCCCGCCCAGCCAGAACTGGTGCGCGGCCTCGGCGAATGGTTCGGGGCGCAGGCCGAGCTTGGGCTTGATGATGGTGCCGGCGATGTAGCCGCCGTCTTTTACCGGTCGGCCGAGGATGCGCCAGAGGTCCGAGATGTCCTTGCTTGGGCCGTCGAAGAGCTGGATGGCGCGCGGCGGGAAATAGATGTCGATCATCTTCGCGTGCGCGATGTCGCCCATGCCCTGATTGTTACCGATGGCCAACGTCAGGAAGGACACGACCATCATGCGGCCGTCCATGACGTTGCGATCGAAGAGGTCCAGCGGATAGGCGATGCGCATGTCGCCCGCGGGTTCGTCGATGTAATAGACGAGCGCGTCGACCCCCTTGGTGAAGTCGTCCGTGGTCGACACCTCGACGTTGGTGCCGGTGGAGGATTCGGCGGCAAAGTGCGCGGCGGCGGCGAGATAGCCGTAGCCGACCTTGGGCTTCATCTTGTAGGCGACGAGAATGTGCTTGCCGCCGGCGATGAGGTCTTCCTCGCGCAGGGAAAGGTCGGCGTAGCGAGACGATTGGTCCACAATGAGCTCCTTGGCTGAAGGGTCAAAAGGACGGACTATACCTCCCCCTTATCATAAGTAAAAACGATTATCTATCATAGTAATAATAGGTAACATCTATTATTATGAGGCCCGCCCATGTTGCGCCCTACGCATCGCCGGGGAGTACACCATGAAGAATCTGACGTTACGCCAGCTTGAGATCCTGCGCATGCTGGCCGCGACCGGCTCCTATACGAGGGCCGCGGCGCGGCTCAATCTGACGCAATCGGCGGTCTACCTGCAGGTCCGCAAGATCGAGCAGGAGATCGGTCTGCCGGTCACAGAGCAGGTCGGAAAAAAGGTCTTTCTCACGGATGCCGGCGAAGAGGTGCTGCGCTCCGGACACCGCATCGCCGAGGAACTGGAGGGCCTGGGGCGGTCCCTGGAGCACCTGCGTGGCGTAGACGAGGGGCAGCTGCGCATCGCCCTCACCTCGGCGGTCAACGCCTTCGCGGTGGAATTGCTGGCGCGCTTCCTCCTCCAGCACCCGCAGGTGAACATCCGGCTCAATATCGCCAACCGCAAGGAGGTGTTGGCGAGCCTTGAGCGCAACGATGTGGACATGGCCATCATGGGCGAGCCGCCGCAATCACTCGATCTCATCGCGCTGCCGTTTCATCGTAATGATCTCATCGTCATCGCGCCCGCCAATCATCACTTGGCCGAGCGCCGCGGGATCCTGCAGAGCGATCTCGTCCGCGAAAGCTTCGTATTGCGGGAACCCGGATCCGGGACGCGCGAGACGGTGCTGCGCTACTTTTCGGAAAAGGGCCTCACCGTGCGCGAGGGGGTGGTCATGAACAGCAATGAGGCCATCAAGCAGGCAGTGAAGGTGGGCATGGGGGTCGCGGTCGTCGCGCGCTACAGTGTTTTGGTGAAGATGGAATCCGGTTACCTGCGGGAGCTGTCCGTTGAGGGATTTCCCCTGCGGCGCGCTTGGCATCTGGTGCATCGCAAGGGCAAAAAGCTGGCCCCCGCGCCCCTGGGGTTCAAGGAGTTTTTGGTTCAGCACCTATACGTGAAGACGCCTGAGGAGCAAATGCAGACCCTGCCTTGAGCGAGCGCTCACAGGACACGCCGGCCGGATCTTGGCATGTCGCGCTGAGCCCGCAATGCTCGAGGGAGGGGGCCCGGCGGCCGCCGGGCCCCCGGTCTCGGACGTTAGTGGGTGCGGATGTCTCCGCAGGCCACGTATTTTTGCATGTCGCTACGGCTTTCGTGGACGTTGATTGCCATGGGTTTGGCAAGCAGTGCCTTGAGGCTCACATGGACGGTCGTGACCGAGCGCCCGTGCCTTACCGGATTTAGCATGTACGCAGGCCGGGGGTTCACGTTGGGGCAGGTCCCCGGATGGATGTGGTCGGGCTGCGCGATACCCTTAGGGGTGCCTTTCAGATGAACGATGACGCGGGTATGCGTGCCGTGCGGATAGAGCATGGCATAGCCGCTTTCTCCCGAACCATTCTCGGCCATAAGGGGGACCCTCAAGGGTGTGGCGAATGCCGGGCTTATCGCAAGACCGGCTGCGGCGGACAACATTATAAGGTTTTTCATGATATGCGCGGGAAGCCCCGGTCCCGCGACCGGGGAGGGATAGCGCCTGCTCCCGCATCCTCCTGTTGGCGATGCTATCGGAATCATAGATGTATGAATCGGGCCCACGGGCGTAAACGGCATGCGTAAGTTCACGGCCGCATCCAGGGTCTGGAGCGCAAGACTTGCGGGCTGGTGTCGATTTCTAGGCGATGACGAAGTCCGCAGGTCCCTTGCCGACACAATCTTAGAGCGATTCTATGTTAGCACGGTTATACGGTCGGCAAATAGGACGCAGGGCGGGCGTGATGGCAAGCGACAATCTTGGTCACTGCCCGCGCCTGAGGCGCTAAGCCGCAAAGGCAATGGAACGGGGTGCAAAAGGCCAATCTCGGCGGGGCGAGCGGCCGTGCCCGGTGGCTATGGCGTCCGAGGGCCGCGCCGTGGCCCATTATGTCTTACGGGCTTAGCTGGCGGACCGGGCGTACCACGATTTCCTCGACCAGGACATTGGCGGGCTGCGCGAAGCTGTACACGAGGGCCTGGGCTATGTCCTCGGCGTGCAAGGCGTCCAGCGACTCGCGCCGCGCCCTCATCTGGTCGGCCGGCACATTATGGCCCCAATGGGTCCAGACCGCGCCCGGCTCGATCAGCGCCACGCGGATACCCTCGCCCCCCAATTCCTTGCGCAGGGCGTCGTGGAAACCGACGACCGCGAACTTGGTGGCGTTATAGACCGACCATCCCGGAAGACCATAGCGGCCACCCACGCTCGAGACCGTGGAGATCATGGCGCCTGGGCGGTTGCGCAGAAGCGGAATGGCGGCGTGCGTACAGTTCAGCACTCCATAAAGATTTGCGTCTATGGTCTGCCGCCATTCATCAGGTTGGCTGTCGGCGAATGGGGCATGAAAGCCGACGCCGGCATTGTTGAAGAGGAGATCAAGGCCATGGAAGCGTTTTTTGACCTCGGCAAAGAGCGCCGCCACCTGCCGGGAGTCACCGACATCGGCGGTTATCGGGTAGATGCGCTCCTTCAACTCGCCGACAAGCGCCGCAAGCCGGTCGGCGCGGCGCGCGCATACCACCACCTCGAGGCCTTCCTGGTGCAAAAGGCGCGCGGCGGCTTCTCCTATGCCGCTCGAGGCCCCTGTCACCACCGCGATCTTGCCGCGAATATCTTGCATCCGCATGTCTCATGCTCCTTTTTGTGTGTGTCGGGGCGGACGCCTGCTCGCAGACGGCGTTCGCCCCGGATGGCAAGGTCTCGGATCAGCCGATCGGGATCAGTGCATAGCCTTTTTCCTGATAGCCGATGACCGAGATGAAGCCGTTTTCGACTGGTGCCACGGGCGCGATCAGCGTGCGCGGGTTCACATCCATGCCGTGCATGGCGACCCCGCAGGCCTGGAAGCGGATGCCTTGCCGCGCAAGCCCGGTGATTTCCTTGTGGATATTGGCCACGGCGCGCTCATCGGTGTAGGGAATGCCCCGTCGATTGCGCGTCAGGAACGCCACGTCGGGACCAATGAAGACCACGATGATGTGCGGTGTCACTTTCTGTGCGCGCAGTTGCCGCTCGGTCAGGCCGATGATCCGAACCAGGTGTTCGACGACCACGGGTTGACGGACGTTCACCAGGAATATCGTCTTCGCGACATGTAAGCCGGCGAGCGCCGCGCGGTCGTTCAACTGTTCGGCGCGTGCCACGGAAGACAGCAGCGCCGTGGCCGCGATCATGACCGCAATTATGAGTCCTTGTAGGTTCTTCATGGTATCCTCCCCACGGGTGATGTGGTGGTGTGTGAGACGGCAGAGGCGATCCGAGGCCGTGCCCGGCCGCGCTTTTTAAGCCTAGTGACCGCATGAGCGTGAGGCAAGGTCGTTATCCGTGCGCATGGGGAAGCGCCCTGATGCCTCTACCTACGCCTAGGGAATAGGCGGCGCCAGGGGCCTTTCGGGGAGGGATGGCGTCACGCCGATCCTTGCTTATAGAATCGCGACTAGGGGTCAGGGAAGTCCCTGGCATGTGGCCTTAGAAGGGGGTTTGTGGAGTGAGCGTCGTAAAAAAGGCGATTTTCCCGGTCGCTGGCTTGGGAACACGATTTTTGCCGGCCACCAAGGCCAGCCCGAAAGAGATGTTACCCGTGGTCGACAAGCCGCTCATTCAATATGCGGCCGAAGAGGCCATCGATGCCGGCATCACCGAACTTATTTTCGTGACCGGCCGCAGCAAGCGCGCCATCGAGGACCATTTCGATAAGGCCTATGAGCTCGAGGCCGAGCTCGAGGTGCGCGGCAAGGATAAGATCCTGCGGTCCTTGCGCGGCATATTGCCCAAAGAGGTGACGTGCATCTATATCCGCCAGGCCGAGGCCTTGGGGCTCGGTCATGCGGTGCTGTGCGCGCGTCAGGTCGTGGGAGACGCGCCGTTCGCGGTCATCCTGGCTGACGATCTCATAGACGCCCAGCCCTCGGCGCTGCGCCAGATGGTGGATCTCTACGCGCATTATCACAATGCCATCATCGGCGTGCAGAATGTGCCGCGCGAGGATACGGGCGCCTATGGTATCGTGCAGACGCGCCCGTGGGACGACCGCCTGCATCGGGTGGAGGCGATCGTGGAAAAGCCGGCCCCGGCCGAGGCCCCATCGACCCTGGGGGTCGTGGGACGCTACATCTTGACGCCGCCGATCTTCGATCTCCTGGAAAGCCTGGGCACCGGGTCTGGGGGCGAGATCCAACTAACCGACGGCATCGCGAAGCTCCTCGAAAAGGAGCAGGTGCTGGCCTACGCCTTCGAGGGCAAGCGCTACGATTGCGGGAGCAAGCTTGGTTATCTCGAGGCCACGGTCGAGTACGCGTTGCGTCATCCGCAGCTCAAAAACGAGTTCCGCGCTTATCTGAAGACCCTGAGCCTGTAGGGTCCGCGCCGACCCGATCGCGGTCGCCACGGCCGGGTCTGCCTATGGGATTTATAAGCAAAAGCTGTTAACATCGCGCGACTTTCCTGTGGACCGTTTGAGTGGAGTGTAGCGATGGCAGACAAGCTTCTGATGATAATGGTGAACACCGACCCGCATAACCCCTCCGAACTCGGGGCGCCGTTTTTTCAGGCGACCGTGGCGGCGGCGATGGAGTATGAGGTGACGGTGGTGTTGACGGCCCGCGCAGGCGAGCTCGCGGTCAGAGGCGTTGCGGAAAAGCTCTTCGTGCAGGAAGGCAGCAGCAAGTCGGTCTATGATTTCATAAAGGATGCGCACGAGGCGGGCGTCCATTTCAAGGTATGCACGCCGACGCTCGATCTGTGGGGCAAGGACCTCATTCCCGAGATCGAAGAGACCGTGGGCGGGGCCTTTGTCATCACCCAGGCGATGGATGATGACACTGTCACGTTCACGTATTGATTTCTGATGGGGGACGGTGATCGCGCATCCGAAGCGCGCCAGGCCTGGCAGGTCCTGGAAACGGCCGAGCGGATCCATGCCGAGGCCGACGTCGATAAGGCCTTGGACCGCATGGCGCTCGCGATCCGCGACGCCGTGGGTCGGGCCAACCCCATCATGATGGTCGTCATGAATGGTGCCCTGGTGTTCGCGGGGCACCTGTTGCCGCGGCTTACGTTCCCCCTGGAGGTCGATTACGTTCATGCCACGCGCTATCGCGGCGAGCTGACCGGCGGGGAGATCACCTGGGCGGCGGGCCCGAGCCTGCCCGTGGCCGGGCGCACCATCGTGCTGCTCGATGACATCCTGGACGAAGGGGTGACCTTGGCGGCGCTGGCCGATACCCTGCAGGCGCGTGGGGCGGCGGCGGTACTCAAGGCGGTGCTGGTCACGAAGACGCGTACGCGGGCGGCGGGCCTGGAGGCGGATTTCTCCGGTCTCGATGTCCCGGACCGCTATGTCTTTGGCTGCGGCATGGATTACAACGGCTTTCTGCGCAACACCAAAGAGATCTACGCGCTCCCATGAAGACGCTTGCGATCATCGGAGGCAGCGGGCTTACCCATTTGCGCAATCTCACGGTTCGCGAGCGCCGCGTGATGCGCACGCCCTATGGCGAGCCGTCGGCGCCCGTGGTCTACGGGCTCGTGAGCGGGCACGAGGTGATGTTCTTGCCGCGCCACGGCCACGGCCACACCATACCGCCGCATAGCGTGAACTATCAGGCCAACATGTGGGCCTTGAAGGAGTGCGGCGTAAGCGATGTGATCGCGGTGAATGCCGTGGGCGCGATCAATACCGCGCTTGCGCCCGGGACTCTCGTGCTCCCGGATCAAATCATCGATTACACATACGGCCGCGCGCACACCTTTTTCGGGAATCATCCCGAACCCGTCACGCACATCGACTTCACTTATCCCTATTGCGAGGCGTTGCGAGAGGTGTTGCGTGACGGCGCGGCGCGCGCCGGGCTCGTCCTGGCCCCCCGGGGGACTTATGCGGCGACTCAGGGCCCGCGTTTTGAGACGGCGGCCGAGATCCTGAAGCTCGAGCGCGACGGGGCCGACATCGTGGGCATGACCGGCATGCCGGAGGCGGCGTTGGCCCGCGAGCTTGGCCTGTGCTACGCATCGCTTGCGGTGGTGGCCAATTATGCCGCCGGCAAGGTCGAGGGCGAGATCGATCTGCGCGTTATAGAGCGTTATCTTGAAAGCGGCATGACCCAGGCGCGCACGCTCCTGGAGCATGCGATCCCGCGTTTGCACGGCGCCTAAGACGGCGCCGCGATCACCGCAACCCCGTTAGTGGGGTGTAGTCACGGGCCCTGTATAGGGCACGACGCGCACCAGGACCCCGAACTTGGGGTGATCGAAGTAATTGGTCGCGCGTAGCGCCACCGGACGCGACTCGATCATTTGATAGACTGTGGTCTGGTTGGATGAATGGGTTGCAGCGTCTGGCGTGTAGTGCAGATCCAGGGCGACATGCATGAGTCGCCACTGAAAGACACGGATGACGCCCTTCAGCCGCCCATCACGCCGGCTTGTGATGCGCACCGCCTTGGTCTTGCGCAAGGCGATCACATCTTGCACCCAGCTGCGTGCCGCGAGGATCGTGTAATGTGGATGGCGCGCCAGTATCGACTGCGCGACCGCGAGCTGCGAGCCCTGGGGCAGGCCATGGCTGGGGGAGAGCGCGTTCTTGAAGCCCGCTATGCGCGTAATCTTTTCTTGGTTCCAGTGTTCATTCCCGTCCAGCTTCCGCAGATGGTTCGCGAACACCAGGACATCGACCTCATAGAGGCGTGGGGAAGCGGCCCAGGCCTGCGCGACGAGGCCCAGGGTGGCAGCGGCGATCAGGGCAATGCGACGCACGAAATTCTCCTCTGATACAATGCCGCTAGTATGGGGCCGAACGCACGGGGGGTAAAGTCATGGCGGTACGGGCAATACGGCGAATGGGCGATCCTTTACTGTGGGCACGGGCGCAGGAGGTAAGCGACATCTCGGCGCTTGCCGACCTCGTGGCGGATATGAAAGACACGATGGCCGCCCTTCAGGGTGCCGGGCTTGCCGCTCCTCAGATCGGCGTGCCGTTGCGCGTCGTGTTGTTTGGTGTCAGCGTCAATCCGCGTTATCCCGACGCCGCGGCGGTCCCCGAGACCATCCTTGTCAATCCGGTCATCGAACCGTTGGGCGAGGAACAGGATGAGGCCTGGGAGGGATGCCTGAGCGTGCCTGGCATGCGCGGACTCGTGCCGCGTCATCGGCGCATACGTTATCGGGGCTTTGATATCGATGGCGCGATGATCGATCGCGAGGTCGAGGGCTTTCATGCGCGTGTCGTGCAGCATGAGTGCGACCATCTGGATGGCATCTTGTATCCGTCGCGCATCCGCGACCTCAAATTCTTCGGCTACGAAAGCGTATTGTTCCCGGAAGGCTTCGCCGAACAGGACGCCTGATGGGCGCGGCTCGCGGCTTGCGAAGGTCGCGACACGAAGATGGTGGCGTCTTGACGTCTACAACCGCCAAGCCGATGGTCGCGGCGAGTTGAGGGGTGAAGGTCTCGTAGGTGCCGAGCCTGCGTACATCCGTCCGCGCCGCAGCCACTTCATTGAGCGCACACAGCCATAATGTTTTTGCACCTTCGCCTATTGAGACCCTACGGTTTGCAGACCGCTCCTTGAAAAGGGCGCTACGAGTCAGGTGCGGGCGACATCCCGGGCGGCGTGCTGGGTGTGGCGGGAATGACGCCTGCCGCCAGCAAACAAAGAAAGCGTGACATCCAGACCTTGACATCCTCCTCGCCCTTAGCCTACGGCTGCCGATCTCAAGATCGGGAAGGACTAAGGATCCCTTTCTGCCAACAGCAGGCCTACTTCAGCCACTTCGATTGCCTGATTCCCTCTGGTTTCAGGCAGCTCTCCGGCTTACGCGGAGAACGGACTACCCCGGCGTGCCCCACCGTTGACCGCCATCCTCTTGCGAGGATGTTCCGCGCTGCGTTCACGTCAGCATGGGCTTCATGACCGCAGTGCTGACAGAGAAACACAACTTGCGTCTTGCGATTCTTGGCATCCACCACTTTGCCAACCGGACAGATTTGCGAGATGGTGGCCGGGTCCACCAGGAGCAGCATGCCACCGGACCATTGGAGCTTATAACAGAGCATGTGTTTGAGCATGCCCGATCCCTGATCGAGGATGGATTTGTTCAATTGCGATTTTTGCGAGACGTTGCGTCCAGGACTTTCGACGGTTCCCGTTGCGGATACCGTCATGTGCCGCAGTTTCAGGTCTTCCAGCAGGTAGTGTACCAACTTATGTGCAAAGTCTTGGCGACCTGAAAAAAAGCGCCCCCATCACCCCCATGCCAAAAGCGTGAGCCCCGACAGCGGACGGTGATGCGCGACGAGGAGCGCCGGAAGGGGCAGGGAGTAGCTGAACATGGCTATCGAACTCACGAAAAGCAGGGGCCGTACGCGATCTCGCGATGGCCTCATGGCGCGACACCGGGGCCCGGACACGTGCTAGGGTGCCTGGCATCGCTCGTGGGTGTCCCGTGGTGTGCGCGGTTCGACCAAAAACCACCCGGCACCCGCGAGGCGCTATAAATTCAATACCCATTGATCCCTATGGCGCCGCTCGTAGGCTGTTTTCCGTCCGCGATCGATTGTTCAGCGCGGACCACTCCACGTCCGTCTCGATATCGAGCAGATCAAAGAAGCGCCCGATGGCGATGACGGAATTATAGCCGCGTCTTGCCGGGTCCGTGGGACGCGGTGCCCTCGGAACTTTTCTTATGCCTGGGCGGAGAATTTGAGGTGACGGGTGCGCGCATCGGGGACGCTCATCCCCAGCCGATGCTGGCAAGCGTTGTGTTTCTTGGCTTGGCGCGACAGGGGTTAGCGCGCACCGGAGCGCGGTAAGGTCCGCGCCGGGGTTTTCGTGGGTTGGGCCCCGGACCCGAGACGCGTGATGAGCGCCATGATGCCGTCGATGCGGACGTCCGGGTCGGTCCATTCGGCCTGGATGCGCAGGCCGTTGGGTCCGTCCAGGCGGTACTGCCGGGGCGCCGATTGCATGAGCGCGATGAGCTCTGCCGGGTCGAGGGCCGGGTTCGGCGTGAACTGGAGTCGCGCGCCCTTGGGGCCGGCATCGATGCGAACGATGCCAAGCGGCCGGGCGAGTCGCCTTAGGCGCGCGAGGCGAAAGAGGCGCGTGGCGGCCTTAGGGAGTGTCCCGAAACGGTCGGTTAGCTCGCCTACCAGATCGTCTAGCTCCTCTTCGGATGCGGCGCTCGTAATGCGCTTGTAGAACACGAGCCGCTGGTGCGGGTCGGGGCAATAGTCCTCGGGGAGCAGGGCCGGCACGTGCAGCTCGATGTCGGTCGGGCGCGTGAACAGCGCGGAGTCGCCGAGTCCCTCGCGTCCGGCCTTCAGGGTTGCGACCGCGCGCTCCAAAAGTTCACTATAGAGGCTAAAGCCCACTTCGTTGATCTGGCCGCTCTGCGATTCCCCGAGAAGCTCTCCGGCCCCGCGGATCTCGAGATCGTGCGAGGCGAGCGCGAAGCCCACCCCGAGGTCTTCCAGGGAGGCGATCGCATCGAGGCGCTTGCGGGCGTCGGCGGTAAGCGCGCCGGGGTCGGGGGTCAAAAGATAGGCGTAGGCACGATGGCGTGAACGGCCGACGCGCCCGCGCAGCTGGTGGAGCTGGGCAAGACCGAAGCGGTCAGCCCTTTCGATGATGATGGTGTTGGCGGTCGGGACGTCGATGCCGGTCTCTATGATGGTGCTACACAGCAGGATGTGAAAACGCTGATGATAGAAATCGAGCATGACGCGCTCGAGTTCGCGCTCCGGCATCTGCCCATGGGCGGTGCGAATGTCCGTTTCCGGCAGCAAGGTCTTGAGTTCATGCTCGCGCCGCGCCATAGAACGCACGTCGTTGTGCAGGAAGTAGACCTGACCGCCACGGCGTACCTCGCGCAGGCACGCCTCGCGGATCAGCGCCGTATCCCACGGGGTCACGAAGGTCTTGATCGACAGCCGGTCCTGGGGCGGCGTGCCGATCAAGGATACGTCGCGTATGCCGGCGAGCGCCATGTTCAAGGTGCGCGGCAACGGGGTCGCGGTCAGTGTCAAAATGTCGACGTGGGCCCGTAGTGCCTTCATGCGTTCCTTCTGCCGCACCCCGAAGCGATGTTCCTCGTCGACGATGACAAGTCCGAGCGCCTGGAAGCGCACGTCTTCTTGCAAAAGCCTGTGCGTCCCTATGACGATATCGACGCGGCCGTTCTCCAGGCGGCGCAGGGCCTCGTTAATCTCCTGATGCGTGCGAAATCGCGACAAAAGCTCGATCTCCACGGGGAGATCGGCGAAGCGGTCGCGAAAGTTCTGGTAATGTTGCTGGGCAAGCAGCGTGGTCGGCACGAGGACCGCGACCTGCTTATGGTCCTGGACCGCAAGAAACGCCGCGCGCATGGCCACCTCGGTCTTGCCAAAGCCGACGTCCCCGCACACCAGGCGATCCATGGGCCGCGGGCTTTCCATATCGCTCAAGACCTCGGCTATGACGCGCGTCTGGTCTGGGGTCTCCTCGAATGGAAAGGCGTCCGCGAACCGCGCGTACTCAAAGCCGCGCGCGGCAAACGCATGCCCCGGCCGCGCGGCGCGGCGGGCGTAGATCTCCAGGAGCTCGGCTGCGGCATCGCGCGCCTTTTCCTCGGCGCGGCGCTTGGCCTTGTCCCAGGCCTCGTTGCCGAGCTTGTGCAGGGGGGCGTGTTCGGGATCGGTTCCGGTGTAACGGCCGAGGAGGTGGAGGTCCGTCACCGGCACATAGAGCTTGTCGCCGCCGGCGTATTCGAGCGCCAGAAACTCGTTTTCGATATCCGAGACCGTAAGCCGCACGAGCCCAAGGTAGCGGCCCACGCCATGATCCTCATGCACCACCGCATCCCCGGCGCGCAGTTCGCCAAGCCCTTTTATGAGCGCTTGCTGATCGCGGATCTTTACGCGCCGGCGTCTCTGCTGCGCGCGCTCGCCGTAGAGTTGCGATTCGACGATGACGCTGAGCGCCGGTTCGTCGAGCTCGAGGCCGCGGTCAAGGGGCGCGGACATGAGGCCGAGCGGCGCCTTGTCCAGGACAAAGGCATGCCATGAATCGAAGCCCTGCGGACGGTGGCCGTGGGCGGTGAGCGCCTCGCGCAAGGCCTCGCGCCGGCCCGCCGCCTCGGCGACGATGAGCGTCCGGCGCGTGCCGGGCGCGAGCGCCCCAAACAATGCCGCATAGGGTTGAGGGGCGTGGATATCTTGCGGCAGGGCCGGCGGTTCGTGGGTCGCAAAACGCCGGACGGTGCCGGTCCCTTCGGTGTCAAGCGAGATCTCGGGAAACCGTCCCAGGCGATCCTTGAGGCTGGTGGCCGTCAGAAACAGCCGGTCGGGCGGAAGCACCGGCCGCTCGATGTGTCCGCGGGAGGCCTCATAGCGTTCCGCCGTCTCCTTTTCGAAGTGTTCAGTCTGCGCGCGCGCCCCTTCCATGAACACGAGCGTCGCATGCGCCGGCAGATAGTCGACGAAGGTCGCGACCTCGGAAAAAAAGAGCGGCAGATAATATTCGATACCCGCCGGACTGCGGCCTTCGCTGACTTCGCGGTATATGAGGCTTGCGCGTGGGTCGCCGGCGAATGCCGCCCGGTAATTCGACCGGAAGGTCTGAATGGCATCCGTCGTGAGCGGGTGTTCGCGCGCCGGCAACACGCGTATTTCGCGTAAGGTCTCCTGTGAGCGCTGGGTCTCGGGATCGAAGGTGCGAATCGATTCCACCACGTCGTCAAAGAGATCGATCCGATAGGCGCGGCCGGCGCCCATGGGGAAGAGGTCGATGAGTCCGCCGCGGATGGCGAATTCACCGGCCTCCATGACCTGGCCCACGGCGTTATAGGCGGCCTGCACGAGGCGCTCGCGAAAGCGTTCGATATCGAGCCTGTCGCCGACTTGCAGGAGAAAGCTGTGGCCGAGCAGGTGCGAGGCCGGCGGCAGGTAGTGCATGAGCGTGGAGGCCGCCGTGAGCACTAGGCCATGGCTTAGGTGCGGCAGGGTGGCAAGTGTCGCTAGGCGCTCGGACAGGATGTCCGGATGGGGCGAAAAGCGGTCATAGGGCAGACACTCCCAGTCCGGGAAGGTGAGGATCGGCGGCCCGTTCGGATCGCGGTAGAAGGCAATCTCGTCTTCCAGTCGCTCGCGTGAACGCACGTCCTGCGTGATGACGATCAGGAGGCGCCCGGCCTCGGCGGCGCGCGACAGCGCCAACCCTCGGGCGCTGGCATGGAGCCCCACCCAGTGCTCGGATCCGGAGGGCGCCGGCGGGTTCAGCGGGGAATAAATCGTGTGCGGCTCGGGGACGGACATCGGCATAGGGCCGGCATTGTAATCCAAAGTGCGGCACCGTGAGGAGGGCGTGGCCGTTTAGCGGGCGCGCAGGCCTTGCGCTCGCCGCACGAATGCGCCTTCGCGTGCGGCCCACGCCCTTTGCAAGCCCGCATGCGCGCAGGGGCTTTGCCAGGGATGGACGGTGCGGGCATGGGCGCCGGTGGTCGCGTTGTCGTGTGGCCGCGGTTCAGGGCATAATAAAGCCCTTGCCAGTGAGCGATCATCGCCGATCGGCGGCCATCGAGGGAACTATGGTCAAGACAGTGATGGAATGCGCGTTTTTCATGGGCCCGGCTGACGGAGAGGCGGCGGTGACGAGATATGACATCCACGCCGTCGGGGGCCGGCGCCGCGCGCATCGCCCAGGGGCGATGGCCATGATGCGCGCGGGCAAATCCTCATGAAGGAGCGCGAGTTCGAGGTTGGGCAGGATGTTTTCTACCCCTCTGCGGGCGTCGGGGTCATAGAGGCCATGGAGGAGGTGGTCTTCGGGGTCGAGCACGAACTCTGTTACGTCATCCGTATCCCCGAGAATCGCGTCACCATCAAGGTACCCAAGACCAAGGCCATCAGTAACGGCCTGCGTCCATTGTTGCGCGGCAAGGATGTGAAGGATCTGCTGGAGGTCCTTGCCGACAAGAGCAGTGCCCGCCCGTCGGGACATTGGGCCGAGCATTACAAGGATCTCGAGCGCCGCATCCAGTCCGGCGGCGTTCTGCAGGTGGGCTCGGCGGTGCGTGACCTCATGCGCCTGAAGGCCGGACCCGGGTTGTCATTCGAAGAGGCGCGCCTTTTGGAGATGGCTGACGGATATCTGGCGCGCGAGCTGGCGGCGGTGCAGGGCGTGACGGTCGAGGCCGCCCGCGACATCATTCGCTCTTCCATCGGCGCGGGGTCCGAGGGCGTGTGAGCTTGTCTCCGCGCGTCTTCGTGATCGTGCCGGCGGCCGGCCGCGGGCTCAGGTTCGGATCTCCCCAGCCTAAGCAGTATCTCCCGCTTGCGGGCGCGCCTGTGCTGGCGCATACCCTGCGTCGCCTCGACGATCTCGGCGCGCGCGCCATGGCCGTGGGTCTGGCGGCCGAGGACCCCTACTGGCCGGAGCTGCGCGTGTCTCTTAACACCCCGCTCGTGACCTTCACGGGGGGCGCCGAGCGCGCCCTCACGGTGTTAAATGGGCTCGCCGCCCTGAGCGATCAGGCGGCGGATGATGATCTCGTGTTCGTCCATGACGCGGCGCGTCCGTGCGTGCGGAGCAGCGATCTGCGGCGCCTTCACGAGGCGGCGCTCGATGCCCCCGACGGCGCGTTGCTCGCACGTCCGGTGGCCGATACCGTCAAGCGCGGCGGGGCCCAGGCAGAGATCATGGCGACCATCGATCGCCGTGATCTGTGGCTCGCCCAGACACCGCAGGTGTTTCGTTTCGGCAGGCTGAAGGCGGCGCTGGCGAGCGCCGTGGCATCGCATGAGCTCGTCACCGACGAGGCGGGCGCCATCGAGCGCATGGGTGGCCGGCCGCGGCTCGTGGCCGGTCATCAGGACAACATCAAGATCACGACGCCCGAGGATCTGGTCCTGGCGGAGATCTATCTGGCGTGGCAGACATCCCAACAAGAAGGAAAGTGACGGCGATATGCGGATAGGGCAGGGGTTCGATGCGCACGGTTTGGTCGAGGGACGGCCGCTGATTTTGGGAGGGGTGACCATCGCGCATGCGCGCGGGCTCGCGGGTCATTCCGATGCCGACGTGCTGACCCACGCGGTGACGAGCGCCTGTCTCGGGGCCGCCGCGCTCGGCGACCTCGGGCGACATTTCCCGGCCAAGGATCCCCGCTATCGGGATTGCGACAGCCGCATGCTGTTGCGTACGGTGATCGCAATGATCAAGGAGCGGGGACTCTTCGTGGTCAACATGGATGCCACCATAGTGGCCGAGGCCCCGCGTCTGGCGCCATTCGTGGGGCGCATGGCCGAGCACCTGGCGGCCGATCTCGACGTGGCCGTCGATTGCGTCAATGTCAAGGCGACGACCACCGAGGGTATGGGTTACACCGGCCGCGCGGAGGGCATGAGCGCGCACGCCATCGTGCTCTTGGATGGGCCCCGCAAGCCCTAGGATCGGCGTCCCAGCAGCACGGTGACAGCACCCGTCCCGCCTTGCTCGGGGCGCGCCGAACAAAAGGCGAGCACTGCGTTTGTCTGTCGAAGCCAGCGGTTCACGAAGCCTTTCAGGACCGGCAGCCTCGCCTCCGAGCCCAGTCCCTTGCCGTGGATGATGCGCACGCACCGCAGCCCCTGACGCACCGCCTCGTGCAGGAACGCGGCGAATGCGGCGCGCGCCTGTTCGACGGTCAGTCCATGGAGGTCGAGCTCGCCCTCGAGGGCGAATTGTCCGCGCTTCATGCGCCGCACGGTCTCCTTGTCGATGCCGGGCCGCCGGAACAACAGTTCGTCGCCGGTGGCGATGTCGATATCCTGCGAGCTGAACGTCAGCATCTCGACGATCACGGCCTCGTTGTCGCGTCGCGCTTGCCGGGGAATGGGGCGTAGGCGCGGCCGAAACGGCGCGGCTCGATCCTGGGCGAGCTTGCGCACACCGCTCATGGCGCGCGCGAACGAGGATGGCGCGTCGTCAGGATTGTCCGCCATGAGCGTCTTTCCCTGCGAGCGTCCCGAGATAACGTTCGGCATCGAGGGCCGCCATGCAGCCGCTGCCAGCCGAAGTCACCGCCTGACGATAGATGAAGTCCTGCACATCACCGGCCGCGAAGACCCCAGGCACGCTGGTCGCCGTCAGATGGCCCTCGACGTGGCCGGTCTTGATGTAGCCCTTGACCATATCGATCTGGCCCTCGAAAAGACTGGTATTGGGGGCATGCCCGATGGCCACGAACACGCCGTGGACGGGGATATCCTTGGATCCATCGGGAGTTTTGATGCGGATGCCGGTTACGCCGTTCTTGTCGCCCAAGATCTCGTCTAGGTCCGCGTTCCACTCGATGCGGATGTTGCCGTCGCGGACCTTGGCCATCAGCTGATCGATCAGTATCGCCTCGGCCTTGAAGCGCTCCCGGCGGTGGACGACGACCACCTCGGAGGCGATGGCCGAGAGGTACAGGGCCTCCTCCACGGCGGTATTGCCTCCGCCGATCACGGCGACCGCCTGATTCTTATAAAAAAAGCCGTCACATGTGGCGCAGGCCGACACCCCCTTGCCCCGGAAGCGTTCCTCGGAGGGTATCCCGAGGTATTTGGCGGACGCGCCGGTGGCAATGACAAGCGCGTCGCAGGTGTATTCGCCGGCGTCGCCCTTCAGGAAAAAGGGCCGCTGGCCGAGCTTGACGGTATGGATATGGTCAAAGACGATCTCGGTCTGAAAGCGCTCGGCGTGGCGCTTCATGCGCTCCATCAAATCCGGCCCCTGCAATCCCTCGACGTCGCCTGGCCAGTTGTCGACCTCGGTCGTGGTCATGAGCTGGCCGCCCTGTTCGAGGCCCGTGATCAGCACCGGGTGCAGGTTGGCGCGTGCCGCATAGACGGCGGCGGTGTAACCGGCGGGACCGGAACCGAGAATGAGCAGGCGGGCGTGACGAGTGGATGGCATGGATAGACCTCGGATGTCGCAATGATCAGGTATTATAGGCCTATCCTGCCCCTTTTGTCGGCCCGGATCAACGCGCCGTGGCAGGCTCGTCTAAAGCCCGTTAGACTGGCAGGGATCGGAGGATGCGATGCGAATAGGGGTGCCGCGGGAAGTGAAGCCATGGGAGGCGCGGGTCGCCTTGGTGCCACATGCGGTGGCGGCGCTGGTCCAGGATGGTCATGAGGTCTTCCTGGAGACTGGGGCCGGCCACGGTAGCGGCTTTCAAGACGAGGAGTATGCCGCGCACGGCGCCCACATCGTCGCGGATGCGTCCGCGGTGTTTCGCGCAGCGCAGCTCATCGTCAAGGTCAAGGAGCCCGTCGGCGAGGAGTGGGGGCGGCTGCGCGCCGACCACGTGCTGTTTTCCTATTTGCATCTGGCGGCGAATCGTCCGCTCACCGAGGCCTTGCAGAGGATAGGGCTCGTGGCCGTGGCCTTCGAGACCGTGGTCCAGGACGGCCTGCTTCCCTTGCTTGCGCCCATGAGCGACATCGCCGGCCGGCTCGCCGTACAGATCGGCGCGCAGCTCCTACAGGCCCGCAGCGGCGGTCGCGGCATCCTTCTCGGCGGCCTGCCGGGCACCGAGCGTGGGCATGTGGTCGTCATCGGCGCGGGCGAGGCGGGGGGAAATGCCGTACGCGTCGCGGCCGCGCTCGGCGCGCACGTCACGGTATTTGACAAGTTGCGCGCCCGTCAGAGCGCCATGATGGCGGTCGGCGCCAACGTCACGGCCCTGCCGGCCTATGAAGAGACCGTGGCGGCGGCGGTGCGCGAGGCCGATCTTTTAATTGGCGCGGTGCTCGTGGCCGGGGCGCGGGCCCCGCATGTCGTGACCCGGCCCATGGTGCGCACCATGCGTCGCGGCGCGGTGATCGTCGATATTGCCATCGATCAAGGAGGATGTGTGGAGACCATGCACGCCACCGACTATGGGGCACCGACCTATATCGAGGAGGGTGTCGTCCATTTCGGGGTGACCAATATGCCAGGGGCCGTGCCGCGCACGGCCTCGCAGGCGCTGTCGGCGGTGCTCCTGCCCTATGTGCAGGTCCTCGCCGCCCACGGCGCCGATGATCCGCGGCTTGCCGGCGGAGTCAATGTGCGTGGGGGGCGCATCACCCACGAAGCGGTGGCGGCCGCCATGATGTCATGAGGCGGCGCAGCGGGATCCGCCAGGCGCGCGGGGGCGGCGGTCATGGGTCAGGCGCGGTTTAAGCGCGAGCGCGCGGCACTGGCGCCCGCGGCCTCGCGCCTCGTGCGCGAGGCGTTGTTGTTCGTGGTCCTGGCGGTGGCCTTGTACTTGGCGGTGACGCTCGCGACTTTTCATCCCGGCGACCCGAGCTGGTCGCATAGTGGGAATGGGGTCGTGCGTAACGCCGGCGGGCTTGCCGGGGCATGGTTGTCCGACGGCCTGCTGGCCGTGCTCGGCGTGCCGGCTTATGTGATCCCGCTTCTGGTCGCGTGGGGCGGGGTGCGCCTGTTGCGGCCGCGCGTGGCGGCCCCCGGGCATTCGCCCAAGGTGGCGGCCCTCGGTGTGGCACTCGCCTTCGTGGGCGCCTGCGGTCTTGCGAGCCTCGACTTTCGGGGACCGGTGTCCTTGCCGTTCCAGGCCGGCGGGCTGCTCGGGGGGCTCGCCTCGAGCGCGCTCTCGCGGATTATAGATCCGCTCGGGGCGACCTTGTTTCTGCTCGCCGTGTTCCTGGCGGGCTTCACGCTGGCCACCGGGCTTTCGTGGCTCGGGGTCATGGATTACCTGGGTGACATGGCGTTTGACGCGGTGTCGGGCCTTACGGTGCGGCTCGGGACCCTTGCTGATCGCTGGCGTGGCAGGCAGGCGCGCCAGGAGCGCGAGGAGACCGTAGAGAAGGGGCGCAAGGCCTTGAGGCGGCCGGTGCCCCCGCGCATCGAACCGGCCGTGGAGCCAATCGAGGGCGTGCGCGCCGCCCGCGGTCGTCAAACGACCTTCCTCGAGTCCGCCGACCCGGGTCTCCCGGCGCTCTCGCTGCTTGATCTGCCATCGGGCGAGAAGGCGAGCTTCTCCGAGGAGTCGCTGCATGCGATGTCGCGCCTGCTGGAGAAAAAGCTGCTCGATTTCCATATCGTGGTCAAGGTCGAGGCCGTGCATCCGGGTCCGGTCATTACGCGTTTCGAGATCGAGCCCGCCCCCGGCATCAAGGCCAGCCAGATCACGGGACTCCAACGCGATCTGGCGCGCGCCCTGTCGGTGGTGAGCGTGCGCGTGGTCGAGAACATCCCGGGCAAGACCTATATCGGCATCGAGGTCCCCAATGAGCGCCGCGAAGTGGTGCGGTTGCGCGAGATCCTGTCGTCGCGCCCTTATGAGGCGATCACCTCGCCGCTCGCGCTTGCGCTCGGCAAGGACATCAGCGGTCAGCCGATCGTGACCGACCTTGCACGCATGCCCCATCTCTTGATCGCGGGCACCACCGGCTCCGGCAAATCCGTGTGCCTGAACGCCTTGATATTGAGCTTCGTATACAAGGCCACACCCGCCGACGTGCGGCTCATAATGATCGATCCCAAGATGCTCGAGCTCGCGGTCTATGACGGCCTGCCGCATCTTTTGGCGCCGGTGGTCACGGACATGAAGCAGGCCGCCCAGGCGCTGCGCTGGTGCATAGGCGAGATGGACCGCCGCTACCGGGCCATGGCCGCCCTCGGGGTGCGCAATCTCGCCGGCTACAACAAGCGCTATGACGAGGCGCATGCGCGCGGGGAGATCCTGAACGATCCGCAGGCACCCGAGGGCGAGGTGCGCGAGATGGGCCGGCTGCCCTATGTGGTGATCGTCATAGACGAGTTGGCCGACCTCATGATGGTGGTGGGCAAGAAGGTCGAGGAGCTGATCGCGCGGCTTGCACAGAAGGCCCGCGCCGCGGGACTCCATCTGGTGCTCGCCACCCAGAGGCCATCGGTCGATGTCATTACCGGTCTCATCAAGGCCAATATCCCGGCGCGTATCGCCTTCCAGGTGTCCGCGAAGGTCGATTCGCGCACGGTCCTCGATCAGATGGGGGCAGAACAATTGCTGGGTCATGGCGATATGCTGTTCCTGCAGGCCGGGACTGGATTTCCGCAGCGTGTCCATGGGGCGTTCGTGGCCGACTCCGAGGTGCATGCGGTGGTATCGGCCCTGAAAAAGACCGGGGCGCCCGTCTATGATGAGCGTATATTCGCCGCCGATGACACCGGCGAAGGGGCGGTCGAGGGCGGGAGCGAAGATGGCGAGGCCGACGAGCTGTACGACGAGGCCCTGCGCATCGTGACCGAGACCCGGCGCGCCTCGGTGTCAGGCGTGCAGCGGCGGCTGCGCATAGGTTATAACCGCGCCGCGCGGCTTATCGAACAGATGGAGCGTTCCGGCGTCGTCGGTCCGCTGCAGTCAAATGGCAGTCGCGAGGTACTCGCGCCGCCCCCACCGGAGGTGTGATGATGACGGGCCGCCGTTTTTTGCGGATGGTGTTGTGGTGGACGGCACTGGTGCCGGTGCCGGTGCTGGGCGCCGACCTCGCGCGATTCTTCGCCACCGTCCATACCCTCCACGGGCGGTTCACGCAGGTCGTGCGCGATCGGCGCGGCCATGTGGTGAGCCGCGGCCGCGGGCAGGTGTGGCTTAAGCGTCCGGGGCGATTCCGTTGGAATTATACGACGCCGTACCGCGAGCAGATCGTGGGCCGTGGCCGCCAGGTCTGGCTGTACGACCCGGGTCTCGCACAGGCGACGCGCTATAAGGCGTCGGCGGCCCTTGGCCGGACCCCCGCGCTGTTGTTGGCCGGCGATGGCCACCTCTCGGGGCTGTTTGTCGTGCAGACACTGGCGGATCATGATGGCTTGCGTTGGATTCGCCTGCGGCCGCGCGGGCACGGCCAGGGCTTTCGTTGGATCCGTATCGGTTACCGGGGGGTGCGCATCGGGCGCATCGTGGTCGCGGACGCGATGGGCCAGACCACCGATATCCGGCTCCATGATCTGCATTGGAACATGGCGCTGCCGACCTCCACGTTTCGCTTTCGGCCGCCACCGCATACGGCCATCGTCTATCAGTAGTGCATACCCCGCTCGCGGAACGCCTGCGCCCCCGCACCCTTGCGGATTTCGTCGGGCAGGAGTCGCTGCTCGCGCAAGATGCGCCGCTCAAGATCGCCTATGAGCGCGGCCATCCCTATCCCATGATCCTCTATGGGCCGCCGGGCAGCGGCAAGACCACGCTTGCGCGCCTGCTGGCGCAGGCCTCCGGGGGGGAGTTCGTCATCTTGAGCGCGCTCACGAGCGGCGTGCGCGAGTTGAAGGAACTCGAGGAGCGGGGGCGCGAGGCGCGCGCGCAAAGCCACGGCCTCATCGCCTTCATAGATGAGATTCATCGCTACAGCCGCGCCCAGCAGGACGCCTTGCTGCGCCCTCTCGAGGAAGGCACGGTGGTGTTGATCGGGGCCACCACCGAGAACCCGGCGTTCGCGCTCACCGCTGCATTGCTGTCGCGTGTGCGCCTCCACGTCCTGGAACCCTTGACGCCCGCGGATCTTGGGCGGCTTTTGGTTCGTGCCCTGGAGGTACCCGAGGGCCTGGCGCGGGCGCGGACGGCGTCTGCGGAGGCGCTGGCGCTGATTACCGATCTTGCCGATGGCGATGCGCGCCGCGCGCTCACGTTGCTGGAGATGGCGGCGGAGCTTGCCGCGCAGGCGGACGTCACGGTCATCGACGAGGCGCATGTGCGCCGCGCCGCCGGCACCCGCTACCGGCGCTTCGACAAGGGTGGGGATCTCCTTTATGACCAGATCTCCGCGCTCCACAAGGCGGTGCGTGGCTCAAGCCCCGATGGCGCCCTGTATTGGCTGGCGCGACTCCTCGATGGGGGCTGCGATCCCCGTTATGTGGCTCGCCGGCTGGTGCGCGCGGCGAGCGAGGATATCGGCAATGCCGATCCGCGGGCGCTGACCATCGCCCTGGATGCCTGGCAGGCCTTCGATCGATTGGGCCGTCCCGAGGGCGATCTGGCGCTCGCTCAAGCGGCGGTGTATCTGGCCTCGGCCCCCAAGAGCAATGCCGTCTACCGGGCCTTCCAGGCGGTCACCGAAGACGTGCAGGCCCACGGGACCAAGCCGGTACCCGCGCATTTGCGTAACGCCCCGACGGCGTTCGCCAGGGCTCAGGGTCACGGGCGCGAATACCGCTATCCGCACGACGAACCCGAGGCCTACGCCGCCGGCGTCTCGTATTTCCCTGATGCCATGACGCCCACGGTCTATTACGAGCCCACCGACCGCGGTCTTGAGATACGCATTCGCGAGCGATTGATGCGCTTGCGCGCCCGGGATCGCGAGCCGCGGCAGGGGTGATGGAGCGCTACCCTGACATGAGCGCCGCGGCATGTTCCACGCTCGCCCTGGACATCGCCATGCAGGGCGGGATTGGAAAGGTACCGCGCCAAGCCTCTAGGATTTCGTTGTCGCCATAATGTAAGGATCGCCCCTTGAATACCTCGTCGCGTCTGGCCCCCGGCATCGTGAGCGCGCTTGCGGCCGCCATTCTGTTTGGGGCCAGCACCCCGTTTGCCAAGGTCCTGATCGGACACATGGCCGCCGTGACGCTCGCGGGCCTGCTCTATCTCGGCGCCGGGGCCGGCCTCTCGGGTGTGTGGCTATGGCGGCGCGCGCGCGATGCCGAAACTGGCCTCATCGAGCGCCACGACATCCCGTGGCTCGCCGCCGCGATCGCCGTCGGCGGTGTCCTCGGCCCCATCTTGTTGATGTTCGGGCTCTCGCGCATGCCCGCCGCCAACGCCTCGTTGTTGCTCAATCTGGAAAATGTCTTCACGGCGCTCATCGCATGGTTTGTGTTCCATGAGCACCATGATCGGCGCATCGTGCTGGGCATGGTATTGATCGCGCTCGCGGGCGCGCTGCTCACAGGCCAAAGCTACGCCCGCCTGGAATCGATTCTGGGCCCCTTGGCGGTCATGGGGGCCTGTCTGTGCTGGGCCGTGGACAACAATCTCACGCGGCGGGTATCGGCCGGCGATCCGGTATTGATCGCGGCCATCAAGGGTGTCGCGGCGGGGGGCGTGAATACCGCCGTGGCGGTGCTGCTTGGAGAGCGCCTCCCCACGCCCCTCACCGGCGCGGCCGCGGGTGTGGTGGGGTTCCTCGGCTATGGCGTGAGCCTCACGTTATTTGTCACGGCATTGCGGCATATCGGCACGGCGCGCACCGGCGCCTATTTCTCCACCGCGCCGTTCGTCGGGGCCGTCATCGCCCTGATAGGGCTGCATGAGCGCGCGGGTGTGGCGTTCTGGGTGGCGGCGGGTTTCATGGCGGCGGGCCTATGGCTACACCTGTCCGAGCGCCATGCCCATGCCCACAGCCATGAGGCCCTGGCGCATAGCCACGGCCACGCGCACGATATCCACCACCAGCATGCGCACGATTCCCCCTGGGATGGCCGTGAGCCGCATGTCCATTACCACGTTCACGAGCCGCTCGTGCATAGCCATCCCCATTACCCGGACATTCATCACCGGCATGGCCATTAGTCACTAGGGGGTGCGCTTAAGCTCACCGGCATGATCGCATGACCGCCTCCCGGGGCGTTGTCAGGATGCCGGGCCGCCTTAAGCGATGGTAGCGCGAGGCTCGCGGGAAGTTCGCAATGGCCACGTCGTTTCCGGCGCCACGGGTGGCAAAGCCATGCCACGGTCCATGGGCCGCCTGGCAGCGGGACGCGGCGTCTGTTCTTTGGGTTTTGGCGTGTCCGCGCCCGGCGATGCAGGGCGGATTGCGGTGGCCGAAAGGTCGGATTGTCTTGCGACGGTTCGCACCGCTAAATGGCGGCATGCTGAGCTGTTACAGGGACGTAACGTGATTCGCATCTTCCGGCATTATCTGCCCACGGGCCTTGTGATCCTCGGGCTTTCCGAGGTGTTGGTCTTGTGGGGCGCGCTGTACCTGGGCGCCCAGGTTCGCTACGGCGGATTCGCGACACGGACCCATCTCGCCGCGACCTCTGGCAAGGCGCTGCTTTTCGTGGTCGTGATGTGGGTCGTCATGACCGCGTTGGGCCTCTATCGACGCGAACTGGAGGAGGGGCGGTGGGGCTATTTTCCACGCCTCATCGTAAGCCTTTCCCTGGGTTTTCTGGTCTTTTGCACGCTCTTGCCGATCCTGCCTTCGCTGGTGCTGCCGCCGACGGTGCTGGCCGCGGTGGTGCTCGTGGCATTGTGCGGGACGATGCTGACGCGGCTTATGTATCTGGCCGTCACCAGCCGCGCGGCCGTCCATCGCCAAGTGTTGGTGTTGGGCACCGGCAAGCGCGCCCGCGCCATTCAGGCGCTTGCCCAAGGCAGCCCTGGGCGCCCCGGTTTTCATGTCGTGGGTTTCATGCCGTGCGGTGAGCGGGAAGACATGGGCGGACCGCTAGTATTGCGCGGTGATCAGCCACTCGCCGACATCGCCCGCAGCTATCACGTCACAGAGATCGTGGTCGGGAATCGTGATCGCAGGCTGAGCTTGCCGGTCAATGAATTGCTCGAATGCAAACTTTCCGGGACCCGCGTCATGGATCTCACGACGTTCTTCGAGCGCGAGAGCGGACGCATCGAATTGGAGTCGCTCAACACGAGTTGGCTGGTATTCGCCGACGGTTTCACGCAAGGGGTCCTGAAGGCCTGGATCAAGCGCGTCTTTGATATCGTCGCCAGTATCATCCTGCTAATGGTATGCCTGCCGGTCATGGTGATCACGGCCATCCTGATCAAGTTCGAAGACAATGGCCCGGTACTCTATCGGCAGGACCGCGTCGGCCAGGCCGGACGCGTGTTTCCGCTGTTCAAGTTCCGTAGCATGCGCGTCAATGCCGAAAAAGACGGGACGCCGCAGTGGGCGAGCCGCAATGACAGCCGTGTGACGCGCGTCGGGTCTTTCATCCGCAAGGTGCGTATCGACGAACTGCCCCAGGTGTTCAACGCCCTGCGTGGCGACATGAGTTTCGTGGGTCCTCGCCCCGAGCGCCCGTTTTTTGTCGACAAGCTCGCGCGCGACATCCCCTATTACGGTTATCGCCACACCATAAAGCCCGGCATCACCGGTTGGGCGCAGGTACGCTATCCCTATGGCGCCTCGGTGGAGGATGCCGTGGAAAAGCTGAAGTATGACCTCTATTACGTCAAGAACAATACCTTGTTTCTGGATCTGATCATCCTCTTTCAGACGATACAGGTCGTGATTTTCCAGGACGGTGCGCGCTAGATACCGGGTCTCTCGGGCGGACCTTGGTCGGATATAAGGGATGAGCCCGCCGCGATAAGGTTGAACGGCCCTCACAAGGAAGATGCAGCCAAGGATGGAACAGATGAAGCCAAAGCTATTAGTCGCCACTCTCGCGCTGGCAGGTTTGAGTGCTTGCGCGCAGGCCCCGATGCCGAAGGCGGGTGGGGCAGCGCGCATGACGGCCGCCGCCCACGCGCGCATTCCCCATTACCGCTTGGTGGTAGCCGACGTTATCAAGATCTCCGTGTGGCATAACAAGCGGCTGTCGGAGACGGTCCCGGTGCGACCGGATGGACGTATATCCATGCCGCTCATAGGCTCGGTGTCAGTTGCCGGCCATACCGCCTCGGGTGTCGCTCGGAACATAAAGACCAAGCTCGCCTACTATGTGCGCGACCCGCAGGTCACGGTCATCGTCACGCATGTCGTTCAGGATAGCTACCAAAACAGGATCCGCGTGACCGGGGCCGTCGAGCATCCCGCGTCGCTACGCTACGAACCCGGCATGACCGTACTGGACGCGGTCTTGGATGCCGGTGGCGTCAATACCTTTGCCGCCGCCAATGATACCGAGATCCATCGCGTCGTGGGTCACTCGGAGCGGGTTATACACGTGCGGCTCGGCAACATATTGAGTGAAGGACGGCTTGGCACCAACTATCGGCTTCGGCCCGGGGACATCATCACGGTCCCAGAGCGCCTCCTCTAAGTCACGCATCTAATATCTTAAGGACAACGTATGAGACTGACATTCGAGCAGAACGCTCATATTCTCGGCAAGGAAGCGTTTACGCACCGCCGCTTTGTCGCCGGTACTTTCATTGCGGTGACGGCGCTGGCCACGGTCGCGGGACTGCTATGGCCGCGAGCCTACAAATCGACATCCCTGATCCTCGTCAACAACAAGCGCCTTATTGCGCCGCTCATCAAGGGGGCGGCCTACCAGCCCGATGTCGGCCAACAGCGCGCGAAGATCGCCCAAGACCTCATCACGAGCCGCGAGATCCTCATGCCGGCGATGGCCAAAGCGGGCCTTGTGAAGACGTCCATGTCGCCGCGCAAAATGGCCGGGATATTGGCGTCGGTGCGCAGCAACGCCTCGGTCATGGATCTTGGCAAGAATCTCATAAGCGTGTCGTTTAAGGACACCAATGCCTTGCGCGCCCATCACTTGACCCAGGCGGTCGTCGCGCAGTTCATCGGACAAGACCGGCGCGCGGCCTTGCAGCAGGCGCAGGGCGCCTACACCTTCTTGAAGCAGGAGGTCGCAAGCTATCGCCATCGCCTGGCCCGCGAAGGCGCGGAGATCAAGAAGCTCAAGGCCAACACCCTCGATGCCGATCACACGTTCGCGCGCTACGAGAGACGGCGTATCGCCCATCTGCGCATGGCCTACGACAAGGGCCGCATCGAGCTCAAAGAAGATGAGGGGCGCGTGCGGGCCCTGGAGCACGAGCTCACCGGCCACGGCCGCACGAACTCGATCATTGCGAAAGAGGGCCTGGACCGTTCGCGTCTGATCGCAGACGAGGCCCATTTGCAAAAGCTGCAGCTCTATTATCGCCGGACCTATCCCGGCATCAAGACGCTCAAGTCCGAGATCCGCGGTCTGCGCGCGAAGCTCGCCGGCCTCACGGCCCGTGAGAAGGCCCTTCATCCTGGCTCGCAACCGTTTGCCTTCGCGGTCGGGTCGGGGCGTTTTTTCCGCAAGCTCGAGCATGAGCTAGACGAGACTCAGGCGCGCGTCGCCACTTTGCAGGCCGAGACCATGGAGTCCCAGACCCTTCTGCGTACGCAGATGAAGGCCTTGCATGCCTCTCAGGGGTCGTCCGCGGTGTCCACGCTGCTGCGCGATTATGCCGCGAACCGGCAGACCTTGAACGGTCTTTTGAAGCGCCGCGAACAGGCGCGGGTGTCCCTTAACCTGAACAAGGAGCAGCAGGCCCTCTCGTTCCGCGTCTATGAGCCGGCGACGCGCCCGATAGAGCGGATAGGACCCCCGTTCCCGCTCTTTGTGATCGGCGGAATCGTCCTTGGCCTCTTTCTGCCATTCGGCCTGCTTTATGGCCGTAGCCAGATGGATGCCCGCGTGCGCGCCGAGGCGGTCATCCCAGAGACCCTCAATCTGCCGCTACTCGCGGTGGTGCCACACCTCTATGCGCCAAGCGAGGCGCTATCGGCCCGGCGTAGCGTCCATTGGCTCGGGGTCCTCATGTTCAGCGTCTTATTCATCGCCGTCAGCATCGTCCTTTCAGGTAGAACACTATGAGCAAAGTCGAAAAAGCATTGCAGAAGGCTCGTGCCATGGATGACGTCGCCCAGCCGACGCCGACCACCGCCTCGGCGGCCGCCCAGGAAAGACCGCTCATTCTGAGCGCCAAGGACATTGCGGACTACACCGCCCAGATCCCGCGAATGTCGCATAAGTTCCAGATGGAGCGCTCTGATCTGAGCGAAGCCAAGATCATCTATCAAGAAATGGAGGATGCCCGAGTGGTGGAATCGTTCCGGCAGATGCGGACCCACATCCTTCAGAACGCGGGTCCGAGAAACTGCGTCGTTCTTGTGACATCCGTGGTGCCAGACGGCGGAGCAAGCTTCGTGGCCTTGAATCTTGCCGCAGCGTTTGCTTTTGATGAAAGCAAGACCGCGTTGCTGGTCGATTGCCGCCTGCGCGATCCCCAGCAGGATCGTCTGGCTGGCGGTGACATTCACTACGGACTGACCGACTACCTCGAGGCTGAAGACGTCGAGGTGGGCCAGATCATACACGAAGGAGGGTTGCCGCGCTTTCGGCTGATCCCGGCCGGCCGCAAAAGCGATGCCGGGACCGAGCATCTCGACTCACGGCGCATGCGTGATCTGATCGCGCACTTGCGGGACCGCTACCCGGATCGCTACATCGTCCTCGATGCCGCTTCTCCAGCGGAATCCGCCGACGCCTCCGTGCTGGCCGAGATCGCCGACTTCGTATTGCTGGTCGTTCCCTACGGCAAGGTGACGGAGTCGCAGATCTGGGGCGTGGCGAAAGGAATTGACGAGGAGAAATTCCTGGGCGTCGTCTTCAACGACGAGCCGCAGCCACGTCGCGTCATCTGGAATTAATGGCGTGCGTAAATTTAAAAAATCTACCCGCATTGCTAGGGTGCTGGGATTAGGGTCGTTTGCCCTTATGGCCATGTCCATGAGGGCAAACGCCGCTCATATCGAGTATGGGCTAGGCTACAACGGGATCTATACGAACAACATTTATAGATCCAATACGAACCAGCAAAACGAATATATCAATGTGTTTCGCGGGCTTTTTTCCTATCAAAAGCACGGTCGGCATCTCGATACCCATTTAGATCTTGAGGCTATGGGGCGCGTGTTCACGCGCGGGACATACGGGAACGATGTGTTATTTGGGGTGAACTCGCTCACTCATTACATCGTCCTGCCGAAGGTGTTTAGTTTGTCTGAGCGCGACATCTTTACGCAAGCACCGATAGATCCGCGGTTTGTGATGACGCCGACGAACCTTCAAAACACCAACGCGTTCTCGGCGGGCCCCAATTTTTCTTGGTATGTCGATCCGATCGACGCCTTCAAAGTCGACCTGCGTTACCGCAACTTCTATTACCAGAAAGAGCCGTCGACCTTTCCGCAGACCTATTCCACCAGCAACTACCGGTGGCTGGCCGAGACCCGCTTCGTGCATGCGTTTTCGCGCACCACGGAGGCGTCTATCAATTATGTGCCGTCGATAGTGCGCTACAACAACACCATCGTGAACCCGGATTATCGGCGTCAGGACATGTTCTTGGGGCTTGATACGCGCATCGATGGCGTCGGCGTCACAGCCCAGGGAGGCCGTACCCGCATCGAGCAGACAGGGCAAAGCCATACCTTGAATGGCACGCTCGCGCGCATTGCCCTGACCGACCGGCTGGGTCCGCGCTCGCGTCTCACGGCAGCGGCCGACCGCAGCTATGGGGACGCCGGCCGCTATGCGCTTTTGGAGGCGCCAGCGCCAAACCTGATCGTGCCCATCGCCACGAATCCCTCGCAAATCGTCGGCGGAGGCCTGTACTACGGGCGCATGGCCAATCTTGGTTATGAGTATCGTCGTGCCTATGGCGTGGACCGCGTCACCGCCTTTTGGCAACACCTTCACTATTTGACCACAACCCTGAGTCAGCAGCTCGAGGGCGGCGTGTTCAACATCGGCTACGACATTTCCGAGCGGTGGACGGATTCATTGTTTGGGGACTACGTCAAAGTGCACTATTTGGATTACAACGCCAATACGCGTGATTACGGCGGCGGCATGCGTGTCCGCTATCGTCTGTCGCCGGATCTGAGCGTAAGCCTAGAGGGGATGTACGATCGAGGCATAAGCACGGACTCGGTGCTTTCCTATACCGAGTGGAGGGCCATTGTGGGGATCTCGTACCTCACGAACCCGAACCGCATGCGCACCGATCCTTTCGTTCATTACACCAACTCGATCTTCTACTAGCCATGTATCTCGATTATTTCCATTTGAAGGAGCACCCATTCCAAATCACGCCGGATTCGGATTTCCTGTACATGAGCGCCGCGCACTCCCGGGCCAAGGCGTACATGGATTACAGCATCCGCAATCGCGACGGATTCGTCGTCATAACGGGCGAGGTCGGGGCCGGGAAAACGACGCTCATAAGAAAGCTTCTGTCGGAGTTCGACGACTCTGTGGTCGTGGCAAAGATCTTTCAGACGCAGCTCGATGAGACCCAGTTTCTGCAGGCGGTGCTTGTCGAGTTCGGGCTGAATCCGTTCAATGCCGGGAAGGTCGAGCTCATGGATATGCTGTCGTCGTTTCTCGTCGAGAGCTTCCTCAAAAGAAAGCAGCTTGTGCTCATCGTTGATGAGGCTCAGAACTTAAACAGGCGGGTGTTGGAGGAGATCCGCATGATGTCGGGCCTGGAGACAGAGAAGCAAAAAATCCTCCATGTCATTTTGGTGGGCCAACCCGAGCTGAACGAGACTCTCGATGCGCCTGGGCTTGAGCAGCTCACGCAGCGGGTGCGGCTGCGTTTTCATATTGCGGCGCTCACGGAAGCCGAGGCAGCAGACTATGTGTACCACAGGCTGCGTATAGCCGGGGCCGTGAACCCGGAGGCCTTGTTTGCGCGTGATGCCATTCCGGTCATTTATGAGTACACCGGAGGCATACCGCGCCTCATAAACACCCTGTGTGATACGGCGCTGACCTGTGCCTTTGCCGACGATAGCGAGGGGGTCGATGAGGTGATGGTAAAGTCCGCCGTCCTCGAGCTGCAATGGAAGCCGTTTAGCGCCCGTTCGCGTCAGGCGCCGCGAGCGACGCCGTCCATGGTCGGCGATGGCGCCCCCGGTACGCGTGATCGAGATCTTGAGGATATTGCTAGGGCGGTGGCGTCCATGGAGCCGCGTCTCGATGGCATAGAGACGCTATTAAAAGGCATGGTGACCATTCTCCAGCGGCGCAATCGCATATCGCTTAGGGTTAGTGAAAACCAGGTACAGCAATTTTTGAAGCAGGTGAGCGCCGAGATGGAAAGGCTTTACACACACCACCAGGCTTGAGAGGGCGACGTATGTGCGGTATCGCGGGAATAGTGGCCTTTTCAGGCGGCAAGCCGCCGGCAAAAGCCGAGGTGGATGACATGGTGTGGCGCATTCGCCATCGGGGTCCGGACGGCCAAGGATGTTATATCGACAGCTGCTGCTGTCTTGGGCACGCGCGGCTTAGCATTATCGATATTGCCGGCGGTACGCAGCCGCTGGCCAACGAAAGTCGCAGCGTCTGGGTGACGTTCAACGGCGAGATATTCAATTACATAGAGCTGCGGCGGCTGCTCAAAAAGCGTGGTCATGCGTTTTCAACGCACAGCGACACCGAAGTCATCGTGCACCTCTACGAGGAGTACGGCGACGATTTCCCCCGGCACCTGAATGGGCAATTCGCCATCGCAATTTGGGATGTCCGGCGGCGAAGGCTGGTGCTGGCGCGGGACCGGGTAGGCATACGGCCACTTTTTTTTCACCGCGCGCGCTCGCGTGTGTATTTCGCGTCCGAGGTGAAGGCCTTATTCGCCTGCCCGGAGATTCCGCGCGCGCTCGATTGGGGTGGCGTGGCGCGGGTCTTTACCTACTGGGGTGTGCCGGAGCCTGGGAGCGTGTTTGCTGGCGTGCAAAGCGTGCGCCCGGGGTGTGTGGTGGTATTCGACGCGGACGGTCGTCAGCGGCAGCACCGTTACTGGGATTGGGCATTCACGCATCGCGCGGCCACCGACATGCGGAGCCGCGAGGAATGCGTGACGGGCCTGGATGAGACCTTGCGGGCGGCAATCGAGCGTCAGGTGCGTTCCGACGTGCCGGTCGGCGCTTATGTAAGCGGCGGCATAGATTCCGCCATGATCGTGGCGTACATGACGGAAATCCTGAATGTCCCGCCACCTACATTCTCCCTGCGCTTCGCGGATCGGGAGTTCGACGAGGGTGTCTATCAGCGCGCGGTCGCGGACCGTCATGGCACGCGCCACACCGAGGTCACGGTGACCACCATGGACATCGCGAAAGCCTTCGCGCGCACCGTATGGCATGCCGAAAGCCCGATGCTGCGCACGGCGCCCGTTCCCATGATGCTTTTGTCGCGTCATGTGCATGAGGCCGGCATCAAGGTCGTGCTCACGGGAGAAGGAGCCGACGAGACGCTGGCCGGCTACGACATATTTCGCGAGGCGCGGGTGCGCCGTTTCTGGGCGCGCGTGCCGCGATCGCGCATGCGGCCCGCGCTCCTTACGCGCCTCTACCCGTACCTGAACGCCCATCCGGCGGCGTCCGCGGCCTATGCGCAAAAATTCTTCGGGCAGGGTCTCGAGCAGGCTGGATATCCGGGTTTCGGGCACTGGCCGCGGTGGCAGACGACGCGGCGCAGCCTGCAATTTTTCCATCCGGATCTGAGGGCGGCCATGGATTTCGACTATGTGGAGGAGGGGCGGACCTTGCTGCCGGCCGATCACGGCGCTTGGGATGCCTTGTGTGTCGATCAATGCATCGAGGCGCGTACGCTACTGTCTGGCTATCTTCTTGGCTCGCAAGGAGACCGGGTCGCGCTGGCCAATAGTGTCGAGACGCGCGTGCCTTTCCTCGATACCAAGGTCATCGAGTACGCCAATCGGTTGCCGGCGCGCTATAAGCTCATGGGCCTGAAGGAAAAATACATCCTAAAGCGCCTGGGGCGCGGACGCATACCCGACGTTATCTGCGACCGTCCCAAACAGCCGTATAGGGCCCCCGATAGCGCAAGTTTCTTCCATAAGGGGATCCCTGACGAGGGCGTGGCGCGCGCCTTTGAAAAAAAGCGACTCCTGGAAGTCGGATACTTCGATGCTGAGGCCGCCGGTAAGCTGTTCGAGAAGTGCCGCCAGGGAAAGGCAATAGGTTTCGCGGACAACATGGCCTTTGTGGGCATCTATTCCACGATGCTGCTTCACGAGCAGTTCGTGGAGGGCGATGCCTCCGGGACGTGCATGATAGATGAGCTGCCAAGTGTGCGGGCAGGCTGAATTGGGGGCAGGGATGCTGTTGCAGGATGCATTTGCAAGAAGGGCCGCGGAGAATCCAGACGCACAGGCGTTGGTGTCGGCGGAAATACGGGTCAGTTACCGGGAGGTCAGCCGGCGTAGCGACGCGCTGGCGGCGTCGTTGGTGAAAGATGGAGTGGGGCGTGGCGATCGCGTCGCGCTGTTCATGGACAATTCGGTGGCGGCGGTCGTCGCGCTTTATGCGATCCTGAAAGCAGGCGCGGTTATGGTGCCAATCAATCCGCTTACCAAGTGCGATAAGCTTGCATTCATCCTTGCGGATGCCGAGGCTACGGCGTTCATAGGCGATAGCCACCTGCGGCGCGTCTTCGAAAGCGCTTGGGAGACCTACAGGCCGCGGGTGGTGATCGTAAGCGGTGGCGATGGGCACGACGCAAAAGACGGCGAGCGTGTCATGGACGAGATGACGACCACCGGCGCATGCCCGGCGGTGGGCACGATCGACCAGGATCTTGCCGCGATCATCTATACATCCGGCTCCACAGGCACACCCAAGGGCGTGATGTTGACGCATCACAACATGGTGAGCGCGGCGCGGTCGGTGTCTGGTTATCTCGGCCTCATTGCGGCCGACCGCATTCTATGCGGCCTGCCGCTTGCCTTCGATTACGGACTTTATCAGGTTTTGATGGGCTTTATGGTCGGGGCCAGCGTGATCCTGGAGCGATCGTTTGCGTTTCCGGCGGCGGTCGTAAAGGTCATGGCGCGCGAACGGGTCACGGTATTTCCGGGCGTCCCGACCATATTTTCCATGCTGCTCGGGCACGAGGGCATGCTGGATGCTTATGACTGGAAGGCCGTGCGCACGATTACCAATACCGCGGCAAGTCTCCCGCCTGGGCACATAAAGCGCCTGAAGGCGCGTTTTCCCAAGGCCCGGATCTTTTCTATGTATGGCCTGACCGAGTGCAAGCGCGTGACCTACCTGGCGCCGGAAGAGATCGAGAATCGGCCCACCAGTGTCGGCCGGGGCATGCCCAATCAGGAGATCTATCTGATTGACGCCGATGGCCGCCGCTTGCCGCCGGGCTCCGTCGGGGAGCTCGTGGTCCGTGGCAGTCACGTCATGCGCGGTTATTGGCGGCGTCCCGAGGAGACGGCGCAGCGCTTGAAGCCCGGCCCTTATCCGGGCGAGCGGGTTCTGCACACGGGGGACGTTTTTCACATGGATGAGAACGGTTATCTCTACTTCGTGGGACGTTCGGACGACATCATAAAAAGCCGCGGCGAGAAGGTGAGCCCGAAGGAGGTGGAGAACGTCCTGTATGCCATGCCTTCGGTCCGCGAGGCGGCGGTCATAGGCGTGGATGATGAAGTCCTGGGTCAGGCCATCCACGCGTTCGTGGCGGTCGACGCCAAGGCGCCGGTCACAAAGCAGGATATCGTGCGCCACTGCCATGAGCATCTGGAGAGCTACATGGTGCCGAAGGTCGTGCACATCGTGGCGGCGCTTCCGAAGACGGACACGGGAAAGATCCGTAAGACCGGTCTTGCCGCGGCGGCGCGCGCGCAGGAAAAAGACGAGGCGGGCGCCGCCGCGGCAATGGCAAAACAACCTCTTAAGGCAGAGCGGGAGCACGTGCGATGACAAGCGTAAGGGATTGCGTCAAGGATTACATCTCGGAGAATTTTCTCATGGGCCTGAAGGACGGGGCGCTTACCGATGACGCCTCGTTTTTGGATCTCGGGATCATCGACTCAACGGGGGTGATCGAGCTCATAGCCTTTCTCGAGGAGCGTTATGGAATACGGGTCGAGGACGCGGAAATGACTCCGGACAACCTCGACAGTCTCGATGCGATCGAGCAGTTTATTGCGCGCAAGACGTTCCGTCGGGCGTCGTCCATGACCGCTTAGGAGTCACCTCATGGAAGCGGCCAAGGAACTGGATAAAAATGCGCTTCTTGCTCTCGACTACGATCGGGAGATAGAGGCGATCGCGACGCGCTTCAAGGAGACCGTGGTGCGTTTTCGTAGGCGCGGCGCGGTGGTGGCCGTGTCGGGGGGCGTCGATAGCGCGGTATGCTGCGCGCTCGCGGCCCATGCCCTGGGGCCGCAGCGCGTGCTCGCGCTGTTGCTGCCCGAACGGGAGTCCTCGGCCGATTCCGAGCGACTGGCCATGCAGGTGGTGGACGTGTTGGGCGTGCCATATGAGCGCAAGGACATCACAGGCGCGCTCGTGGCGCTCGACTGTTATGAGCGACGCGATGCCGCGATTCGCGCCGTGGTCCCCGAGTATCGTGACGGGTGGCGCAACAAGCTTGTTATCACAGGCGGCCTGTCTGGGCAATTCAACCATTTCCATATCATAGTAGCGAGGCCCGATGGCAAGCGTATCGAGCGGCGCCTGGGCCTGAAAGAATATCTCGAGATCGTGGCGGCCACCAATTTCAAGCAGCGTACCCGTAAGAATGTCGAGTATCACCATGCCGACCGGCTCAACTATGTGGTCGTGGGCACCCCCAACAGGCTCGAGTACGATCAGGGTTTTTTCGTAAAGAACGGCGACGGCGCGGCCGATATCAAGCCCATAGCGCACCTCTACAAAACCCAGGTCTATGGGCTTGCCCGGCATATGGGTCTGCCGCGCGAAATCGTGGCATCAATCCCGACGAGCGATACCTACAGCCTGCCCCAGGAACAAGAGGATTTCTATTTCGCGTTGCCTTACGCGCAGCTCGACGTGGCGCTCGCCTACCGGGATGCGGGCCGCAGCGCGGCCGAGCTCGCCGTGGCCCTGGGGGTGGACCAGGTGGCGGCGGCGCGCATCTATGCCGATATCGAGGCCAAGCGCAGGACGACACGCTACCTGCATGAGGCCCCGATCCTTATGGGGGGTAGCGAAACGCCATGCGATACGAAGTGAAGGCGGCCGTCGTATCGCTCGTCCATTTCGTCACATGGCCGTTTTGGGTCCCGTCGGTCCTGGCCTACCGCGTGTTTGGCTCGGAGCGGCCCTTCGATGTCTCGGCGAAGCTTTTGAGCCTGTGGCCGGGACGCATCGGCCAATTTCTTCGGGCGTCGTTTTACATGAAAACGCTCAAGGTGTGCCACTACGACCTGGCGGTCGGTTTCGGCTCATTTTTTTCCCATCCAGAGGCGGAGGTCGGAAAGGGCGTGGGCATCGGCAGCTTTACCATCATAGGGACCGCGCGCTTGGGTGATGGAGTCATGGTGGCGAGCCGGGTGTCGGTGCTAAGCGGCAAGTATCAGCATGGAGGCGGCCGGCGGGGGCGCAACTTCCGCGCCAATGACCTGTGTCTCGAGCCGGTTCGGATCGGCGATGGGAGCTGGCTTGGCGAGGGATCGCTGATCATGGCCGATGTCGGTAGTCAGTGCATCGTTTCAGCCGGGAGCGTGGTTACCAAGGCCATGCCCGGCGGCTCGACGGCAATTGGCAATCCGGCGCGGTTCTTGCGCTACGCGGACAAGACCGAGGCCGCAGCCGGCTAAGGCGCGCTCACAGCCCACGGATGGGCGGAGATCTGGCATGAACGGAGCATGGGCACAAGGCGCCACGTCAGTCGGAACTGATGCGCGGCGGAATGCCGAAGCGGGGACGCCGTGACGCTTCGCGAAATCATGCGTTACGCGGGGACCTTGTACGGCGCCAATGTCGCGGCCTCGCTGGTGACCTTCGGTCTTACAATCCTCATAAGCCGCGACATGTCGCGCGCCGACCTGGGGATTTATGGCCTGTTTCAGGCGTATTTCCTGTTTGGCGCGTACGCGTCAAGTTTTGGACTCGCGCCCGCGACCGTCAAGTGGGTGGCGAGCGGGGCGGTGGACGACGGGGAATTCCTCACGTTCATGGTGCTGAGGCTGGCCGGGATCTCGGGCCTCTTGTATGTCGCGGCCGGTGGGGCAGATCTGCTGTCGTTCAAGGTCCTGGCCGCGGCGCTGTTTGCGCTGCCCGCCTACCAGGTCTTTAGTGTCGGTTTGAGCGCCGCGCGCGCCCGTCTGTGGAGGCGGCGCGAGGCGCTGGTGCTGGTGTTCGCGTCGCTCGTGACCTCGGCGTGGATATTCGCCCTGCTGCTCGCCGATCATGGTTATTGGGCCCCCATACTCGGTCAGGTGCTGGGGGCCTATAGCACCGCCTTTGCGATGATCGCTTATGGGCTCACGCAAAGACTGCCGCGGCTGCGCTGGCCCGGCGCTTGGCGGCGGGCGTTCTGGGGCACGGCCATGCCGGTGTTTCTGGGGTCTGCGGTGTTCGCCATAGGGGAGCTGGCCGATCGTCTGGTGATACGCCACGTCCTAGGGCTTGCCGATCTCGGCATCTACGTCCTCGCGCTCACTTTATTTAACGTGCTAAACAAGCCCGTCCATATGCTCTCGCGCGTGTTGCTGTCGCACTTTTCGCAGGCCGACCACGGCACCGGTCACGCCCAGGCCCTGGATATCGTGCGCATCAATCTCGCCGTCCTGCCGCTCATGGGTCTGGCCGCGGCCGCCGTCCTGCCGTGGTTCATGCCGCTTGTCTTGAACCGCAATTACACGCAGGCCTTCCCGGTGTTCGCGGTGCTCACAGCGGTGATCCTCGTGAAGGCCATAGAACTGGTGCAGTCGAGTCTCGCCGTGGCGCGCGATTCGGCCTCAAGCAACATGCGCGCGCAGGTCGTGGCGCTTGTTCTCTATGCCTCGACGGTGTTTTTTCTCACGCGCGCCTTCGGCCTGATCGGCGTGGCGTGGGCCGTGGTGCTGCGCTGGATCGTGTTGACCGTGGTCCAGCGCCTCGACATGAAACGCCGCGGAATCGATGTTCTGCCATCCCATCTTTTGATGCGCGCCGCCATCGCCTATTGCGTGGCGCTGGCCTTTTACCCGGTAGCGCCGTGGTTCATGGGCATCGCCTATCTGGGGCTTGGAGCCGTGCTGCGCCTGTGGTCCGTGCCGCGTGCCTGGCGTCTGGCCGTAGGCCGTGTTCAAAGCTGAGTCGACAAGGAGGAATAACAATGCTGATGCCGCAAGCGGCGCAAACAAAACCGAGACCGGCTAGCGTCCTTCGCCCTTGGGAGACGGCCCGCATCATCGACACGCCACTCGCCAATCGCCTGACCTTGGCGTCCATGTTTGTGTTTTTGGCGAAGATCGGCAACCTTCCACATCTCGGGCATTTCGAGATCGGCAAAATCCTGATCGGCCTTTCCGTTCTGGCGCTGCTTTTTGAGGGTGGTGGCTGGAAGGAGGGGCTTTTAAGCCATCCGATCATGCGCGCCTACATAGGGCTATTTTTCATGGGTCTTGTGACCATACCATTCGCAATATGGCCTGGTGGAAGCGCGCGATTCTTGTTTGGCAATTATATCAAGGATATGGTCCTAATCGTGTTGCTGGTCGTGACCACAAGGACCCCGAAAGACGTCCGCCGCCTACTGTGGACGATCATCGTCAATACCTTGATTCTGGACGCGATTCTCCTGCATTACGGAGATCACAAGATCACCATCGTGCACCTTGGCAAAAACGAGATCGCAATGACCTCGGTGATCGCCTTTGGCATGCTGCTCGGCCTGCCGGTGAGCGGCATCGGCAAGATCTTAAAGTGGGCGGCCGGAATCATGCTCGTATTCGCGATTTTCATGAGCGTCTCGCGTGGCAGCTATCTTGGCATATCGGCGGTGCTCATATTGTACATGTACATACGGTTCGGTCGACGCGCGGTGCTTGCCATCCTAGGTGGCGTGCTCATGGCTTTGGCGATCGTCGTCGGGGCCTATGAATTCGGCCCGCCCAAGGTACACCATGCGGTGGATACGCTGATACACATTCAAAACGATTACAACCTGACGGCGCGCACTGGGCGGATCGCGATCTGGAAACGTGGCCTGAAGATCATAAAAAGGCACCCCCTCGGTGTCGGCATGCGCAATTTTCCGATCGCCGAAGGACACATTGTGGAAGATGTGATCGGCGAGCGCTGGATGGATGCCCATAACGCGCTTCTTGAGGCCACGGCTGAGCTTGGCATCCTTGGGGGCATCGTGTTTCTAACGCTATTAAAGCGCGGCATGCAGACCGCAAACCGATTGCGCAAGAACAAGTCCCACGAAGACATGGCGCGCATCGGCCTATCTCTGGTGTTGGCGCTGTTTGCCTATTTCGTGACGGCATCATTTTTGTCCGAGGCGTACGCGGTGATTCTGTATATACAGATGGGGGCGATCATCGCCGCCGACCGGGTATACCACTATACGGTAATGAGGGAAAAGAATGTCATATCTCGACCGGGTGCGTAGGCGCGAGGGAGCGCTGGCCGATGCCTTGTACCGCATCTACAAGGCGATGCAGCGCCTGAATGTCCCGGAGGTGCCTTTGCTTTATGCCTTTTTGGCCAAGGAACGTGTGGCGCGCCGTCATGTCGGCGGCTGGATCAAGCGCAAGTTCTATGACGAACCGCTGTTTCGCCGCCAGTGCCAGATCTGCGGGCGCGGCCTGTGCCTGTTCGATGGTATACCGGCCATATGGGGCGGACTGTCCATAGATATAGGCAAGAACGTCGTCATGCATGGCACATCGACGCTGGTGGGGGCCAAGGTATTTGCCAATCCGCGGCTTATCATAGGCGATCGCAGCCACTGCGGGTCGTACTTCTCGGTGGCGGTCGGCGCCGATGTCACCATCGGATCGGATGTGTTGATAGGCAACAGGGTCGCGCTATTTGCCTATGACAGCCATCCCCGCGACCCCACGCAGCGCGCGGCGGGCTTGCCGGCGGAGCCTGCGAGTAGCCGGCCGATCGTAATAGAAGATGGCGCCTGGATCTGCATGGGCGCAATCATCCTGAAAGGCGTGACCATCGGCAGAAACGCTATCGTGGCGGCGGGCGCCGTGGTGGTGGAAAACGTCCCGGCAGACAGCGTGGTGGGCGGCAATCCCGCGCGCGTGCTGTCAGGCCCCCCGGGCCGATCGCGCCAGGCGCGTTCCGGGCAGGCCTGACATGCAGGTCACGACTCTTAGGCGTTATCCCCATATCGGCACGGTGCCGCGCGTCGTGGTCCTGATCTCGACGCGTATCGTCGGGGGGCCGGCCAAGGGACTTCTGCAGGTGATACCGGAGTTGCACCGGCGTGGCCGATTCGAGGTCGTGCTGTGCACCTTTGCCGACGCCAAGGAGACGGAATCACCGTTTATCGCCGCTGCCCGCGAGCGCGGCCTACCGGTTACCATCCTGCGCCAACGCCACCACTGGGATTTGCGGCCGCTTGCCATATTGCGCGGACTTCTCGACCCGCCGGGCGCGATCATACAGACCCATGGTTACAAGGAGGCGGTATTCGGGTTGGCGGTAAGGCGCCTGGTGCATCGCCCGTGGATTGCATTCATGCATGGAACCACCGAGGAGAATTTGAAAGTGAGACTGTACCACCGCCTGGATCGCGCGCTTACAAAGCACGCGGATATCATTGTGTCGGTGTCGCGCGAGCTTGCCGAGCGCACGGTGCGGCCGCGCCACAGGGCCAAGCTTGCGATCATCGAAAATGCCGTCGAGCGCCCGCGGGAGGCGCTGGTGGCGCGCCGGACGCTGCACCATGCTTGGCAGACGAGGGGCTGGGTGATCGGTTGTATCGGCCGCCTGAGCCACGAAAAAGGCCAGCTAATACTGCTTGAGGCGGCGGGCCGGTTGGTGCGCCAGGGGGCACGCTTCACCCTTATAATGGCCGGCGACGGACCGGACCGGGATGTGCTGCAGGAGAAGGCTGAAATCGAGGGTGTCGCCGGGCGCGTGCGCTTTTTGGGGCATGTGGCGCACACCGAAGAGATTTATGCCAATATCGATATGCTCGTGCTGCCGTCTTATCGCGAAGGCATGCCCAATGTCATTTTAGAGGCGATGCAGTGGCGCTTGCCGATCGTATCGACTGCGGTGGGCGCGGTGCCCGAGATGCTGGTTCATGGCGTGTCCGGCCTGCTGGTGCGTCCCGGCGACCCCATCGCGCTGGCGCGTGCCATGGCATCGGTCAT
>JAKBUS010000039.1 GCA_021841585.1 Pseudomonadota bacterium | reverse complement strand
CTTGGGGGCAGGGGCGATGCTGACGACCTCGGTGGCTGCGTTCGCGGGCTTGTTGCCATCTATGAATGAAAAGCCCATGACAGCATGGACCATGGTCTATGGAACGGAAAAGCCTCAACAAAAACCTAGCGCCCTGCTTTTTGGTGTGATTCAGCCGGGATATGCTTATTCTCAAACCAGTAATGCGAATGGGACGGTAAACGGCTACTCCCAGTTTAAATTCTATCGCGTGCGTCCCGGCATTCGAGGCTCTATAGGGCCCAACATTGATTACTTCTTTCTGGCGGAGTTTGCCAACAATGCGGCTAATCCTAATGCCTATTACCCCGGCGTGCCGGGTAGTAACGCAGGGACCGGGGCGCGAGCGCGCATACTCGACGCCAACGTGACATTGAATTACATACCAGGGGTGCATCTGGAGGTGGGGCAGATGATGATCCCATTTTCAGAAGAGGGTTTGGCAGCTGCCGGTATCCTGCCGTGGATCAATTACTCGCCGGCTACTTTGAGCATAGATTACAACGAGTTTATCGGCCCTCCGGGCCCAGACAGCCTGTTTAATGGCGTGCGTGAGATGGGCGTCATGGCCTTCAATCAGGTCATGCGCGGTCCCCTGGCCGTCGATTATGCCTTGGGCTATTTCAATGGTACGGGTCTGTCCCAGACCGGCAGTAGTATGGACCACCCTGATCAGATCCTGGTGCACGGGGGTGTGGATTACGGGCCGTTTGGTCTGGCCGGGAGTATTGAGAACGGGCGGCAGGTCATTGCCGGCGGTGGCGGGGCTCCAGGGAGCAGCTATAGGCAGCGGAAATACGCCATCGATGCTCGCTGGGGGAACTTTGCAAAAGACCCGTTGTGGGCATGGTATGAATATCAGCATGCCAATGACACGCAGCCTGGTGGCAGCAGTGGGACGGCGCGCGGCTGGTTTGCGGCTGCCGGCTATCGCCCTGTGAAGCATTTTATGGCGGTGTTTCGTTACAGCACCTACAATTCGGAGAATGTGTTGCCGGTCGGATCGTTTGGTCAGGCGGCGTCACCGGTCGGGCCATTGCTGACGCCCAGTTATAACGGTTCGCTTACCACGACAAGTCTGAATCAAAAGAGCCTTATTGGCATTTATCTTGCGCGTAACGGCGTACGCTATTATCTGGAGTATGACCGGACGCACATGAATAATGAGCCAAAGCTTGCTGACGATAATGCGGTCAGCGTGATGGTGAGCCTGCCGTTCGGCGTGCGGCTCATACATTAAACGGGTTGTAGAAAGTCCTCCTAAGGTGTTAGGCGGGGGGAGGAGTGATCCTCCCCCTTTTTTTGCGTTGAGGGGGCCTGTGATGATCGGGAAAAAAGTGGCCTAAGATGCTGGGTCCGTGGCTTTCATAGGTCGTCGTACCGGGTACGGCACGCGCTTCGGGATGTATAGGATAAGCGGTGGCCGCTCCTTTTTGGCGCGCTGTGCCGTATTGGGGCTACTAATGGGGCCCATTGGCGCCTGTGCCGGTACGCGACCACTGCGCTTTGGCGTATTGCCGCTACAGAGCCCGGTGGCCTTGGCGCGGCTTTTTATACCCTTGTGCGCGCGTCTGGCAAAGGCCCTGCACCGCCCGATCGTGTTCGCCACCGCCCCGGATTTCCGGAGATTCATGGCGCGGGCCAAGAAGGGGCGCTATGACGTGCTGTTTTTGAATCCCTATCTCTACCGCCAGTTGCACGGTTATCGCGCGGTGGCGCGCATCAAGGGTGTGCCCTTCATTGGTTTGCTGATCACGCGCAAGGGGCGACACATTGGGCCCTTGAACCCGCGGACCCTGGCGGGCCGTTCGATCGCCTTTCCCGACCCGGATGCCTTCGCCGCCACCTTGATGGTGAAGGAGTATCTGCGCGCGCACGGCGTGATCGTGGACACCGAGATGCGGCCCGTCTATCTGCGCAGCCAGGATTCGGTCATCCTGGCGGTGGCGCGTGGTCTCGTGGATCTGGGCGGGACATGGCCGTGGTCGCTCGACCAGGAGCCCCCGGCGATACGCGCCCGGGTGCGCATTGTGGCCCACACGCCCCCGGGGCCGGAGATGCCGATCGCGGTCCGTGACGATATGGCGCCGACGACGGTCAAGGCCTTGCAGAAGGCGCTTACCGGGCTTACCCGAAGCGCCGCCGGGCGCAGGATCCTGCGACGCATGCACATACCGGCAGGCTTTGCCATCGCCACCCCCCAGGAATACGCCAGTATCCCGCGTGTTTTAAATCCTTGTGCGGCGCCGCCCACGCCATGAAGCCTTTGCGCTACTACCAGACGTTTCGTTTCAAGGTGGTCGCCTCCATTACGTTCGTGCATCTCATCTTGATGCTGACGCTCGTGATCATCGTCGTGCAGGGGCAGGAGCGGACCATGGATCACGTCCTGCATCGTAATGCCGAAAGTCTCGCGCGCATGGTGGCGATCGCGTCGCGCAACGCGGTGCTGACCGAGAACCTCGGGACGCTCCAGGAGATCGTGCGCTACGCGCTCCACAAGTCCGGGGTGCGGCGTGTACGCATCACCAACGCCCAAAGGGTAGTCCTGGAGCGGCGCGGGCCCGCGCACTTGCAGCACCGATGGCTCACGGTCCGCCATACCATCCGCGTGGGCCGCTATTCCGTGGGGCTTGTTACCTTGAGCCTGTCGCGGGCCAGTGTGCTGCGGCAGATGGCGGCGGCCCGCGACACCGGTCTGCTGCTGACATTCGCGGCCTTGATCATAGGCGGCGGCGCCGGCTGGCTGTTGTCGCGTCATTTGACCTCCGATCTCGAGGGTCTCATGCGCGACGTCCAGAGATTGGGCGGCAATGACGATGAGGAGCGGCAGGTGCAGGTGCGGCGCCATAACGAGGTGGGGGTCTTGAGCGAGGCCTTTAACGCCATGCTCGCGCGGCTCGCGCGCGCCCGCCGTCAGGCCGATATCGAGCGCCGCAAGCAGGCCGAATCAGAGCGTCTGGCGTGTCTGACCGAGACCGCGGCGGCCATCGTCCATGAGATCCGTAACCCCTTGGCGAGCATCGTAAGCGGCGTCGAGTTGCTCGTCGATGACAAGGGGGTCTCGGAAAGCGAACGCCATGAGTTTGTGGCGATCGTCCGTGACGAATCGCGCCGCTTGAATGCCGTGCTTCAGAATTTCTTGAAATGGACGCGGCCCGCCGAGACCCTGCGCGAGGAGGGGGATCTGAACGCGGTCGTGACCCAGGTGGTGGAGATGTATGATCTGACACTGAATCGGGAGCACCGCCATGTCTTCCGGATGGAGATGACCGAGCCGCTTGGGCCCGTGTCATTCGATGCCGACCAGATCCGGCAGGTGGTGTGGAACCTGCTTTTGAACAGCGCAGATGCCATGAAGAATCCTGGTACCATTACGATAGCGACGGCCGTCGAAGAGGATTGGGTCTATATCAAGGTGACGGATACGGGTTCTGGGGTTCAGGGCAGTGCCGAGCGCCTGTTTACGCCATTTTATACGACCAAGGCCGAGGGTACCGGACTCGGGCTTTCGCTTGTGCGCCGTATCGCCAACGCCCATGGCGGCTGGGTCACCATCACTAATCTTTCCCCCGGCGCCATGGTCGTGTTCGCTATCATGCGGGAGGGGCCTTGACCGACATACTTTTGGTGGATGACGAGCAGGCGCTCTTGAAGATCCTGGCGCGTACGCTCGAACGCGCAGGCTATGCGGTGGCGTGTGCCAGTTCGGTAGAGACGGCTTTGGCGCAGGCGGCGGCCCAGAGTTTCGATATGGTGATCACCGACTTGAAGCTCGTTTGCGACGATGATGGTCTTAAGGTGGCGCAGGGGGTGCGTGCCCTGCAAAGCAACATCGGGGTCCTGATCGTCACCGCCTATGCCAGTGTGCCGTCGGCGGTCGAGGCGATGCGCGTGGGGGTCGACGACTATCTGATGAAGCCCGTGGAGACCCAGGAGCTGTTGTTGCGGATCAGCTCGATTCTCGAGCGGCGGCAATTGAAGCGCGAGGTCCAGACCTTGCGTTCGCGCCTGCGCGCTGACAAGAAGGCGGCCGTGATCGGCGAGGAGACCGGTCTTTCCGGGATCTTTGCCTCGCTCGATCGCGTCGCCCTGTCGGATCTGCCGGTCCTCGTGCAGGGCGAGAGCGGGACCGGCAAGGAGCTCGTGGCGCGCGCCATCCATGACCGCAGCAATCGCCAAGGGCGCTCGTTCATCGCCGTCAATTGCGCGGCCATGTCCGAGCAGCTCTTGGAGAGCGAGCTTTTTGGGCATGTGCAGGGGGCCTTTACCGGGGCCGACCGCTCGCGCCGTGGGCTTTTTGAGGAGGCGCACAAGGGCACCTTGTTCCTGGATGAGATCGGCGACATCTCGCCGGGACTCCAGGTGCGGCTCCTGCGCGTCCTGCAGGAGCAGGAGATCCGGCCCGTGGGGGCCAATATTGGGCGCAAGGTCGATGTGCGTATCATAGCCGCCACCCATAGGGACCTTGCCACGCTTGTGCGCGAGGGCGTATTCCGCGACGATCTCTATTTCCGCTTGAACGTCCTGCCGCTCACGGTCCCACCGTTGCGCAACCGCCGCGACGACATCCCAGAGCTGACCGCCTATTTCATGGAGCGTTATTGCGCCAAGGCCGGGCGCCCGGTCCCGCATGTCACGTCGGATGCCTTGCGTAAGCTAGGCCAGGCGCAATGGCCCGGCAATGTGCGCGAATTGCGCAACGTGATCGAGCGCAGCCTGACATTGGCGGGTGATATCGAGGTACTGGATGCAGACGACATCCGCCTGGATCAAGGTGCTGGAGATTCCGGGGCCCCGCTCTTTTCGCAAATGCAGGATCTTGTGAGTCTGGAGGAGCTGGAGCGTCAGTACTTGGCTTATGTCCTGGAGCGCACGCAAGGCAATCAGGCCAAGGCCGCTGAGATCCTGCAGGTCGGGAAAAATACGGTATGGCGACGGGTACGCGATAGCAAGACCCCCTAGGCCGAGCACTTGCCAGGGATCATTGCGCAAGCGTGGGTGACCCGAAGTGGAATCCCTGACCCCAATCGATATCGAGCGCGAGCAGGGCATCGGCAGTACTCGCGTCCTCTATGCCTTCGGCTATGGTCGTGATGCCTAGGTCGTGACCGAGCCTTGCGATGTCGTGAATGATGGCTGCCACGCGCTTGTCGGAGGTGGTACGCACCACGAGTTCTTTTTCGATCTTCAGGAACGATACGGGGAAGTCCGCCAGGTACAGAAACGATGAGTAACCGCTCCCAAAGTCGTCGAGCGCCACGCGAAAGCCGTATTCCAATAGCGGTTCCAGGTGGCGCTTTACGGCCTTGCGGTCGCGGAGCATGGCCCGTTCCGTGATTTCGATGACAAACGGCGTCCCGCAATCCCGGGTAAGCCCGGTATCGTGGCCTTGATTGCGGGCATCCTGCAGAAGGGCGGCGAGTGTCTGGGCCTGCGCCAATAGGCCCGCGGAGGCATTCACGAAATGCAGTATGGGCGCGTCATGGGCCTTGACGCGCTCCACGCAGCGGCGCATGACCTGGGCTATGATCGCCTGATCGATGCGTTGCAGCTGGCCCAGATGCGCGGCGGCCTCGATGAACTGCGTGGCCTCCAGGACCGCGCCTCCAGGCAGGATCAGGCGTGCCAGGGATTCGTCGGCGACCACCGCCCCATCTTTCAGAGACACGATGGGCTGCGCCGCAGCCACGAGTCGGCCATGGCCCAAGGCCTCTTCAATCTGTCCGCCGATACAAAAGATGCTGGGACTTGCGCCGGCCCGGCGCACCCGGTCGCCGCCCTCCTGCTTGGCCTGATAGAGGGCGGCATCGACTACGGTCATGAGCTCGGTCATGGTTTTGCCATCGAATGGGAAGGTCGCCACGCCGATGCTGGCGGTGACATGGAGTTCGTGACCACCCACGGAAATCGCGGTACTTGCCAGCTGTTCGCGGATCCGTTCCATGCCATAAAGCGCCGAGTCCGGTCCGGTGTCGGGCAGCAGACACAGGAATTCCTCGCCGCCCCAGCGCCCCACGATATCTCCAAGGCGCATGGCTGTGCGCAGGATCTTGGCGGCGTGGACGAGGACTTCGTCACCGATAGCGTGCCCGTAGGTGTCGTTTATGATCTTGAAGTGATCGAGATCTATGAGGCCGAGACTATAGGGGGCGTTTGCTTGCAGGCCTAGCATGTGATGGCGCGCCATGGCCTCCTCGATCATGTTGCGCCGGTAGAGCCCGGTCAGAATATCGTGCTGCGCGAGGTAGGTGGCGCGGGATTCGGCGGCCTGCCGGAGCGTTTCCTGATCGAATCCGTCGAGCGCAAACGAGATATCTTCGGCAATGCGCCGCAAAAGATGCAGAAGGTCGTCGTCGAAAAAAAAGGTCTCGTCCGAGAAGACGCACAGAGCGCCGTATACCTGATTGCCCCGCTTGAAGGGAAACGCGCCCGCCGACAGATTGGCCGGTGCCCTCTGTAGGGGCGCGCGTCTTGCTTTTGCGCCTCCCCCCTGCTGGACGACGGTTTCGCCGGCCTTGATGGCATCCTGCGAGAGCGTCCGCACCGCTTCTTCGGGTGGTATGGCCGCACCGTCCGCGGCCTCGGAGAAGGCGGCGACGATCCGTGGGAAGTGGGGCGGGTCGGTTACCGTGATGCACGCGCATCGCAGATGCCCGTATTCGACGGTGGTGCGACAGATGCCGTCGAACAGGGCTTGGGGATTGGTGCGGCAGGCCACCAGGTGATCGACCTGACAGAGCGCCGAGTAGAAATCGGTCATGTGATGCAGGCGCTCCTCCGACTTCTTACGTTCGGTGATGTCGTGGCCTATGGCGACGTGGTGCGTTATGGCCCCGGAGTCGTCACGAACGACGCTTATGGTGAGCCATTCCGGGAAGATCTCGCCGTTTTTGCGCCGGTCCCAGATCTCGCCCTGCCAGTGACCGGTCGCGAGCACGGCGCGCCACAGCTCCGCGTAAAAGGCCTTGTCGTGGCGCCCTGATTGCAGGAGGTTCGGGGATCGGCCCGCTACCTCCGAGGCGCTGTAGCCCGTGAGGCGCTCGAAGGCGGTATTCACCGCGACGATACGATTGGCGGCGTTCGTAACCATGATAGCCTGCATGCTGTTATCGAAGACCGCGGCGGCGAGGTTTTGTTTGTAGGCCGCCTCGGTGAGCCAGCTCATATCGCGCAGAATCGCGACATACGTCTTCTCACCCCCCTCGACCACGCTGGCAATGGTGATATCCGCTAGAAAAGTCGTAACCGCCTCATAAAGCACGCCCTCCCCAAGAACCCCTCAGTCGCTTAGCCTCCGATCCATCGCATTGATGGAGGCGGGCTGGTGATCAAGATCCGGAGTAACGAAGCCTGGCAAGCGCTCTTTGCCGAGTACGAGGCGAGCTCTGAGAGCGCGCGCGACTTCTGTGCCCGGCACGGATTGCGGTTGGTGTACTTCTATCGGCGCAGCTGGGAGCTCCGCGGCCGCTCGGCACGCCGCGGAGAGCCAGGCGTAAAACCCACCCCACCCGCCACACCCACAGCGGCCTTCGTGCCGGTGGCGATCACATCCACGAGTCCGCGCGCCGAGATCACGCTCACGATCGGTCCGGTGTCCTTGGCGCTGTCATCGGGCGTGCCGCCCGCCTGGCTGGCGGGTCTCTTGAAGGCCTTAGAGGTGTGAGGCCCATGCGCCTATTGCCCGATCCCCTAACTGTGTATCTGCACCGTGATCCCATCGACTTCCGGGTGGGGATTGATGGTCTCGCGGCCCGCGTGGAGCAGACGATGGGCTTGTCGCCTTTGACAGGGGCCTTCTTTCTCTTCACGAACCGCAGGCGTGACCGCGTGAAGATCCTCTATTGGGACCAGACGGGCTTTGCGCTCTGGATGAAGCGCCTGGAGGCGGCGCGCTTTGCGTGGCCGCGCAAGCTTCCTGATGCGGTCCTTATGCTCACAGAAGACCAGCTTCAGTGGTTGCTCGCAGGCTATGACATTACGCTCATGAAGCCGCATCCCTCCCTAGTCTATCAGCGGGTTTCGTAGCAAGAATAGGTGCAATATTGCTTCTATGATCGTATAATCATGGCTATGAAAGAGCCCGCCAAGACACCACCGGAAGATGTCGAGACCATACCGCGTTTCGTGGTGGAGCTCATCCAAGAGAAGGATGCGCAGATCGCTGTGCGCGATGCGCGGATTGCCGAGCTCACTCGCAAAGCCGACCTTCTGCAGGAACAATTGAACCTCGCGATCGCTCGGCGCTATAGCGCGCGCAGCGAGAAGGGTCCGAGTGCGCAGAGGGGGCTTTTTGATGAGGCCGAGGTCGAAGCTGAGCGGGAAGCCCTTGCGGCTGAAGAGCCGCCGGTCGTCGAGACGGTGGCGGGGCATACCCGCAAGGCCCGGGGTTATCGCAAGCCCTTACCCGAAGCCTTGCCACGTTGTGAGATCGTCCATGAGCTCCCGGAAGCCGAACGGGTCTGCCCCCACGACGGCCAGGTGTTGGTGGTGATAGGCGAGGAGGTGAGCGAACAGCTCGATATCATCCCGGCCACGATCCGGGTCTTACGGCATATCCGTAGGAAATATGCGTGCGCCTGTGGCCAGTGCCTAAAGACCGCCCCTCTGCCCTTACAGCCTTTACCGAAGACCATGGCGAGCCCCGGGCTCTTGGCCCATATCGTGGTGTCCAAGTACCAAGACGCCCTGCCCCTGTATCGCCAGGAGCAGATCCTAACGCGCATCGGCTGTGATCTCCCGCGGGCCACTCTGGCCCGTTGGGTGGTGAGCCTAGGCACCGAGACCGTGCAAGCGCTTGTGAATCTCCTGCGCGATCAGCTGCTGGCGTCAGGGCTCATCAGTATGGATGAGACCCCGGTGCAGGTCTTAAAGGAACCCGGCAAAACCGCCGAATCCCAATCCTATCTGTGGGTCCAGCGCGGCGGACCGCCGCATGCCCCCATCATCCTCTTTGATTATGACCCAAGCCGTTCGCGAGAGGTCCCCTTACGGCTCTTAGCGGGCTTTACAGGCATCCTGCAAACCGATGGCTATGCCGCGTACGGCGAGGCCGTGCGGGTCTATGGCCTGACGCACGCCGGCTGTCTCGCCCACGCCCGCCGGAAGTTTGATGAGGTCATCAAAGCCCAAGGCCGGCACCGGAAGAAGGGCTTGGCGGAAGAGGCGCTCATCCAGATCCAAAAGCTCTATGCCGTGGAGAAAGCGGCGCGCACCATGACACCGGAAGACCGGCAGCGCCACCGGGAGGCTCACGCGCGCCCGTTGTGGGAGACGCTTCACACCTGGCTCGATATCCATCGCCCCGGCGTCCCCCCGCAAAGCGCTTTGGGAAAAGCCCTTACCTATCTCGCAAACGAGTGGGACAAGCTTGTCGTGTATCTGACTGACGGGCGCATCGAAATCGACAACAACAAGACCGAGAACGCGATTCGCCCATTCTGCGTGGGTCGCCGCAACTGGCTTTTTAGTGACACCGTGGCCGGTGTCCAGGCCTCTGCCAACCTGTACTCCTTGATAGAGACCGCCAAGGCATCAGGCCTCGAGCCCTATCATTACTTGCGCCGGATCTTCACCGATCTTCCCAAGGCCCGTACCCTCGAAGACCTAGAGGCCCTGCTGCCCATGAATCTGACCTCCGATCCCACGCTGCCCCAGTTCGCACCACGTCCATGATCTCGTAACACCCACCCCGGCGCCCACACCCCAGGCGCCGGGGTGAGACACTACCGCATCGCCTTGTTAAAGAGCCCGGCCATCACCCCTTCCGGCTACCGGTCTTAACGATCGATCCCATGGCCTACACGATATCAGCGTGCAATGGGCTGCGGGAGGGCGTACTTGATGGAGCGTTTACGAAAAGTCTCGCCGTCGTGGCGCCGAAAGAAGGCGCTGTAGCACAGGCTGTCTGGGCGGGTGTTATCGGGATGCGGGCGAATGGGGCTATCGGTACGCCAGGCACGCAGGCTGACCCCGGTCAGGGCCGACGCATCGCAGGCGAGAATGCGGCCGGCCTCGTGGTTGGTCGTCTGGATGACGCCGCGCTCGTCAAGGACGAACACGGCATCCGTGCTGAAGGCTAGCAAGAACGCAAGTTTGCCGTGCAGGTTGGCATTTTTGCCCTTCCGCATAGGCCTCCCCCTTGTCGTTATCGTCGGTCCCCGTGTTGGCACGAGAAACCGCGTTGCTGTCTTGGCGATTCTGATGCCCGGTGGACGAACGTGCGCCCCGGTTTTCAAGTATAGACAAGCCTGTAAACGGTGCCTGCTGGCTTATTGGCCTTTTAGCCGGGGGGGCGGATGGGGCCTGGGCGGATGGGGGGGGCCCAGGCCTCCGGCCCATCACAGGGGGTGCGCGTCGTTGGGCCTTAGGCCGATTGGGTACGGAAACTCCGTCGTCGGCAACTTCCCTCCCGCCCCGGGTTCCTTTACAATGCCGCGCACTGGGGCGGTAGCTCAGCTGGGAGAGCGTCGCGTTCGCAATGCGAAGGTCGGGAGTTCGATCCTCCTCCGCTCCACCATTTCCAGAAGGCCAGACTTTGCTCTGGCCTTTTTCATGCCCGCGAAGGCCCAACAGGCGCGGGGTTTCGCGGGTGGTGCGAATTTGGATGATCGCCGAAAGGCGCCGATTTCGCCCTCTCGTGCCCCCGAATTCCTCTCTTTTCTCTGTTTCTGCGCAGGTCGGCCTACGCATCACCCCCTGTAATGATGCGGGTTTCCGGGCGGCGGTTTGCACCCCACAACGCATAGCGGCGGGGTTTCGAACGCCATCTCACGGTCAACTGGCCCGCTCGCTGATCGCTTCCCGCTGTGCGCCCCAGTCGTCGGGCAGCGGGTTGCGCGTGAAGAACTCCAGCGACAGCCCCACCGCCTGCCGTCCGCGGGCGATATCCTCGACCACATCAGGCGCCAGGCGGGCGAGCCGCAACATCTTCTGTACGCGCACCTTCTCGATGCCCTCGTGGGTAGCAATCTCGGCAATGCTGGCCACGCGGCCGGAATCCAACAATTCCTGCCAGAAGAATCCCTTGGCCAGCGCCCGCATCAGCGTCTCGTCGCACGCAATGTGTTGTCCTGGAATCCTGGCCGTCGCCATCCGCCCCGGCGTCGCCGGCTCGACGACCACCTTTCTCGCCTTGTGCCTGACGAAGCGCACCGGGATGAACGTCGTCAGTTTGACGCCCTCGTCGAGTTTGGCCGTGCTCGATTTGGCCTGCCCGATCTGCTCCATCCCTCTCATGCCATTTCCTCCATTTGGCTTCGGCCACTGCGCTTAACGCTCGCCCTGCTCACGTTAGCCTGCGCCGAAACTTCGCTTTGCTCGTTTTCCAGTTCGCGCAATTCCGCCCCGATGCTGTTCGGTGCCAGTTCCGCCATCAGCGCCGACCAACCGGCCGGATGCCATACGATGTCGATCCCCTCGTCCTTGAGTTGCACCCGGGCGATCAGCAGCCGCACCAGCCGGCATCGTTCCGCCGGAAACATCTCGTTCCACACCGTCGACAGATTGCGCATCGCCAGCACCACAGCGGGCTCCGATACCGTGGCGTCCAGTTTCTGGACCTCATCGCACACCGCCTGGATCATCTCCGGTGCCTGCAGGGCGGACTTGATCTGCTCCAGTACCAGCGCCTCGATCTGCTCGGCCGGCACGATGCCGAAGGGGTGGGTGCCGCGACCGAACTTCTTGTCCGAGTACGGGAGGTAGTAGCGATATCGTTTCCCTGACTTCTTCTTGGTTGCGGTTGGCAGCATCCGGTCGCCGTCGGGGGCGAAGAGCAGGCCGCGCAGGATCGCCTCGTCGTTGTGACGGGTCATCGTCTGCGATGCACGCGACCGGGCATCTTCGGCCAGCACCGCCTGGGCCTGCGCCCACAGTGCCGCATCGATGATGGCAGGGTGCTCGCCGGGATACTCTTTGCCCTTGTGCCGGATCACACCGATGTACAGAGGATTGCGCAGCATCTTGTAGAGGTTCTGCTTGGTGATTGGCCGCCGGGGACGGAACTTCCCATCGGCGGTTGTCCATGCCTTGGTGGTGACACCTTGGCGATTCAACTCCCGGGCCAGTTCGGTGGTGGATTTCAGCTCCACGAATCGCCGCCAGATGCCGCGCACGATCTTGGCCTCGGCCTCGTTGATGACCAGTTGCCGATGGCTGATGTCGTAGCCCAGCGGCGGCGTGCCACCCATCCACATCCCCTTGGCTTTCGACGCGGCGATCTTGTCCCGGATGCGTTCGCCAGTCACCTCGCGCTCGAACTGGGCGAAGGACAGCAGGACGTTGAGCATCAGCCGCCCCATCGGGGTTGTGGTGTTGAATTGCTGGGTGACCGAGACGAAGGAGACGCCGTTGCGCTCGAACACCTCGACCATCTTGGCGAAGTCGGCCAGGTTGCGGGTCAGGCGGTCGATCTTGTACACGACCACGATGTCGATTTTCCCGGCATCGATGTCGGCAAGCAGGCGTTTCAGGGCGGGGCGATCCATATTGCCGCCAGAGAAACCGCCATCGTCATAGTCATCGACCACCGGAATCCAACCCTCAGTACGCTGGCTGGCAATGAACGCCTGCCCAGCCTCCCGCTGGGCATCGATGGAGTTGAACGACTGGTCGAGCCGCTCGTCGGTGGAGACGCGGCAATACACCGCGCAGCGTTTGCGAACCATCGGCGCCTTCATTTCTTGCCTCCTTTCCGCTTGACACCAAAGAACGCCGGCCCTGACCAATTGACGCCGGTGATGTGGCGAGCTACCGCCGACAGGCTCTTGAACACCTTGCCGTTGAGGTCATAGAACCCCTCCGGCGTGACCGTGACGCGGTACTCGTTCGATTCGTACTCGCGCAACAGGACGGTACCGGGCATCAGATGCACCTCTGACCGCCGTTTACCGAACGCCGATTGTGATTCCCCGAGGCGCACCAGCCGCCGCCGGATGTCGGGATCGACGCCACCGTGGGCAGCCTCCTGAATCTTGTAGGCGACGCGCGAGGCCACGTAATCGCGGTTCCAAGTGCCAGGGCGGCGCGGGAAATGGGCGTCCCACAGCGCCCACAAGTCCTTCATCGGCATCGTGGGCAGCGCCGCCAACTGGGCGGCGACAGAGGTTGATCGGGTCATTGCAAACTCCAGGTGATAAGGGGTTTGTATGAACGCTTCTTCCCGGGCAGAAGCCAAGTCAAACCGCGCTCTGTTCAGGATCATCGGCCTGCCCAGTCGCAATATCGAAGCGCTCGCCCAGCAAGGTCTGCTTCCTGCCGGTGCGCTTGTCCTTTACGTCCAAGATGTAGACCTCGCCGTTCCACACGCCGCAGGCCACGTCGGTATTCTCGGCATCGGCCGGCAACAGCCAGCCGGTGACGCCCTCGGGCAGATCGAGCAGATCCTCCGGACGGTGGATGGGCCAGCGCATAGCCTCCTGATACTGATCGGCAAACCGCAAGATTTCGGGTGATGTGTCAGGGAAGTTCTCCTGGCTGAGGATGGGAATCCAGGCCAGCAACTGACCGCAGGCGAGCCACTGCTGGACGCGCTGGTGAACTTCCGGGTCGTAGTGGCTCAACCGCTCGATGGGCAGGTGACCGGTGGTTTTGCTGTTGATCGTCGTGGTGTTCATTTCATCTCCTTCATGGTTGGTAACCCCGGACATCGCCGGGGGTGGTAACTGGTAACCCTGGTAACCTCGTTTCGTGGTCTGTCGGTAGCGCATCAGCGCGCTCGTGCCCCCCGCATGGCATTACGGCGAGGAAGGACCCGTCGAATCATCTGGCGCTGCAACTTGTTGAACTGCTTCATCTGCTGCTTGGCTGACTTGCGCACGATCCGGGTTAGCCGGATGCCGGCGATGATCCACCGCCGCTGCCACGGGATGGTGCCGACGATGCGACGAGGCCTAAGGACAGCGGTGGGATAGCGGAAATCACCGGGTAGCACCACGGTGTGCTCCCAGGTGTGCGGGCCGAGTTGGCGCCGGATGCGGACGGGTGCGCCCGCAGGCGGCCGGTGACTGCAGGTCGGCTCCCACTCGCCGAAGTGCTGCGACGCGCAAGGCAGTGCCGGGGCAGGACGGGATGTCAGCCCGGATGGCTGCCCGGCAGACGGGCGAGAAGTGCGAGTGGCCTGCGGCTGGAAGCCGAAATGGCGGTACCAGATCGGATGCAGGTTGGAAGGGGGGTCTCTATTCACGATGATCTCCATAGCGAATGCCACCCTCGACGCCGGGCGGCGTGGCGGTTGAAGAACGGATGGGGGTGATGCGCCATAGGGCGCCTTCCCGGCTGTGACCGAGATGGCTGATCTCGATACCCTTGGCGCGATAAGCTGGGGCGATACGGCGCAGCTGGTCGGCCAGACCCTTGGGTGACTTCGGCCAGGTGCTGCGATCCGGGATGATCTGGTTGTTGAGCAGGTCGTAGAGCTGGCCGGCGGTACCCTGCCAGTTCCAGGGGGAGATGCGTTCTTCGAAATACTTGTCGAGCACCTGCGCGACAGCATTGCTCTCCAGGGCGCGGTCAATGCCGGCGCGCACCAGGTCGGCGTATTGGCGCTGAAATTCGTCGGGCCCGAAACCGAGGGCACGGGCGACGGCTTCACCAAGCCGCTCGAAATCGGCCATGCGCTGCTTGTGGGCCAGTTTCACCGACGGCAGGATGCGCAGGGCGTCGGCGAAGAGATCGAGCAGCGCGCCGAACACCAGTGGCCGATCACGTTCCCAGGCCGCAGACGTGTCAGCGTCATCCTTCCTGGCCTCGGGCGGGATCGTCGGCATATCGACGTGGATCACCCGGTCGATCAGGTCGGGACGCGTGGCGATCACGGCGATACCGTTCAGCACCACGGGCCGCTTGGTTTCCATGATGTGCTCTTCGCCGTTGGTGTAGAGCTGGCGGGAGGCGAAGCCGCCGCCCGTGCCCAAGGTGCAGAAGGCATCCTGCTGCTCGGCGGCGAGGCCGGAAAGGTTCTCGTAGGAAACCAGCCAGTTGTTGGCGGCGGCGACGAAGATGTCCTCCACCGTCTTGGGCCGGCCGCGCAGCATGACCTTGTTGGGATCGACGAGGCTGCGCAGGACGGACTGTGTGGTCGCCTTGGCCGAGCCCTGCTCGCCGACCAGTTCCAATACCGGGAACGGGGTGTCCGGGCGGAAGCTGTCGAGCAGCCAGGTCAGCACCATCACGCGGCGGTTGGCCGGGATGTTGGTGTACTGCCAGAGCAGGCCGATGTCGCCGCCGCCTGCGGTTCCGGCAACGGGCGCATCGACTGAGTGCGGGTGAAATGGACTGGCGAGTGGTCGAGCACCTGCCAGCCGGTCGGTGTGACCAGCACTACGCGCCACTGCTCGTCGCAGAGATCGATCAGGTAGCCGGCTTCATCCTTGGCGGCGCGGACGTGAAGGTCGATCTGCTCGCCATCGTTGATGCCGGCAGCAGCAATCGTCGCCAGGGCCGATTTCATCGTGGTTTCGGGTACGCCGGCTTCCTTGGCACGCCAGTAGGCGGTGCGCAGCCATTCCTCGTAGCCGGTCGAATAGACGCGCCAGACTTCCTGCCGGCCCGTCATCGGGATGACGGCAACAGCATTGCGGGCGGCATCGTGCTTGAGCTGGCATTGGTTGCGGGCCAGCGCGACCAGTTCGTCGAGGGCCGAGGGTTCATCGCTACCAGCGGGGAGCGATTGCTGCACGGCCTTATCCAGTTCCGTGACCAGGCAGCCCTTGTTGGCTTCCTTGGCCTTGTGCCGCAGGCGCAGGTAATTAAGCAGGTCGGTGGTGCGCAGGATGGAGAAAGCGGCGACCACGGCCGGTTCGACGATGGCGCCGACGTCATCGCGCAGGCGCTCGATGGCCGCTTCGATGAGGGTGATGGGGTCGTCGGGCATGCCCTCTGCCGGCGACTGCAACAATAGAGAGGCATCGTCACCACCATCACGAACGTCACCGCTGTGACGGTGGTGATGGTCGTGATGGTCGGCGTCTACTGACTGGGCCGGAGAAAGGGTGGTATCGGCCATCACGACATCACCTTCCTGGATGCCTTGATGCGCTCGGCGATCCAAGCATCGATTTCATGTTCCAGCCAGCCGACCGTGTTGGCGGACAGGCGGATCGGCGCCGGAAACTGTCCGTCGGCGATCAGGGCGTAGATGGAGCTGCGGCCAAGCCCGGTGCGCGCCTCGACCTGGTGGCGGCGCAGCACAATCAGCCGGGGCTGGATCGTTTTGGACATCGGTTGAACCTCCTGTTTCGCGTTGGAATGCGATGGAGGTTGGCAGATGGTGTCCCGCCGTAGGAAGGCTCTACGGCAGGCGATCCAGTAACGGCGCGGGTTTCAGGCGAATCTTACGGCGGGGAAATCGGAATGCGCTCCCACCGGAAATACCGTGGGGCTACGGCGGGGACTACTGTTCGTCGAACAGTTTGGCCCACTTCGGGAATTCTTTGCGCAGGATGGGAGTCACCCGATAAACGGGCATGTGCCGGGCATCGATCAGCCAGCGGGCGACCAGATCAGGCCGCCACCACGAGGGGTAGCGCTCGGCCCCGCGATTCGGCAAGCCCTTTTGAACGCACGCGTCGCCGAGGGCTTTGTTGGCGCGCGAGACATTGCCCATGCGCTCCCGCCACCACTTCTCGTTCTGGTGACGAGTATCTTCAACCTGGAAGGCGGCAACAATTTCGTCGGCAGGTACGCCGAGTTCGCGCAGTTCGGCTTCCGATGGGTAGGTGTCGTAGCTGGGTTTTTCGTCTGCCACATCAGCAATTGCCTCCGGTGCGGAATCAACCAGGGATGCTTCAACGGATGCAGCGGCGGCTTTTGCGTCGGCGGCGCGCATTTCCTTTACCCACTCTGGCGGATCAAAGGGCGGCGGCGGTGTATTGGTGGGTTGTGCTGGTGGGGATGACCTGATGGGTGGCGTGACCGGCACCCAGTCCCACTGCTCTTCATCAAACCGGTAGGCACCAGGTGGCGCCCATCCCGGATAGGGTGGTTTCGCGGGCGGACGCGCTGGTAGCGGACTTTGCCCCTCTATCGCAGTGACCCAGGCCACGAAGCTGTCTCGGTCGATCAGCAGGATGCCGCGTGCGGACAGTTCGTGAATCGGGTCGTCGAAGGTCTTGCCGTCGCTGCGCCGGTAGTAAACCTCACCCCGCTCGCAGGCAGAGAGCAGCGCTTGCTGCTTGGCGTAACGGCACCGGGCATCTTGCTGGCACCACCGGTCGACGATGTACTCCGGCGGTAGCCAGTCGGTATGCTCCCATATCGGATCGCAGGTGTTGTTCGGCCCGTTCATCGGTGGTGAGTTCCAGTCCGGAAATCTTACCGGAGACGGGACATCCCTTCCATGCCGACGTAAACAATAGGCGGTCATCATCACGACTGTCACGACCATCACGCCGCCGGTGATGATTGTGATGATGGTGACGGTCGGCCTCTATTGTTATGGTCGGCGGGAAAGGGGATGCCCAGGCAAGAGGGGGCCTTCCTGGCGATATTCCGATGCGGGGGGCGCGAGCGCGGCGCTTCGATAGCGTCAGGATGCAAACCCAAGCTTGCAGGGTTTGCGGTTTGCACACCGGCCAAGGGTGGGCGTTGAATTCCCCCCCTTGAAACCGAAAAACGGTCACCCCTATTCCAGCCAGTGCTGGCAAGGGTTTCCGGCGATTTCAGGGGCGGAAAACGGCAAATCGGCCACCGTAAGATTTGGCCGAAGAAGAGGGCTTGCGGTGCGCGCAGACCCTTGGGTGGTTTGCAGTCAGGCGATGCGGTAGGTTCGCAGCCCATCCGCGCCCTTCTCGGTAACCACCTCGTAGCCGAGGCGCTTCCTGATCATGCCGGAGATCGCGCCGCGAACGGTGTGGGCCTGCCAGCCGGTGCTGGCCATCATCTGCGCAATGGTCGCGCCGCCGGGGTGACGCATCGCATCGATGATCGCGGCCAGCTTGGTGCCGGGGCGAATCGTGCGCGACGTGGCCTCCAATTTCTGGAGGGCATGGGTGGCCTCGCGTTTCGTGAGGGCATCGGGGGCGTCCATTTTCTGGACACCCTTGGGGACGGGGCGCTGTTTGCCGACGGCGGCGTACCCGGCATCGGTCAGCAGGTGGCTGCCTTCAGATTCCGCGACGAGCCCTCGGGCGAGCAGGCCATCGATGACCTTGGCGCGGGCACCGCCGCGCAAGGCGGACGGCAGGGGTTCGATATTGCCCTCCGGTCGGCTCGCGGCAGCCTTGAGGATGGTGGTCTGGGTGTCGGTAAGTTTGGCTTGGACAGTCATGGTGATCTCCGGTAGTTGGTGGGCGTCGTCACTCACCGTCGCCGCCGAAGATCGCCAGCAGTTCATCCAGCCCAGCCTCCACGCGCCCGAGGTCGCCGACGTGGCCCCAGTTGATGGCATCGGGGTCGTGACCGAAATGGTCATCGGCAAGTTGCTGCAGCCGTTCCAGCTTGGCGTGGATGGCGGCGGTGCGGGCGAGGTAGGTGCCGAGGGCGGTTGGCTTTGCGTTCATCGTAGGTTCCATGATGTGATTGACGACACCACCATGAACGCGCTGTTCGATCAGGAAGCCAAGCTGAATCGCGCAATAACGCAAGGGATTGTTGGATATCTCAACTACAATCGGGCTGCCCTCTGTCCTATCCACCCAAGAGTTGGTAAAGTGTCAGCTTTACGACTTGATCCGACTGTGACCAACTGCCTTTAACGCAATTGGTGCGGGAACTGCCGATGAACGAGCATTGGGTATCTGTTGAGCAGGTCGCCGAGCATCTCGGCGTGGTCCGGGATTCCATCTACCGGTGGATCGATGCCAAGGGACTCCCCGCCCACAAGATTGGCCGGCTCTGGAAGTTCAAGTTGTCAGAGGTGGACGACTGGGTGCGAGGCGGCGGCGCCCAGGACGACAACGAAAAGCGACCGGCCACGAAACCACAGAAGGGCACGGTCAGGAAAACGAGAAAGGCGACCGCGAAGCGCGCGGCATGACGGGAAGATTGAATGGCACGGTTATCACTCGCCAAGCTTGAAAGGCACCTCTACGCTGGAGCAGACATTCTGCGCAGCAAGATGGATGCGTCGGAGTACAAGGACTTCATCTTCGGCATGCTGTTCCTCAAGCGCTGCTCCGACGTCTTCGAGGCCGAGCGCGAGAAGGTCATCACGGATCATGGTGCGGCGATGGCCGACGATCCGATGTTCTACGACAGCTTCTTCGTCCCCTCGGAGTCACGCTGGCAATATCTGATCGAAAACCTCAATGCCGACCGTTACGCGACGCTGCTCAATACCGCGCTAACCAAGCTGGGTGAGCACAACGGCCCGCTGGAAGGTGTGCTCGACCATATCGATTTCATGAAGCAGGTCGGCAACAAGCGCGTTATCAACGATGAGGACTGCCGGGCGCTGGCGCGACATTTCAACCGTTACCGCTTCCGCAATGGTGACTTCCAGTTCTCCGATCTGCTTGGGGCAGCCTACGAATTCCTGATCAACATGTTCGCCGAATCGGCGGGCAAGAAGGGCGGCGACTTCTACACGCCGCGCGATGTGGTACGCCTGATGGTTAGGCTGCTCAAGCCGCAGCAGGGTATGAGCGTTTACGACCCGACCTGCGGTTCGGGCGGCATGCTCATCTTGTCCAAGGAATATGTGGAGCAGTGCGGCGGCGACAGCGCCGACATGCGCCTCGCCGGGCAGGTGCTCGACGTTTCCGCCTGGACCATATGCAAGCTCAACATGATTCTGCATGGCATCCCCGACGCCCATATCGAGCGCGAGGACACCCTGCTGCACCCACTACACCGCGAGGCCGGCGAACTGGAGCGCTTCGACCGGGTGATCGCCAATCCGCCCTTCAGCCAGAACTACAGCCGCACCAACATGGAGTTCCCCGAGCGTTTCCGCTGGGGGTGGTGCCCGACAACCGGTAAGAAGGGCGACCTGATGTTCGCCCAACACATGCTGGCGGTGTGTAAGCCGACTGGCATGGTGGCGACAGTCATGCCCCACGGGGTGCTGTTCCGGGGTGGCGAGGAAAAGAAGATTCGTCAGAAGTGGATCGAGCAGGATTTGGTCGAGGCCGTCATCGGACTCCCGCAAAACCTGTTCTACGGCGCCACCATTCCCGCCTGCATCCTGGTGCTGCGCCCGGAACCCAACCGCAAGCCGGCAGGCCGGCGCGGTCAGGTACTGTTCATCAACGCCGATGCCGAATACCACGCCGGGCGCGCCCAGAACTACCTCAAGCCCGAACACGTGGAAAAGATCGTCTCCACCTTCGAGCGTTTCGAGAACGTGCCGGCCTATGCCCGAACGGTAAGCGTGCAGGAACTCGCCGACAACGATTACAACCTCAACATCCGCCGTTACGTGGACAACGCCCCACCGCCAGAGCCCCACGATGTCAGGGCGCACCTGCAAGGTGGCGTACCGGTTGCGGAAATCGAAGCCAAGCGTTCGCTGTTCGAGGCCGTGGGGCTGAACCCGGAGCATCTTTTCACGTATCGCAACGGTCCCGCTGCCACGAATGCGCACGGTGTGCTGGGTGTGCGCGAACCCTCGGCGCATTACCTCGCCGCCCAAACAGGCTATGCCGATTTTGCCGAGGTGCTCGATAGCCGCGCTGCCATTCGCCGGGTGATCGAGGCTGACCTCGGCATCCGCGACCGGCGCGAACAGGTATTCGCGGCCTGCGACGATTGGTGGGTCACCTACAGCCACCGGCTGGCCGATTTGCCCAATCGCCGTGACCTCAATGGCGTGCGCAACGAGTTCCTGGAAACCTTTGGCACTGCACTGTCGCCGATTGGCGCGCTGGACCGCTTCCAGCTTGCCGGCGTGGTGGCTGGCTGGTGGAACGACAGTCTGCCCGACCTCAAGACCTTGATGGAGCGCGGCTTCGCTGGCGTCATCGATGGCTGGCTGGATGCCATCGCCGACGCGCTGGAAGACGATGAAGCGAGCGGTCCCCTGTTCGATCCCTTCGCCCATCCGCTGGTCCAGCACACCATGCAGGACTACCTTGCCCAGATCGAGAGCGAGCGCCAGGAGATCACCCGCCTGCGGGCCGAGAAGGAAGCGTGGGAAGCCCAAAACCCGCCCGAGGACGAGGAGGAAGCCGAAGGCTGGAACTACGCCAAGGACCTGGAGCGCCGCATCAAGGAGCTCAAGGACAGCATCCGCGAGGACCTGAAGCGTTTCAAGGAACTGGAGAAGAAGCTCGGCATGAAGAAGCACGCCGGCAACGCGGCCTTCGCCGTCGAGCACGCGGGCCTCAGGGTTCAGCTTGCGTCTACGCTCGACCAGATCGCCGCGCTGCAAACCGAGCTTGAGCCCTACGAGACCATCAAGGCCAATCTCGCCGCCACCCGCGCCCGCTATCGGGAACTGTTGAACCAGTTTCTCGACACCCTGACCCAGCGTTGCAACGATATGAACGAGGCTCAGACTGCCGAGATGGTGCTGCGCTTGTTGGAGGAGCGGGTACAGGCATCATTGGATGGGGCTTTAGCAAGAAAGCGGCAGATGCTGGTTGTTTGCGTCGAAAAGCTGTGGGACAAGTACAGCGTTACCCTGCATCAAATGCAGCAGACGCAGCTGGCGCTGCGAGACAGCGTTGGCCGACTGCTTCAAGGATTGGGCTATGTGCTCTGAATCCATGCCGATGGATTCGCGTTTGCCCGCACGGCCACCCGCTGGATGGAAGGAAGTGCCGCTACGCGCGGTGGCGGACACCAAATTCAGTAATGTCGACAAGCTCACCAAGGCTGGAGAACGGCCGGTGCGTCTGTGCAACTACACCGATGTCTACAACAACGACTACATCACGCAAGACATCGAGTTCATGGAGGCCACCGCAGCACAACCGGAAATCGACAAGTTCCGTCTTCAGGTTGGCGATGTGATCATCACCAAGGATTCCGAGACACCCTACGATATCGGCATTCCTGCACGTGTGGACTACGCGGCGGACGATCTGGTTTGCGGCTATCACCTTGCGTTGCTGCGCCCGAACCAGGAGGTTGTCGATCCGGATTATCTGAGCAAGCAGCTAGGGCATGCCCGGCTGGCAGGATATTTTGCGCGAATGGCGAACGGCCTTACCCGATACGGGTTGTCCATTGGTGCAATCGATGACTCTCCCATCTGGCTTCCTCCACAAGTTGAGCAGAGTCGAATCGGATACGTGCTCCGGCAACTTGATCTCTCTATCGTGCAAACGGAAACACTCATTGGAAAACTCAATCAAGCCCAAGCTGGGTTATTGCATGATCTATTAACGCTCGGTTTGCCGGGATTAGCTAGGGGACTGCTGAAGCGCATAGTTGGAGATATATGTGAAACATACGCCGGCGGCACCCCACCGCGTTCGGCCTCCGGGATGTATGGGGGCGGCATTCTTTGGGTTAAGTCAGGTGAACTCGGTAAGGGCAGCATTACATCTACCGAGGAGACAATTACCGAGCTTGGCTTAGCCGCATCATCAGCCAAATGGGTGCCCGCCAATGTGCCACTTGTTGCGATGTACGGTGCCACTGCAGGCGCCGTGGGCTGGCTAACAGTTAAAGCCACGACAAATCAGGCAGTGCTTGCCTGCGCGCCCAAGTCTTCAGCTATTGATGCACGGTGGCTGTATTGGCGATTGCGATTCGATTCGGACAAGTTGATTTCTGCAATACAGGGATCAGGACAACCGAATCTCAA
>JAKBUS010000111.1 GCA_021841585.1 Pseudomonadota bacterium | reverse complement strand
GCCATCGTACCGAACGGCGCGGTTGCGCGAGGAAGCGGCGCGCGCGCGGGAGGCGCGGGCCCACGGCGGCACGTACATACCCGCGCCCGTGCCGAAGGCGGCCGCGACCTTGCCGCTGAGCCTGTCGGTGTCCAGCCCCAAGCGGGTCCCGGCCATCGTGAGCTCAGCGCTTGCGGAACCACAGCCGCCTCTCACGATGGCCGGCAACTCGCAAGGACAAGGGCTGGCGCCCTACGGCGCGAACGGGGCCTCCGCCCGTTCCGCGCTTGCCAAGCGTGACCAGCGAGGGCTCGCATGGCTCATGACGGCCGCGGCCATCGTGCCGGCGTCGACGACGGTCACGGCCGCCCCTCGAGTCCATCGGACGCCGAAGGGGCCGGTGTCCGGGCTGGCGCGGAAGGTCCGGGCGCCGCGGCGCGGGGCGCCTGCGACTCCGTCCGGAATACCCGCGGACCTCCTGTCCATCCTGCGCCCCGGCGCGATGCTCTACGCGGAAAATGATCTGCGGCTGGATTCGGATTCGCCGGGACCCGTGCGCGCCACCATTCTGGCGGGGCCTTTGAAAAACGCAATCGCGCTGGGCTCGATGGCGAAGAAAGGGAATTTTCTCGTGTTGACGTTCACGAGCATCACTAATCGTGCCGGCACCACCTACCAGATCTCCGGCTACGGGGTGGATCCGTCCATTCCCGCGGCCGATGTGCGTAGCGCGGTCAACCGCCACCTGCTGTCGCGCTGGGGCGGGCTGCTCGCCGCGAGCTTTCTGTCCGGCTATGGACAGGCGATCGCGCAGAGCGGGTCGTCGGTGGTGAGTAGCGGCCTGGGGACCGTGACGGCGATGCCGACCCTGTCGCCCCTGCAGGAACTCGAGGTGGCGGCGGGTACGGTCGGTACACAGCTCTCCAGCATTGCGCAACAGAACTTCAACCGGCCGAACACGGTGACGCTGGATCCCGGTGTGCCCCTGGCCATCCTGATCATCAAGAGGTGAGAGATATGGGTGAGGACGACTACGATGTGATCGAGGAAACCATCGTGGAGGGCGAGGGCGGGACGGACCTGGATCCAGATGCCGCGGACGGGTACGAGGAGAACGAGGGCGCCGGGGAGGAAGAGAGAGGCGAGGGTACGGTCGAGGAAGAGCGTCGGCCCAGGAAGGCCCGCCGCACACCGGTCGCCCCGGCGAAGACGGCCACACCGGTCTGGGTATGGGCTTTGGCGGGCGGAGGTGCTCTGGTGGCCATCGCGGCCATCCTGGCCTTTTTGCATGCCCGGGAGGCCAACGGCCAGGTCATGACCCGCAGGCCCGCCATGTCATCCGCACAGGCGTCGCCCGTCGCGCAAGGCGAAACAGAGCCTGTTTCCCCGGTCACGTACGGAACGGCGGGGACGGCCCCCGCGTCTCCGGCGGGGACGCCGTTCCCGTCTTCCGCGCAATCCGTTCCTGGTGTCGCCATGGGGGCGCCGCCGCCCGTTGTGCCTGCGGGCGCTCCGCTCGCGGAGACCGGAGGAGGGGGCATGCCGTCGTCAGGGAGCGGCAACGGCGTCCCGTCCGTGGTGGCCCCGGAGACCGCCCCGGTGGCAAGCGGTACCGCGTTTCCGGGTCAGGGGATTCTGGCGCCTTCCCGTGGGGACGGCTCGCCGATGAACGCATCGGCCGCGGCCGGCACGGCGCCGGGCGTGACGAGTAGCGGGGCGACGGCGCTTGCGGCGACGCTGCGGGCGAACCTGACGGCGCAACAGAAGACGCTGAAATCGATCCTGACACAGCTCAAGGCGTTACGCGCGAGCCTGCGTCACCCCGTGACCCGTGCCGCCGCGCCAGCCGGGCTGGTATTGCGGCTGCGTGAACAGCGCGACACCGCGTGGCGCCGGATCCGCGCGCTCAGTGATGACCGTGACACCTTGCGCCTCGAGGTGGCGCGCCTGAAGGAGCGGTTGCGGCTCGTGGGTGCCGGCCGGCGGATCTTTCAGGGGTGGCGCCTGATCGGTGTATCCAATTCCGCGGCCATCCTGCGTAACGGCCAGGGGGCGCTGCGTGTCGTGACGCCGGGACACGCCTTCGGGGGCGTGAAGATCCTCGCGATCGACGCGGCAAACCTGTCGGTGCGGACGAGCGCGGGGCGGATCCCGCTGCCCGCCATCAGGCTCCCCTGAGTATGGGCGGATTGTCCTCCAGTCTGGCGGGGCCGCTGTCGGGATTTCACGCCTCGACCGTGACATCGCAGCTGGCGATGTGGTGGCAGCCCCTCATCCTGATCTCGGAACTGATCGGGTTCGGCATGCTGGTATTCGCCCTCATCGCCCTGGTCCGCCACCAGGGGCAAGGCCAGCAGGGAGGGCTCGGCGCCATCGCGATGTCGGCGCTCGTCGGCATCCTCCTCCTGTCCCTGCACGCCACGATCGGCAGCATGTCGGCCACGTTCTTCGGGAGCGGTGTCACCAATCCGCTGGCCTATGCGACTCCGCAGGGGGTCTCGACCCTGTCGTCGGTCGATATCATGGGGATGACCATCGTGCGGATCGTGGGGCTCATCGGATTTGTGAACGGTCTGATCTATCTCAAGCGCGCCGGGCAGGATCCGTCGCTCCTGGGACATTCCCTGACCCGTATCACGGGTGGGTTGCTCGCCATGCACATCGTAACGGTCATACACATGGCCAGCGCCATGGTGTGAGCCGACGGTCAGTCGTGCTACGTCATAGGTGTCATGGGGCGGCATCAAAGCGATGATCGCCTAGCACAATCCCGAGGTTGCTTTTGATTCGAAATACACCCCATCGCGCTCGGCAAGCCGGAGAATTGCTCGGGCCCGTATATGGGCCAACTGACCGGCAGCCCGACGTGCTGCACGCAAAGCCCCGTGACATACTCCTATTGGGGCTGCTGCGGCTATCGGTACTATCGATATCGCTGCATCCAGTACGGCATCAACACCTCTGACCGTCAATCTGCCGACGGAGAACTACCACTCAATTGGTGGTCGTGGGCGCATCCGCCGGCATCGGCCAGAACGGCTGCACCGGATCGAGCTCGAACACCGGTGTGCTGACGCTCACGGCGGCCTCGGGGACGCTCAACTCGCGCAGAATGCGAGCTATTCGAAAGGCGGCGGCAGCTACAACCCGATCACGATGTACTTCCCGTTCTCAATCACGTTCATCTTACCGGCGGGACAAAGCCGACAGATCCAGCTCACGGGCGGGCGGAACAATCTCGGGTGTGGCACCTTTACGTATTCAATGGATGCACTGTGACCGCGCGCTCGGCACTTCATCGCGAATCGAGATGGCGCCCTGCTGCTGGACCTCGGCCCTGCATGTGGCGAGCTTCGAAAGTGCCCCCGTAGAATCTTATGGCGTTTGGATCATTCCATCCGGCAAAGCCTCGCCGACGATTACCACTTCGAGGATACGTAGGTCTTGGCCAACGGAGGGCGCCTCGCGGAGCACGATTTTCAACAATTCCGAACCCATCACGAACGCGTAGTCACCGTTCCTTTTCGATTCGAAATGCAACATGTTTTTCGCCTGCTCCAAGTGCCCGTGAACTACAAAAACCAGGAATACTTGGCGATCGAGATTTATAAACAGCCAGCGGGTGCAGGTCTTAAAATGTTTGCCTAAATAGTCCTTCAGATATGGAAGCCACTTCTGATTCCAAGCTCGCATTACGTCGGCGATTCGCGTGTCCGAGTGCTTATTTACGAAGATCGACCCGGTGGCCCCGTGATACGTTGAGTTGATGCATACAGTGCCTTCCCGCGCATGGACAGAAATGAGGCCCTCAATCGACTTAAAGCCGTCTCGGTGCTGGACAATAATTAGATCGTCGGGCCAGATTGTCTTGCCCCGTTGAACCCGCAGTCCACATACGACACCACCGATATATTGCGCAATCAGGTCCTCATGCTTACTCAACGATATGACAAAGGCCATTCCAGCTAACAGCATCGCCTCTTTGCTCGGCTTCTGGTGTTGATCTGCTATTAGTCTCAGAAAAAGGTCGGCCATCCGATTCACATGCTCTCTTGCTAACGATCCTATGTAAGCCCATCGAGCGGCATCCTCTCGACGGCTTTGAGTGTCCCACTTCGTGATAGCAC
>JAKBUS010000110.1 GCA_021841585.1 Pseudomonadota bacterium | reverse complement strand
TCCCAGTCGCCCTCGCGCCTTCGGTCTCAGCGCACTCTTTGTGCCTTCGCTCCCGCTTCGGCACGGCCGCGGCCATCCTGCGGGCGAGCCGTGCGCTCATTGCCGGCCGCATGGCCGGTTTCCGGCGCACAAGAGGCTCGCCCACAATAATGGACGGCGTATCGATGTCCTTAGCTAGGTGGCCTGCGGCCACCCGCCCGGACCCTACGCCCATTGCCGGCCGAACGGCTGGTCCCGCGGGCTCCTCGCCCTCGCTGCGCTCTCCATGGCTCGGTCGTTTGAGATACCCTATATTGATCCGCCGCCTAATCGTTTGTAGAACGAGACCTTATCTTATAATCATCCGAGGCGGCGCGCCCATTCCTGGCATCTCCCGGGGCTCGTTAGCCCGCGCAGCACGACAATTGTTTCACGTCCTTCGTGAAAGTCTGGGCGCAAAGCTTCAGGCCCTCGACCATGGTCAGGTAGGGGAAAAGCTGGTCGGCCAGCTCATTGACGGTCATCCGGCGACTGATTGCGATAGCGGCTGTCTCGATGATCTCGCCACCTTCAGACGCCAACACTTGGGCGCCGAGTATGCGACCAGAAGAGCGTTCGGCGATGAGCTTGATAAAGCCTCGTGTATCGAAGTTCGCCAACGCGCGCGGGACGTTTTCCAGCGGCAGGCTGCGAATGTCCACTGCCAGACCTTGGGCGCGCGCCGCGTCCTCATTGAGGCCTACGGTAGCCACTTGGGGATCCGTAAAGACTACGGCGGGCATGACGCTGAGGTCGAGAGCGGCATCCCCGCCCGTCATGTTTATGGCTGCGCGTGTACCGGCGGCCGCGGCGACGTAGACGAACTGGGGGAGGGTACTGCAATCGCCAGCGGCATAGATATGGGCAACGTTCGTGCGCAGGTGGTCGTCGACCACGATGGCGCCGTGGCTGTTTGTCTGCACGCCTGCTTGGGTCAAGTTCAGGTAACCGGTATTGGGCGTGCGGCCCGCCGCCACGAGCAGCCGGTCTCCGGTGACAGGGCCTTGGGATGTGGTTAAGGTAAAGCTGCCAGCCTCGTAGCGGACACGACTCAAGGAAGTATCCGTCATCACGCGTATCCCTTCTTCCTCAAAGACCGCCTGCAGTCCTCGGCCCAAATCCGCGTCCTCACGCGAGAGCAGGCGGCTGCGGGCGAGGATTGTCACACCTGAACCCAGCCGCCGAAATGCTTGCGCTAACTCGAGGGCGACTACCGAGGCCCCCAAGACCAAGAGGTGTTGGGGCGGCTCAGTCGCTACCAGGGCCTCGGTTGAGGTCCAAAACGGGGTTTCGGAAAGCCCAGGCAGATCGGGAATTGTGGGCGAGGCACCTGTGGCGATCAGGAAGCGCTCGGCCGTAAGGAGTTCCTCGGCGCCTGCGCTGTCTTTTAGGCTAAGCGTGTGCGCGTCGACGAAGCGGGCGTACGCGCGCTTGAGGGTGATGCCGGGATTATTGTCGATGATATCCTGATATTTGGCCTGTCGCAGGGCCTCGACTCGCGCCTGTTGTTGGCGCACCAGGTTCGCGCGGTCGATCACGGGCGTATGGGTCGATATGGCGCCGAAGCGCGGGGCGGCTTGATCGTGGGCCGCTTGCGCCGCCCGAATCAGGATTTTGGACGGTACGCAACCCACATTGACGCAGGTCCCGCCGATGACCGTATAGCCTTCAATCATGGTCACGCGCCCCCCCCCGCTCGACGGCACGAATGGCACACGCGAAGGCCGCCGAGCCGCTGCCGATAATAGCCACATGCGGCCCGTCGCGAAGGCCTTCTTTGGTTATCGGCACCGACGCACGATACGGAAGGGATGCGCCATATCCGGCCGCCTGTATGGCCTGAACGATCTCCGGCAAAGCGGTGCGACCCAGGCTTTCGATAGTGGCGGTCGCCTTCGGATAGGAAACTCGAGCCTTAACACCGGGCAAGGCTGTCAAGGCCTTCTCGATGGTCGCCGCGCAATGATCGCAGGTCATGCCTGTCACGGGAATTTCAATGGTCTGATCGGTCATGGCTGTAGGACCCGCCAGTTTTTTGATGCGACGAGTCTAGGGTCCGTACCCCGGTACAGGGTCAAGGAGGGTGCCGGGATAGGCGTAGGGAAGGGAGCGCCAGCGAATGGCGTAGCGGCGGGAGACACCGATAGTGTCAAAACCGCGGCCGCAAAACCCGCCACGTGGCTCGTCAATCGCAGCCCCCCGGATCAGCCCGCTCAGCCTCGACTCAGGGTCGCATGTCCGGGCCGTTTTGGTCCCAAACAAGCTGTAAGAGTGGCACATCGTCGACATGGCGTGCCACGGGACAAGCGCGGCACCTATCGTGCCGCGGCGGCTCCTGGCAACCAAAACATTGGCGCACCAAGGCTTCGGCGGCATTGATCTGGTGCAAGATCGTCTCGCATTGAGCCTTCTTTGCCTCAATGTCGCGTCGCATTTCGGCGAAAAGACGGTCCACCTTGCGACTTGCCGCACCCCCCGTGCGGCTACGGGGCCTAGCATGAGCCAGTGCGATCACGGCGCGCAGGCCGATGCCCAGCTCCGTTAAGCTCAAGGCCGCGTGGAGGCGGGAGAGGTCGCTCGCCGTATAACAGCGAGTCTTTCCTACGCTGCGCGCGGGCGCAAGCAGGCCCAGCTCCTCATAGAAACGCAGCGTCCGCGGCGTAGTTTTGAGGATGCGCGCCGCTTCGCCGATCTTCAAGGTCTTCGCCAAGCCATCCCCGGACCCCGCGCGTTGGGGGCGAGCCAAGCCCTTACAATCCGACCAGTTGCGCGCGCAAACCCTGTGTTCCTACCGACCGCAACAAGGTTTCGGCGGATACCGTCGTGGGATCGTAACTTGCCAACAACAGATGGCTTCGTTGCGCGTCGTACGCGACCTCCGCGGTCCCCGGTATCTTCATCAAGTACTCGGACACGCAACGCATACGCATCTCATCAAGCTCTTCGTCGACGTGGATTAGGACCTTTACGCAAGACATCGATTTCGTCTCCATGGTGAGCCTCCATCCGGCTGCGCCGCTCTATTGGTGAGGCTTCTTCCGTAGTAAAAAAACGAACTCCCCATTGCCCTCATGGGATGCAATCAATTCGTTGCCGGTCTGCACGGCAAAAGCTTGGAAATCCTTGATAGCCCCCGGATCTGTTGCCACGATCTGTAAAACTTGACCAGGCGAGAGGTCCGTCAAGGCCTTCTTCGTTCGGAGAATGGGTAATGGACAGTTGAGCCCGCGGGCATCAAGCGCTTTATCGTAATCGGACATATCGGTTTCCTCCGGCGAACACACTCCGTGTCATGGTTGTATCGGACGACTGCGGCGGCTACACAGGCCTCTCGGTGCCATCCGTCACGACCGTTCACGCACATAATCTTACGTGTACGTGAACGTACACAATAGTCCGCGCGCTTATGCGGGTCAAGTATCTTGCGGCCCCTCAAACAAGGAGAGGCTTGCCGAGCAGGCGCTATACGCGCGCGAAGGGCCTACGCCTCATGTCTTTGCGTTCTGGCGCGGCGCCCGCGGAACCATCCATGCGGCCGGTAATGAGTGCATGAATCGTCCGCGGGACGGCAGCCAGCATCTCACCGCTTCACAGTAAGATCATAAGCCGAGATCAAGGGCGCGTGGGCGACCATGCATGTTCCGACGCGCGCTTGCAAAGCGATAACATCCGAATCGCGCATTGTGGGCCGCACGGCCCATATCGCCGTCCAAGACGTCGCCGGTGGAGTAGTAGCTCGGACAAGGGTTACCGGCCATGCGGCTGACAATGCCAGCCGGATTCGCCTGGTCGGCGTTGTTTTGTCAAAACACGGAATGAATCATCGCAAGATGTTAGTACGGGCGTCCTGGCGCATACCCACAAACCGCGTCATTTCGAAGAAGCTTACCCACTTGCACGGGTTGAGGTCACCATTGGTAATCTCGCTTAATGGTTATTCGGAAGGGGAGGTGAGCGGTACTGATGGCGAATCCCGAAACAGGCGACGGTAGAGGATGAGATAGACAGCCTGGAAGCCGCCACCAATGAAGAATGGGAGTGCGAGAAAGCCGGCATGATAGAGGAGGCCCGCGAATACGGGCCCCACGGCGCGTGGCATCTGGACCGAGACGTTGTTGAGGCTCGCGGCAAGTCCGCGGCGATGGCCACGGACGAGGCCAAGAT
>JAKBUS010000109.1 GCA_021841585.1 Pseudomonadota bacterium | reverse complement strand
GTCCGCCCCACATCCTGAGGATCTCGTATGCCCATCATGCTCGCCTTTGCCTTTATCGCCATCGCGCTTATCACGCCGGCACTGATCTACGGTATCCAACAAAACAATCAGATGATGATCGGCCTGGTGGCCGCGCGCCAGATGCGTGACGTGACGCACGCGGCGAAAGGCTACATCACCACGTATGCCGCGGCGATCGAGGGGACGGCAACGGCCACGACGCCCGCCACGATCACCGTGCCGATGCTCGTCAATACGGGATTTCTGCCTGCGGGATTCGGGCAGACCAACCCCTACCAGCAGACCTGGGAGGTGCAGGTTCTGCAACCATCGCCCGGCGACCTGCAGGCGCTCGTATTGTCGCAAGGCGGAGTGCCAATCCAGCCCGCGGAGACGCCGCGCATCGGCGCGGAGGAGGGGGGTTCAGGGGGGTCCGTGCAGGCCAACGGCACGGCTCAGGGATCGTTCGGGTCCTGGCAGGTGTCGCTTACCGACTACACGGACCCAGGGGCGGGGCACGTGGCGTCGCTCATCAACTACAGCAATGGCCAGCTACAGAGCGACTATCTCTATCGCACTGCGGTACCGGGTGAGCCACAGCTCAACACCATGCAGACCAATCTCGACATGGGTGCCAACAACATAACGAACGCCCAGAATGTCAGTGCCAACGGGACGCTGGGCACGGGAACGAACGGTGGCTTGAATGCGTACCTGAATAGCGGGGGTGTGGTCTACGCCGGTGACCAGATGGAACTCGGCACGGCGAATGGGGCGGCCAATGTCGGGTGGGGGTGCGGCCCCAACGGTTCTGTGGCAGCGAACGCCAACGGCAGCGGGCAAACGTTGATGTGCGAAAACGGTACATGGCAGGTCATGGGTGCGGCCACGTCGTATCTCGTGTGGGACGCGCAATATGGCGGGCCATCTGGCATCACCTGGGCCAATGTCTGCTACGAGGCCGGCTCGTCGCTCGGAGGTTTTGGAGGCAAATACAGCGGCAATAACGTGCATGTCTATCCGGTGGCCGGTCCCAATGCCCAAGGGCAGTATTACTGGGTAATAAACGGATACTTTGACGGGTATGCACCCTATGTAGAGTGTTTCGATCTATAGTCCTCCATTCACGCATTCTTACGCCAAAAAGGCATGGTTCGTCGGCATCACAACCAGAGGCCTGTGCCGCAGGCGTTCAGTCATGTCCTTTGCGGATTCCGGTTTGCCGAAGTAATGACCTTGCGCACCGTCACATCCGTAGGCACGCAGGAACACAGCCTGCGCGGCTGTTTCCACGCCCTCGGCTATGACCCGAATACCCAGACCGCACGTCATGGCGATGGTGGCCTGAACAATGACCGCATCATGGGGATCGGAGCCGAGGCCTCGCACGAACGATTTGTCGATCTTGAGGGCCTGAATCGGAAAACGCTTGAGATAGGTGAGAGAGGCATACCCCGTGCCGAAGTCGTCGATGACAAAGGCCACGCCAAGGGTTTGAAGTTCTTCCATGGCCGCAACTGCTTCGTCCGTGCCGTGATCCCGTATCAGGTGTGTCTCGGTGATTTCGAGCTCGAGCGCATGGGGTGCAAGACCGGTTTCGATCAGGATGCCCCGTACCATCTTTACGAGGCCAGGCCGCTCGAGCTGGCGTCCAGACAGATTGATCGCGACGCGCAGACCGGTAAAGCCGCACTCGTGCCAGGCACGCATCTGGGCGCATGCCTGGCGCAAGACCCATTCGCCTATCGGCATGATGAGTCCGGTTTTCTCGGCCAGTGCGATGAACGTCTCTGGCAGGATCGCCCCATGCTTCGGGTGTTGCCAGCGCAACAACGCCTCGACACCGAGGATGCGCCCATCCGTAAGCGCCACCTGGGGCTGGTAGTACAGGACGAGCTCCTGACGCGCCAAGGCCCGAAGCAGGGCGCGCGTGCCGCCCACTGGCTTATTGGCTCGGCCCTGCGGATTCATAGTTGTCTCTCCTACCTCGGTGCGTCCGCTGGCCTGGGTTGGCGCTGAATGGGCCTCTCCGCGCGGGCCCTGGCGTCGGGTCCGGCAGTGGTAGCTGCCCCACCTCGTAGCGTCTGGCGCGCTTGGCGGCCGCCGCCATCGCCCGCGCGGTCAGGCGTTTTGCTGTTCTCTGCATATGCGTCTCCTATCTTGTACCTTTCAGTCGCGTTATCTCACGCATCCACAGCCTACAAAAGCCGCCAGGTCTGTGAAGATGCAAGCCTGATTTCTCCGCTTGCGCGCGTTTGTGTGCGCTCCACTACCGCCTTGCACCCGCACCTGACGGCGGTGGCCGTCACGGACTTACCTGGCGGATTGGGGTTTGTGGTGTGGTTGTATTGCGTATCGTAGCGCGATACAATTGCAACTTATGATTTTGGGATTCCGGCACAAGGGCCTTCAGGCCTTTTACCGCACCGGCGCCACGCGGGGGATCCAGGCGGCCCACGCCAGGCGGCTTGGGGTGATCCTGGCGTTGCTCGATGCCGCATCGGGGCCGCGAGATTTAAATCAGCCGGGGCTTAAGCTTCATCCTCTCAAAGGAAGCTTGAAAGGGCACTGGTCGGTTTGGGTAAGCGGCAATTGGCGAGTCACTTTTCGCTTTATCGGTGCCGACGTTGAACTGGTCGATTACCAAGATTATCACTGAGAGCGTATACCATGATCCATACTCATCCCCATCCAGGCGAAATTCTGAAAGAGACGGTATTCTTGCCTCTTGATCTTTCCGTGACAGAAGCTGCGGAGCGGCTGTCCATGTCGCGGGTGGCGCTGTCGCGGGTATTGAATGGCAAGGCCGGGATTAGTCCGGATCTGGCCTTGCGCCTCGAGGAGGCCGGTGTGGGGACGGCCCGGCTCTGGGTCAATCTGCAGGCGAACTATGATTTATGGGTTGCCATGCAGCACAAACAGCCGGCCGTGCGTGCGTTGCAGAAAGTGCCAGCATGACCGCGCCGTTCCAGGGTTTGCGTCCCGTTGCGCGGGCCACTTCTGGGTCGTGCAAGCGGACCTGTCGGTCTTCCGCGGCCGTGTTGAAATTCACGCGCGCCATGCGGTCTCGAACAAGGACACCTACTTGCTACGTGCGTGTGGGAGCGCGTGCTGGCGCAAAGGAGGGCGAGGGGCCGGCGGAGACTTTACGGCAGCGCAAGGTCGCTGTGGCGCGTAGCCAGCTTCCCCTGGCCCTGTAAATGAGTCGTGAAATATGAAGATTGATCACGGTTACTTGAAAGGCCTCCTTGAAGCATTCGAGGACTCTCCAGAGCCTACAACTGATATTGAGGCTTTAGCCAGAGCTGGTTTTAGCTATGACGCTGATACTTCGAATTTCATTTTTCACATGGCGCTGCTTAATGATATGGGCCTGATCGAAAGAGAGGATGGCGATGCTGGATTTGGCCTGTATGCTGGAATTGGTGGATTCAACTCTTGGTCAGTGATGCCACTCAGGCTAACGGCCAACGGGCACGGGTTTCTGGAAGCACTTAGAAACAATAAGGTATGGTCAACCATTCAGAGAGACTTCAAAAACGTCGGGATCAGAACCATGTATCAAGTAGCGACATCATTGTTCGCAGCATACTTGACGAACAAGATTACCAACTTATAGCCGCCGCAGAAGGAAAAGCGGAGGGCGCGACGGTCAGCGGGTGTTCACTGTGAACTTCGGCTTCGTGGCCCGCGCCCTGGTGGTGGGCACCGTGATTGGTGTGACGTTGCGTCCACGCCGCTGTGGCGTGGGCCCGCGATGCGTCACTGTGACGTCATCCGCAGACGCGGGCGAGTTTGCCGTGTTCGTCCCTGTTCCCCCCAAAGTCTATGCGCGCATCGCAAGCTAAGCGCGAGGGTGGCTTCTGGGTGGTCGAGTCTGATCTTGTCAAACCGTGATGGTGGGATACCATAGCGTGAGTTCACGCACCGCAGCGCGGTGAGCAGCACAGGATCGCACGCGGGATCCATGGTTATCGTTACCATCGTCAGACTGGGCCAGCTCAAATTCGCGGGTGATCCGTGGATGTAGACGACTGACTGCGGCGGATGGCAACATAAAGCCCCGCAACGTATGGTCGTAACTTACGACAACCTTCTCCGATGTTGGGGCGACCCCCTTAAACCCGTGCGCGGAATTCCCAGGCCGTTTGCCGGCGCACAAAATTCCGCAAGGCCCGGCCGCGTCGGGCGGCGATCTCTTCAGGCGAACACTTGCCGTGCAGCCGAGACAGTCTGGCATCGAGGCGCT
>JAKBUS010000038.1 GCA_021841585.1 Pseudomonadota bacterium | reverse complement strand
TGATCGGCGGATGCTCGGCCGGGTACCACTGCTTCTTGTGGCGCAGTTCACCGAGGTAGGTACGGTTGTTGAGCAGCTTGTACACCAGGCTCTTGTCGATCGGCTTGCCTTCCCTGACTTTGCCGTCTTGTGTGGTCCACGCCTTCGACATCACGCCATCCAGTTTCAGCTCCTTGACCAGTGCGGTGCTGGAGCCAAGTTCGACGAAACGCTGGAAGATGTGCCGGATCAGTTTGGCCTCGCGCTCGTTGGGCACCAACCGTCGGTTCTCGACGTCGTAGCCCAGCGGCGGCACGCCCCCCATCCACATACCCTTGCGCTTGCTGGCTGCGATCTTGTCGCGGATGCGCTCGCCAGTGACCTCGCGCTCGAACTGCGCGAAGGACAGCAGGATGTTCAGCATCAACCTGCCCATGGAGGTCGTCGTATTGAACTGCTGGGTGACCGACACGAACGACACCCCGTAGCGCTCGAACACCTCGACCATTTTGGAGAAGTCCGCCAGGCTGCGCGTAAGGCGATCGATCTTGTAGATGACGACCACGTCGATCTTGCGGGCCTCGATGTCCGCCATCATTCGCTGGAGCGCCGGGCGTTCCATGTTGCCACCGGAGAAGGCCGGATCGTCGTAATCGTCGGCGACCGGTATCCAGCCCTCGGCGCGCTGGCTGGCAATGTAGGCATGACCGGCGTCGCGCTGGGCGTCGATGGAGTTGTATTCCTGGTCGAGTCCTTCGTCGGTGGACTTGCGCGTATAGACCGCGCAGCGCATGCGGCGCTTCAAGACTTCGCTCATCGACCACCTCTCTTCTTGGTGGTGGGCTTGGTCTTGGCATTGGATGGCGGCTTGAGGCCGAAGAACAGTGGCCCCGACCAGCGCATACCGGTGATTTCGCGGGCGATCATCGAGAGGCTCGGGTACATGCGCCCCTGGAAGTCATACTGGCCGTCGGCGGTTGCGATCACGCGGTACTCGACGCCTTTGTATTCGCGGACCAGCACGGTGCCTGCGGCTGGACGGTAATCACGGTCGCGTTTTTGACCTTGCCGGTTTCGACCAGAGATTCGATGCGACGCTGGTTGCGATCCAGCAGGTTGGCATCGACCTTGCGGAACTCCAGCTCCTGCAGCCGGTAGGCAATCCGGCGTTCGAGGAACTGCCGGTTGTGGGTGGGCGTGTCGCCACCGACCAGTTTCTGCCAGAGTGCCCGGATCTCTGCCATCGGCATATCGGGCAACCTGGCGATCTGCGCCGCCACCGATGGCGGCGTGGTAAACGATGGTGTTTGCGTGCTCATTTCGACTCCGTAGTTGTCTTGTTGACGGGGTCTGTATGAACGCGCTGGTTGCCAGAGAAGCCAAGCTCAAACCCGCTCGCTTCTGCCCTGGCTGCGGACTGTTCTATGCCGGTGATACGCAGGCGTGCCAGACCGTTGGCCACCAACGACACGATCTCGTGGCGACGCTGTTCCGGCGTCATCCGCTCCGGTGGTAGATGGTTGATTTGATGCATCGGTGGCGGTCCTCTCCGTCAAACTCACATGCAGTGAAATTGTCCGGATGGACTGCCGCCGACACCATGAGGGAGTTTCGGAGTCGTGCGAACCGATGCGGGTTGCTGCGAAAAGCGGTTCCCTGTCAGTTCGACAAATGACGGGTGAGGATCGTCTTCATCAACGAACTGCCGGGCTGGGTGCTGGCGATCATGTCTCGGATCTGCTCGTTGACCTGCTGTGCTGGAACACCCGCATTCGCTACCGCCTGCGTGACTGCCGAATAAGCATCGAGCACATCAGCGCCGGTGATCTCATAGCCGTGTCCAAGAGAGATCCAGCGCAACGCGGCGAGACCTGCGGCGAGCGCGAATGCTGGCTGCCTCTCGGCGTAATCACGGGCAGCGCGCGTCAGCGTGCGCGGATCGGTCGGGCTGCGCGTGGCCAGCTCGATCGCCGCATCGAACAGGCCCGCATCCTTCGCAGCAGCGAACCATTTGCCCTGGTTGCCAGGCGTACTGGCTACCAGGTCGCGTAGGATCTCTTCCGGTTGCTTATGGGGATACTTCTTGGCGATGGCGCGAAACGTCGCCAGATTCGTTGTGCCCTGATTTGCCTCGATGGCATAGCGGCGGTAGGCGTCGTCGAGCAAGCCTGAGGACAACAGGATTTCTTCGCAGGCTTGGGCAATCTGCCAGCCAGGATCATTGAGACCGCGCGACTCCTCGGCGTAGTGGATCGCCTCCGCCTTCTTGCCCATCGCTGCCAACGCCTTCACACCCCAGCGCCGATCGTGCCACCACTTGAACGGCGCCTTGTCGAGCAACGCCAACAGTTCCTGGTGACGGCCTGCCGCGTACATCGATGCCAGGCAAGCACTCGTGCCCTTGAAGAATCCGTGGCCGGACGCAGTCCGGCTCCAGATATGCTCGACAAGCGGCAGAAACTCATCGGCCCAGTGCGCCGCCAGTTCCGGCGTCACGCACAACTCACCCCAGTAATCGCCAAGCAGTTCGATGTAGGGCATCTCGTCGTCCTGCAGCGCTTGCCACAAGCGTTCGAGCCAGCGTTGTCGCAGCTTCGGCTCGACGTCAGCCTTGACGATGATGGGCACCAGGGTATCGATGGCCTTGTTGACGGCTGAACCCAGTGCGCCCGATGAACTGTCTACCTGTTCCAGCGCTCGGGAGAGCTTTTCCAGCAGGGTGATGGCTCCTTCAGCTGCGAGCACCGGCTCCTTGCGGGCGACCTGCTTGATCTCCGTGATGGCTTCCTTGATCCGCTGCACCGGCGTGTCGGACCGCCAGCCAAAGGCATGCCGGCGAAAACGGCAAGCGAATTGCCACTTGTGGGCGCTCATGATCGATCCACCATGAGCTATCGCACCGGGTACTGGCCGTTGCGGATGAAGCGATCGTAGGTGTCCTCCTCCGACTCCTCATCGTCGTGATGGGCTCCCTGCCACTCGGCTTCCGGCAGCAGGAGCAGGGTCAGTGTGTATTCGTACTGGCCGGCGTCCCTGATCATCTCATTGACCATCATGGTTTCCGGCTCGCGCGGAAACCAAAGCCGTGCCGGTGTCGTTTGCTGCTGGCCGGCGGCCAATGCGTTACTGCTGTGCGCCAGCGCATCACGCGGCAGCTCGATGATGTTCTTGCGGGTTGCGAAGTAGGCGCCAGATCTGAGCGCCGCCTTGTTCGACTTGGCCCACAGCACGTGATCGTCGCGGCTGGCGATGAGGACCGCCCGCTTGGGTGCGATCTCGGTCCAGCGCAAGGCGGCGGCTGTCAGCGAGACACCATAGCGGTCGGCGCAGTGGCCGAGCAGATCGAAGCTGATCGGCTGTCCATCCACTTGGCGCCGGAAGTCGTCCAGCGGCATCAGCAGGGCCGAGGCGAACAGATCCGCCTCGGCCTCGATGTCGCGCTCGTTGTTGTCACCCGTCTCGATGTCGTCGTCGCCGCATTCGAACAGGTCCTGCTGGTGGCGGTGCAAGATGTAGTGACCGAACTCATGCGCGATCGTGAAGCGCTTGCGGCCTTCCGACGGGGTGGCGCTGTTGTAGAGGACCAGCCACTTCGAGCGCGCCTTGTTGGCCTTCAGCAGACCATCAAAACCGTCGAGATCCTCGCCCCGAACCGTGTCGATCGGCGAGTCTGCAAAGCACTGGCGGGAATACTCCAACGCCAGCTCGTCAACCTTGTGGGAGCCGGATGCGTTAGCAGCGCCTGTCCGGATCTGTGCGGGGGGGTGCCGAGAAATCGGCATTCCTACCGCGACCTGAGAAACACCGGCCATGCCCGCCAAAGCGTCGCGGGTTTTCGATTCAGACGCTTGTGCCGATTTCGGCACAAGCGTTTTGCCTGGCGCGGTCTGTCCATGGGCCTGCCTTTCCCTCGCCAGCTCCTAGCGGATTTGCGGATAAACGACTACTGACGAATGTTGACCGATATCGCGCCCTGCCACCAAATAGCGCAAGACCCCGCAGGCGCTCCCTAGAAACGCGGCTTGTGACGCGAGGCCTGATACCGTTCGATACCGCTTGTGATCTCGGCATGCACCTGATCTCCATCCACCCAGCCCTCGATCTGTACCCACTTGCCAGCCTCAAGATCCTTATAGTGGGCAAAGAAATGGCTGATCTGATCGAGCAGATAGGCCGGTATGTCGGCAAGCGCGTGGTAGTGGCGATAGGACACACAGAGCTTGTCGGTGGGAACCGCGAGGATCTTCATATCGGGCCCCTTCTCGTCGGTCATCCTGAGCATGGCCACGGGCCGACAGCTGATCACCGAGCCACTGATGAGCGGCACGGGGGTCAACACCAGGACGTCGACGGGGTCCCCGTCCTCGGAAAGGGTATGCGGTACATAGCCATAATTGCATGGGTAATACATGGCGGTATTCATGAACCGGTCCACGAACATGGCGCCTGTATCCTTATCCATCTCGTATTTCACCGGCGGCCCGTGTGCCGGGATCTCGATGATGACATTGATAATCGCCGGGACCTTGTCGCCAGGGCCCACTCGATCGAGATTCATGATTACGACACTCCTTCGAAGTTTTTGGGTTTCACTTGCTAATTCGGCTGTCAGGCCACGAGCGGGCCGGGCGTCAGGCTGATTTCGCAGGATACACGATGGGCAGGATATCCGCGAAAAAATCCGCCTTGGCGCGATCGCGCAGGTGTTGCGGGACGGAGGCGCGCACCTCGATGCTTAACGCGGCAAGCGAGATATCAGCAATCAGGACCGCGGGAGGGTTCCAGCCGAACGGGGGCGCGGCCCCATGCTTGCCATCGGCCTGCGGGGAATCAGGTGGGGGTACCGGCTCCTCGGGCCGCGGCCGGAAATGACGCCGCGCCGCCTCCTCGAGCTTGCCCACCGCATCGCAGGCATCGGCCGGCACCGCCACATCGAACCGGAAGATAATGCGCGCCCAGTCGTTTGGCAGGGATCGTATCAGGCCGCCAGTGATGACCACGCCATTGGGTACGCGAAAGAGCTGCCCATCGTCCAGGCGCAACTCGGAATAGAAGAGATTGATATCGCGTACCACGCCGCGGTAACCCTGCGCGCGCAGCTGGTGCGGGTAGGTCTCTGGCATCATCGGGAATTGCCAGGCAACGATCTGCACATGGTCACCGACATCGAAGGGCTTGAAGAGCGCCACCGCGAGACCACCGAAGAAGTTCCCGAAAAACGACTGGCCGGCCACACCGAGCACGACCGAGAGCATCGTGCCCCCGACGAGAACCCCGCTGAACGTCCCGCCGACGACGACGATGACAATCAGCGCAAGGCCCGCATAGAGGAGCAGGCGAATGAGGTAGATGCCGGTGACCGAATCCTGCCAGGCCAGCTGATAGCCCTGTCCGCTGCGCGCCATCAGCTCCAGACGATGCGCGCGGTGCCGGGCCAGCGCCCCCTCAATATTATGGATGACGCGCAAACCAATGAGCGCCACCACCAGAATGCGCAGGATGCTGACTTCCTCGGGCGCCAGTTTATAATAATGCGCCGCGAAGTCGATGCCAAACAGCAGTGCCACCGCCAAAACGATCCACACGACGGTGGTCCACGGAAGCGCGCGCAACAGACGCCGTACTTGCCATTTGTGGGGGGTGTGTTCGTTTGCCATGGGGCCATTATAACGAACCATCAACTCTGGTCGAGTCTGACTCGGCGTCCCCGTTGCGCAATTGACGGTTCCGGGTCGTTGCAGTAGGGTGACAAACCACAGATGAGGATGACCTGTGACGGATAACACACCGCTTCCCAACTTCGAGGCCGCGTTGGCCGAACTTGAGCAAATCGTGCAGCAGATGGAAAACGGTCAACAATCGCTGGAGGAGGCCCTGTCCACCTTTCAGCGGGGAATGGAGCTCTCGCGGCTATGCGAGGCCGGCCTGAAAAACGCCGAGCAGCGTGTGGAGCGCCTCGTGTCGGAAAACGGAAGCTACCGCGTGGAGCCCTTCAAGGCGGGCGAACAGGACGGCTGACGTGGTATCCGAAGATCAATTGAAGGGCTACCGCGCCCGCGTGGAGGACGTGCTGGCGCGCACGCTGCCGTCCGCGGAGACATTGCCAACGGACCTCCATGAGGCCATGCGATACGCCACCCTCGGGGGCGGCAAGAGGCTGCGCGCGTGCCTCGTATATGCCACGGGCGAGGCCCTGGGGGCGGCGCTTGCAGCGCTTGACCCGGCGGCCGCGGCCGTCGAACTGATCCACGCCTACTCCCTCGTCCACGACGATCTCCCCTGCATGGACGACGATGACATGCGCCGTGGACGGCCGAGCTGCCACAAGGCCTTCGGCGAGGCCACCGCGCTGCTGGCGGGGGATGCCCTGCAGACACAGGCGTTCACGGTCCTGGCGACCGCCGAGATGCTGTCAGCGCGCGCCCGGATCCGCATGGTGGAAGAGCTTGCGCGGGCCTCTGGATCGCTCGGCATGGCCGGCGGACAGGCCCTCGATCTCAAGGCCGGGCCGGTCGCAACCATAGAGATGCTCGAAGAGCGTCATGGCCGCAAGACCGGCGCCTTGATACATGCCGCTGTACGACTAGGGGCGTTGACCGCGGCCCCGGAGATTCCGGCCGCCCTGGATGACTACGGCCGGGCGCTGGGACTGGCCTTCCAGATCGCAGATGACCTGCTCGACGTCGAGGGCGTGGCGATGGTGGTCGGCAAGACCATAGGCGCCGATGCCGCGGCCGGCAAGGCGACCTTTGCGTCGGTGCTGGGCGTCGCCGAGGCGCGCCGGCGCGCGCACGGCCTCTACGAGGATGGCCTCGCCAGTCTGCGGTTTTTAGGAGATAATGGTCGGCTCCTTGCGACCATTGCCCACTATGCCGTCGAGCGGGATCACTAGAATGACAAAAACTGGGCATGCGCTTTTGCGCACCATCGATTCCCCCGTCGATCTTCGGCGGCTGCCCGAGGGCGTACTCCCGCAATTGGCGGCGGAATTACGCGAATACCTCATTGACAGCGTGAGCCGCACCGGGGGTCACCTGGCCGCCGGATTGGGCACGGTCGAACTGACGATCGCCCTGCATTATGTGTTCGACACGCCTGAAGACCGCATCGTATGGGATGTCGGCCACCAGACGTACCCGCACAAGATCCTTACAGGCCGGCGCGACCGCATGGCGACGCTGCGCAAGGCCAATGGCCTATCGGGCTTCCCCAAGCGCTCGGAGAGCCCCTATGACACCTTTGGTGTCGGCCACTCCAGCACCTCGATCAGCGCGGCGCTGGGGATGGCGGTGGCCGCCAAGCAGGCAAACGAGGCGCGCCAGGTGGTGGCGGTCATTGGCGATGGCGCACTGACCGCCGGCATGGCCTTCGAGGCCCTGAACAACGCCGGCAGCATGGATGCCGATTTGCTCGTGATCTTGAACGACAACGACATGTCGATATCACCGAACGTCGGGGCGCTGTCGAGCTACCTGGCCCGCATCTTGTCGGGGCGCGCGTATACGAGCGTGCGCAGCGGCAGCAAGACCGTCCTTAGCACCGTGCGCCCGGTGTTTCAGTTCGCCAAGCGCATCGAGGAGCACATGAAGGGCATCATCATGCCCGGCACGCTGTTTGAGGAGCTCGGCTTCAACTATATCGGCCCGATCGACGGACACGATCTCGGGAGCCTCATCCCAACGCTCAGAAACATGCGCGACCTGAAGGGGCCGCGCTTTCTCCATGTCGTGACTCGCAAGGGCAAGGGCTATACGCCCGCCGAGGGCGACCCCTGCGTCTACCACGGGGTGACACCTTTCGACCCGCAGACCGGCAAAATGGAGACCAAGGCCTCGGGTAAGACTTATACCCAGATCTTTGGCGAATGGCTGTGCGACATGGCGGCGGACGACGCCAAGCTTGTTGGTATCACGCCGGCGATGCGCGAGGGATCAGGGCTCGTGGAGTTCTCGGAGCGCTTCCCGGACCGGTACTTCGACGTCGGCATAGCCGAACAACACGCCCTGACATTTGCCGCGGGACTCGCCTGCGAGGGCTTAAAGCCCGTAGTCGCCATCTATTCGACCTTCCTGCAACGCGGTTATGATCAGGTCGTGCACGATATCAGCCTGCAAAACCTCCCCGTCATGCTGGCCGTGGACCGCGGCGGGCTCGTCGGCGCCGACGGACCGACTCATGCCGGGAGCTTCGATTTGAGCTTCATGCGCTGCCTGCCGCACTTCGTCATCATGGCGCCGAGCGACGAGAACGAGTGCCGACAGATGCTCTATACCGCCTACCGGCACGATGGGCCGACTGCGGTCCGTTACCCGCGCGGCAGTGGGCCTGGCGTGGCCGTCGAGCGGACCATGACGGCACTACCCATCGGCAAGGCCGAGGTTCGCCGCAATGGGGCACGCGTTGCCCTGCTCGCCTTTGGCTCGCTCTTGGGCGCGGCGCTCAGCGCCGGTGAGACCCTGAACGCAACGGTCGTCAACATGCGTTTTGTGAAGCCCTTGGACGAGGCACTGCTCATCCGCTTGGCGCGCTCCCATGAACTCTTCGTCACGATCGAGGAGAATGCCGTCGCCGGCGGCGCCGGCAGCGGCGTAGGCGAACTGGTGGGGCAGCTGCAACTACCGGTACGGGTCCTGAATCTCGGCCTGCCCGACAGCTACATTGAGCACGGGTCGCCGGCGCAGATGTTGGCCGATTGCGGGCTCGATGTGTCCGGCATCGTCCGGCAGATCCGGGATGTCATGCCAGAGCTTGCCCGGACCTCGGAATCGGCCTAGAATAGTAAATCGTTGACTAGATTACTCAGGATTAAGGTCCCGCTATGATCGCTGCACCGCCTCCCGGTGCGCGAGCCGACTGTATCGCCGATGTGCAAAACAGTGCCGACTCGCGTCAGATCGCCATAGACAAGGTTGGCATCAAAGACATCCGTCACCCAGTGCGGGTCAAGGATCGCAGTCAGGGCGAACAGCACACCATCGCGCTTTTCAACATGTATGTCGAGCTGCCCCATAACTTCAAGGGCACGCACATGTCGCGCTTTGTCGAGATCTTGAACCGCTACGAGACCGAGATATCGGTCGAGTCCTTTCAGGATATGCTGGTGGAGATGGCCCGGCGCCTGGAGGCCGATGCCGGCCATATCGAGATGACCTTCCCGTATTTCGTGACCAAGACCGCACCGGTCTCGGGCGTACGCAGCCTCATGGATTACGAGGTGAGCTTTCGTGGCGAGATCCGCAAGGGCCACGGCGTCACCACCATCGGCGTCGTGGTCCCGGTCACGAGCCTGTGCCCATGCTCCAAGGAGATCTCCGAGCGTGGCGCGCACAATCAGCGATCGCATGTGACCCTGTCGGTCAGGACTAATCAATTCGTGTGGGTCGAGGATCTGATCGATCTCGTGGAAAAAAAGGCGAGCTGTGAGCTCTATGGCCTGCTGAAGCGTCCGGATGAGAAATTCGTCACCGAGCGCGCCTACGATAATCCGCGATTCGTGGAAGACATGGTGCGCGAGGTCGCCAGCGCCCTGAATGCCGACCCACGGGTCGACGCCTACACCGTGGAATCTGAGAACTTCGAATCGATTCACAATCACTCCGCTTACGCCCTCATCAAAAAAGACAAAACCGCCACCTGAGCCCATACCCCTTGCACGACAGGGCCAGAATCTGTTAGCCTCCTAATAGTTAGGTCAAGAAGGGGCGGGCAATGGGGCTTCCTCAAGAGTCGTTTGCGGGGATACTCCACGAGACGGCGCGGCTGTGGAGGACCGAGCTGGACCGGCGGTTGCGGCCGCTTGGTTTAAGCCAGGCCAAATGGCGCATGCTGGTCCACATTGCCTGCAGCGATGATTGCACGCAGGCCGAACTTGCGTCGCGCCTTGGGGTCGAGGCACCGACGGTCGTGGGTTTACTGGACCGTCTGACCGCCGATGGCCTAGTCGAGCGGCGGGAATCGCCTCACGATCGCCGTAGCAAGACCGTCCATCTATGCGAGGGCGGGCGCGCGTTGATGCGGCCCATCACCGAAATGGCTGAGGACTTGAGCCGCGAACTTCTAGCAAACCTGAGCGCGGAGGAAGTGACCACAAGCACCGCCGCCCTCAAAAAAATCCGTGACCGGCTATTGTCCCTTTAAGACTTAAAAACAGGTCCTGCCCCTTATGTCCCGTCTGTCGCAGATAGCCCGCGGCCTGCTCCGGCAAAAAGCCCTGCTCGCCTTCATCGCCATTTTGCTCCTCTACGGCGCCTACGTGTATTGGCGCAGCCTGCAGGACTATGTGAGTACGGATGATGCCTACGTGGGCGCGCACGTCGTGTCGATAGCCGCACAGGTCGCGGGTCCGGTGGCGCGGGTGTTCGTCCACAACAATCGCCCGGTTCACGCCCACCAGCGCCTGTTCCAGATCGACCCGCACCCCTACCAGATCGCGGTTTCGGCGGCGCGTGCCTCGGTCCAGCAACGGCAGGCCCTGCTCGCCAATGCCGAGGCCATCAGCGGCCGCACGCAACGCATGGCCGTGCATCACTTTTTGTCATCGCAGGCCTCGGAGACGGCACAGGCCACGGTCAAGGCCGACCGCGCGGCCCTGGCCGCGGCCAAGGCCGCGCTTGCGCGCGCGCGTCTCAATCTCTCTTACTGCCTAGTGCGTGCGCCGACCAATGGCTACCTGAGCGACATGCGCCTGCGGCCCGGGACCTACGTGCAGGCCGGTACGCCGCTGTTTGCGCTTATCGCGAGCCGCGAGTATTGGGTGACGGCCAACTTCAAGGAGACGTCCCTTGGCCACATGGGCGTGGGTGACCGCGCCCACATCCATATCGACATGTACCCAAATCACCGCTTCAGCGGTAAAGTGGTGGGCATCAGTGGCGGGAGCGGTACGGCCTTCTCGCTCCTCCCGCCGGAGAACGCCACCGGGAACTGGGTCAAGGTCACGCAACGCGTCCCGGTGCGGGTCTTGATCCTGCACCCGAACCCCCGCTGGCCACTCCGGATCGGGACAAGTGCGAATGTCACGGTCTTTTTCCGCAAGGCCCGCAAGCATTGACGGAGACGCCCATGGTCTTTCGCACCATGCTCCTCTGTTATGACGGTACCCGCGAGGGCCATACCGCGCTCCAGCAGGGGGCGGAACTGGCGAGCGCCTGTGGCGCCTTCGTCCACCTCCTTGCCGTAGTCCGCACGAGCGCCACATCGATCGTGGGCGAGTCCTTGTCGACGGACGCCCCGTTTGCCGAGCAGACGCGGCACATCGAAGAGATCCTGCACGAGGGCGTCACCCAGCTGAACGAGCGCGGCATAAAGGCGCGTGGGCATGTGGCCGTGGGCGAACCCATAGACGAGATCGCGCGTGCCGCGAAGACCCTTCAGGTTGACCTTATCGTGCTTGGCCATCGCACACAGTCGGCATTCGCGCGCTGGTGGCGGGGATCCGTGGGTGTAACGCTTCTCGACCTGTCGGAGTGCAGTATCCTCGTATGCATCGCCAATCCGCCCGCCCCTGAAACCGGGCCGTGAGCCCTAGACAACGTCTGCTGGTCACGATCGCGGTCATGGCAACGACCGTGATGCAGGTACTCGACACCACCATCGTCAATGTCGCCCTGCCGCACATGGCAGGGCAGCTTGAGGCCACCCCCGATCAGATCACCTGGGTGCTGACGAGCTACCTCGTGGCCTCCGCGGTGTTCATGCCGCTCACGGGGTTTTTCACTGACCGGCTCGGCCGCCGGCGTTACCTGCTCATCAGCATATTCGGGTTCGTACTATTCTCCGCGCTCTGCGGGCTTGCAACCTCGCTCAGCCAGATCGTCGTGTTTCGCCTGATGCAGGGGGCCTTTGGGGCCTCCCTGGTCCCGCTTTCGCAGGCCATCATGGTCAGCATCTATCCGATCGAGGAACGCGGCCGCGCGATGGCCATATGGGGTATCGGGGTCATGATAGGCCCGATCCTCGGACCGACCCTTGGCGGCTACCTGACCGAGGTCTTGAGCTGGCGCTGGACGTTCTTCATAAACCTCCCGGTCGGCATCCTTTCCTACATCCTGACGCTCACATCGGTCCCCGATACCGCGCGCCACGAACGCGCCATGGACTGGGCGGGACTGGGATACCTGGCGTTGTGTCTTAGCGCCCTGCAATTTCTTCTAGATCGCGGTAACGAATACGGCTGGCTTGGATCGACGCGCATCCAGCTTGCGGCGGTGATCGCGATCGCCGGCCTCACGGCCTTTGCCGTGCATAGCATCGGGCGGCGGGGATCGCGCCTGTTCGATCTGCGCATCCTCGCTGACCGCAACTTTACCGTCGCAAGCCTGTTGCTCGCCATCTTTGGCCTCGGCATGTACGGATCCATGGTCATGCAGCCGCTATTCCTCGAGGAACTCCTTCACTACCCGACACTTACCACCGGTCTTGCCATGGCGCCGCGGGGCGTGGTGAGCGCATTTAGCATGCTGCTCGTAGGCCGCCTCATTACGCGCATGAGTCCGCGCGTCCTGATCGCCATCGGCATCGTCCTGAGCGGTTTTGGGACCTGGGCCATGGGAAGTTACAACCTCCATATCAGTGAATGGGAGGTCATTTGGCCGGTACTGATCCAGGGTCTGGGCTTAGGGATGATCTATGTGCCGCTGTCTACGATCGCATTCTCGACGCTCCCGCGCGAGTCGGCATCGGAGGCCGCAGGGCTCTTTAGTCTCATGCGCACGGTCGGCTCGTCCATCGGCATCTCGCTCGTCACGACGATGTTCATCCGCCATGGCCAGATCGCGTGGAACGCGATCGGGGCGCATATCACCGCCTTTGGGATGGCCGCCACCACCTATCTCGCGCCACTCCACCTGCTCCCGCAAAGCCCGCTCGGAGCCCAGGTGCTGGCCGGGACTTTGGCCCGCCAGTCGCAAATGATGGCATTCGATGCCGCGTTCGTGTTTATCACGATGAGCTTTGTCGCCATGCTGCCGCTCGTGCTTCTGATCAAGGGACACCGGCTGGGCGGAGAACGCCCGCCCGTGGTCGCCGCCGACTAGGGCGCGAGCCTTTATGCCGCTATACTGGCGCGCGGGCGATCCGGTCCCGTCGCGCACGGCCGTGCGATCGGGTGGGGCTTGAGATCGGGACGGCAATGATTAACGAAGCAAGGCCTCTCCACCACATGAAACCTCTTGCCATTTTTCGACATGCCCCCGGCGAGGGTCCGGGCTACCTGGCGGACGTCCTGAAAAGGCACGGTCTGCCCTATACCCTGATCCGCGTCGATCAGGGCGATGCCATGCCGCAGGCGGCTTGCGACTACTCGGGGCTCATCTTCATGGGCGGCCCCATGAGCGTGAACGACCCCCTGCCCTGGATACCCCAGGCCCTGGCGCTCATCCGCGAGGCGCAAAACGCACGCCAGCCGGTCTTGGGCCATTGCCTGGGAGGACAACTGATCAGCAAAGCCTTGGGCGGCGTGGTCGGGAGCAATCCGGTGATGGAGATCGGCTGGGGCCTGGTCGAGCGCGTCCCGGGCGAGGCGGGCCGGCAATGGCTCGCCGGACTGCCCGAGCGCTTCGAGGTCTTTCACTGGCACGGCGAGACCTTCACGATCCCACAGGATGCCGCGCCGATCCTGACCAGCCCCTTCTGCCGCCATCAAGGCTTTGTCATCGGTCGCACCCTGGCCCTGCAGTGCCACATCGAGATGACCACCACCATGATCGATGCCTGGGCGGGCAGCACGGCCGGCCGGCAACTCGTGGCCTCGCCCTCGGTTCAGACTGCCGAGGTCATGCGCGAGCATGCCGCCGCCAAGGTCGCGTCTTTGCATAAAACCGCGGACGCCGTCTACGCCCGCTGGCTGGATGCCCTGTGCGTATAGGCATAGATCTCGGTGGCACCAAGATCGAAGGGATCGCAATGGACGCCTCGGGCCATGAACTCGCCCGCAAGCGGATAGCGACGCCGGCCGCCCAGGGCTACGAGGCGATCGTGGAGGCCATCGCCACGGTCGTCATGGATCTCGAGATGGTCACCGGGAGCCAGGGCACCGTGGGTATCGGCAGTCCGGGCGCGATCTCGCGCAAGACCGGCATGCTGAAGAACGCCAATACCGTCTGTCTCAATGGCCGGCCGCTGCGCGAGGACCTTGCCCGCCGCCTCGAGCGTCCAATCCGCCTCGAGAATGACGCCAACTGTCTGGCCTTGAGCGAGGCGCGCGATGGGGCAGGCCAGGGCCTGCGCTGCGTATTCGCGGTCATCCTCGGCACCGGGGTCGGCGGCGGCTTGGTCGTGGACGGCACATTGTGGCCGGGGCACCAGCATATCGCCGGCGAATGGGGGCACAATGTCCTGGAGGCCGACGGCCCGGCCTGCTATTGCGGGCGCCGGGGATGCGTGGAGACCTTGCTCTCGGGTCCAGGGCTTGCCGCCAGCTATCAGGTCCTGGGCGGCCCGGAAGGGTCCACGGCCCACGACATCGCGTTACGCGTCGGGCGCGATCCCAAAGCGCGGGCGGCACTCGATCTCTATTGCGCCCGCCTCGGACGCGCGCTCGCGGTCGTGGTCAATATCCTGGACCCGGACGTGATCGTGCTGGCTGGCGGCTTGAGCGCGATTCCGGCCCTCTACACCGAGGTGCCAACGATCCTTGCGCAAGCGGCCTTCACCGACGACTTCACCACGCCCATCGTCCCCGCCCGTCACGGCGCCGCCTCCGGCGTACGCGGTGCCGCGCATCTGTGGCCGTCATCGCAGGCCTGAATCCCGCGCGGGCGGCCCATCGCAAGGGACCTTTACGCAAACAGAGGCCATGACTGCCGCGCCCGTGGTATTCGTATATCATTACCATAAGCGGCACGGTAAGCGGCAAGACCGCCTACGGCGCCAGACGATGAGCTTCCATCACCGAGGACCTTCCCCGAACCATGCGTACCCAGGCGCTATTGCTGGCCACCCTGAAAGAAACCCCGGCGGACGCCGAGATCGTAAGCCACCGCCTTATGCTGCGCGCCGGCATGATCCGCAAGCTCGCCTCCGGACTCTATACCTGGCTACCCATGGGGCTACGCGTGCTGCGCAAGGTGGAGGCCATCGTCCGCGAGGAGATGAACCGGTCCGGGGCCCAGGAGGTCTTGATGCCGGCCGTCCAGCCCGCCGAACTCTGGCAGGAATCCGAGCGCTGGCAATATTACGGGCCGGAGCTTTTGCGCATCACCGATCGCCATGAGCGGGCATTCTGCTTCGGCCCCACCCATGAAGAGGTGATCACCGATCTCGCGCGGCGCGAGATCCGCAGCTACCGCCAGCTGCCCATGAACTTCTATCAGATCCAGACCAAATTCCGGGACGAGGTGCGTCCACGGTTCGGGGTCATGCGCGCGCGCGAGTTTTTGATGAAGGACGCCTACTCCTTTCATGCCGATCACGCCTCGCTCAAGGCCACCTATGAGGTCATGTACGCGACCTATCAGCGCATATTCACGCGCCTTGGCCTGCGCTTTCGCGCGGTGCGCGCCGACACCGGCAGTATAGGCGGCGATGCCTCTCACGAATTCCATGTCCTGGCCGATACCGGCGAGGATGCGATCATCACCTGCCCCGCGTGCGACTATGCGGCCAATGTCGAGCTTGCGCAAAGCGGCGGGGCGCGGGTCCGGCCAGCGGCCACCGCGGCGCTCACCGAGGTGGATACCGGCGCGGCCCATAGCGTGGACGAGGTCGCGCAGGCGCTGTCGATGAGCGCCGCGCGCATCCTAAAGACAGTGTTCATAAAAGGCGCGCGTGGCCCGATTGCGTTGTTCGTGCGCGGCGACCGCGAGATCAACCAGGTCAAGGCCACCAAGGTTCCGGACGCCCTGAGTCCGCTTACCTTCGCTACGCCCGCCGAGGTGCGCGCCGCAGGCGGCGTGCCGGGCGCCGCCGGACCCGCGGGGCTCGCGATCCCGGGCTACGCCGACCCCGAGGCCTTGGCGCTCGCCGACTTCGCATGCGGCGCCAATCGCGAGGACCGTCACTTCACGGGCGCCAATTGGGGACGCGACTTCCCGGAGCCCACCGCATTCGATCTGCGCGAGGTGGTGGCAGGCGACCCCTGCCCGCAATGCCAGACGGCCCTCGAGCGTGGCCGCGGCATCGAGGTCGGACACATCTTCCAACTTGGCACGAAATACAGCAGCCGGATGGCGGCGGGCTTTTTGGACGAGACCGGCCAGTCTCAGCCGTTCATCATGGGCTGTTACGGCATTGGCGTATCGCGGGTGGTGGCGGCGGCCATCGAACAAAACCACGACGAACGAGGCATCATCTGGCCGACCCCGATCGCACCCTTTGCGGTCGCCATCGTGCCCATCGGCTTTCATAAGTCTGCGGAGGTGGCGCAGGCCGCCCTGCGCCTCTATGAGGATCTGCGCGGCGACGGCATCGATGTCCTGCTCGATGATCGCGACGAGCGCCCGGGCGTGCTGTTCGGGGACATGGACCTGATCGGCCTACCACACCGGCTCGTGATCGGTGATCGCGGGCTGAAGGCCGGCACCATCGAATACAAGGGGCGCAGCGATGCCGAGCCCGAGAACTGGCCGCTCACCGATGTCCGCACCCGGCTCGCCAAGCTCCTGGCGCCTTAGGACTTGCGGCCTTGCGCTGTGGGCCCTGGCGCAGGCTTCAAGCGCCGCGGGCCCCGCGCCATGGGGACACATCCCCATCCACCGCGACGCGTTTGCGAACCGCTTCGCAGCCGAGGTGTGGCTCGCCGACATGTCCCAACGCCTGTCGGTGCTGGTCCCAGGGCGGCGCTTCCGGCTACGCCTGCTCGAAGACGTCCGGTACGCAGCGCTACGCGAGGGCCTGCGCCCGCGGGTGGTGCTTGCCGTGATCGAGGTGGAAAGCGCCTTCAACCCCTACGCGATCTCCCCGCAGGGGGCGCTTGGCCTCATGCAAGTGATGCCGTTCTGGACAAAGCGTCTCGGGCAGCCCACCGCCAACCTCTTTCGGATCCGCACCAACCTGCGCATGGGTTGCCACATCCTGAGGCATTATCTGAACCGTCACCGCGGCGATCTCTTCACGGCGCTGGCCGCCTATAACGGCAGCAACGGGCTGCCCTACTACCCGGACCGCGTCTATCGCGTATTCCACGCCCGCTGGTTCCATCAATAGCGGATGGGAGCGGTTTTTCCCGCACGGGACTTAGGGCGCGTCTGAACCTCTCACTTCAATAAGCACAGGATGCCGGAACGGCATTCTGTCGAAGCGGGAAGGAAAAGCCCACCGTTCTGCGCCCTGATTGGGCTTTATTTGGTCGTTTGGGAGGCCTTTTGTGGCCGGAAACTCGATTTCCGGACGGATATCGCCAGCGGGGGTCGCCACAGGCGTCGGCGCCCGAGGTACAGATTGGTCAGCACGCAGGTGACAAACAGCCGATGGATGTTCTTCTCAAAACCGCGATAGCGGTCTTTGGTGAAACGTAACACGCCCTTGATGACGCCGAAGGCATGCTCGATTTCGTATACGACACCCTTGTACCGATAATGGCGATGGGTGGGTCTTGGGCCTTGGAGGCTTGTTGCCGGAGGACATGGGCCTGACCCTGATAGGCCGCGTCACCCCAGACGCGGTCTTCGTCGCCATAAAGAGGTCAGGCAGGACCGTGGCGTCATGGACATTCGCGGCCGCGCCCCGACCATAGGCCATGATGTCTTATATGGACGCCTCCCGATTTGCAAGGGCGATGGGGTCAGGATGGTCAAGGGATCGGCTGCAGTCTTATATCCGGCCTTGTCGTGCAGGCGAAAGCCTGCGGGCCCTGATGGAATTCGCCGGGAACGCCCTTATCTAATCGACGCGCTCGCAGCGCAAGACATCATTCAGGTTTACGTTCCCGCGGTCCGACCTGTTGTGCCATCATCTCCTCATCAACCCACGCAACCTCATGAGCAGATAACTCTGTGTGATCTGTGTTCAGACCACCGGGAGCCCGGTACTCATGCCGCAGGCTTCATGCTCACATAATCTTTCTGATACGTGCGCCCGTGCGCCAGGATCGCCCACGCGGTCCGGGCCATCTTATTGGCCTTTGCGACAATCACCACGTTGACCGGACGCCGGGCCCGCAGGTTCTCGCTCCAGACCCCCGGATCCTTGGCAAAAAACAAGGCGGCACGGGCTCCGTGAATCAGGAGTGTGCGCACGTAAGGATCGCCGCGCTTACTGATGCCCCCGAGCCGCACCTTGCCGCCCGTGCCCCGTTGCGCGGGCACAAGGCCCAGAAAGGCCGCCAGCTCGCGCCCCGACTGGAAGGCCTTGGCATCGCCTATGGTGGCCACCAGCGCCGTGGCCGTAAGCCCGCCAATCCCAGGAATCTCCGAGAGCGCTTGGCAGGCCGCATCGTTTTGGGCGACCGCACGCAGCCGCTTCTCGAGCCCCGCGATCTCGCCATCCAGGGTCGTAATGCGGCGGAGCAGGTCTTGGAGCGCTTCACACAGGAGTCCCGGTACGCACGCTTGAAGCTCCGCCATCCGGGTTTGTAGCTCAGCCAAACCCGCCTGCCGTCCCGCCTTGAAGACGACCCCGAACTCGTAGAGCAGCCCGCGCAACTGGTGCACCTGCATGGTTCGGAACTTCACGAGCTGTGCGCGGATGCGGTGCAACCCGAGGATCGCCTGCTGATGCTCCGTTTTCGCCGCCACGATTCTCATACCCGGCTGGTGCGCGGCAGTCCAGATCGCCCGGGCATCGGCCGCATCGGTCTTGTTGGTCTGCACAAACGGCCGGATAAACTTGGCGTGCAGCAGGACCACGTCGTGACCGAGCGCCCGCAGGCGACGCGCCCAGAAGTGGCCGCTGCCGCAGGCCTCCAGGGCGACCCGACCCGGCGGCCGTTTCGTCAAAAAAGCGATCAGCGCGGCGCGGGACATCTGACGATTGCAGATCTCCCCGGTTTGCGTATCAACCCAGTACAACTGAAACACCCTCTTCGCCACATCCAAGCCGTAGGTCGTCACGTCCATTGGCATTCCTCCGTTTTCCGGGGCCCAGCGCCCTTTTTTAACTATGGCACACCCCGGACTCGTGTTACGGGGTCTCCTTTCGGTCCCCGATCCCCGAAGGGAGGGAGGCGTCCATTCCATCTACAATGTACCGTCGGCAATGCCGCGGCATGAATGACCTTGGTTTGGCTGATGAAACTGCCGGGGTGCTGCGGCCCGCATTTTGGCCAGCCATTGGCGCTCGCCCGCTTACTGCGGTGAAGGGCCTTGTACTTTCGCCGGGCCCAACGTGCGAGCGCTTGATCGATATGCCGGAAGATATTGAGCGTGGCGGTCCGGTAGAACGCGCCATAGTTGCCGCATCCCCTGTATCACGGGATTGTAGAGCCGAACCACATCGGCTAGCGTCACGTGCGTCTGGCGATTGACTCGCTAGCGGCGCACCGCTTGGCGCATCCGCCGCAAGGCATCATTACTGGCTCCCGACAGGAATCTCGTGAAGAGCCGGTCTTGGTGGCTCCGGACCTTCCGTGGACGGAATGTGAATTCCAGGAGGGTGTAGCCTACATGCGGATATCGTTCGGCGTGGTTGTCCTTGCGGTACGCGATCTTCGATTTCTGGACATGCATCGTCAACCCGCAGTCCCCCAGTCGCGACGCGACGGATTGCATCACATGCTCCGCCTGCTGGCGACTGCGGCAATTGACCACCCCGTCATCGGCATAGCGGGCAAACGGGCAGGTCGGGCTGGTACGCTGCATCCAGGCGTCGGAGGCATAACGCATAAACAGGTTCCTCAAGACGATGCTCACCACGCCGCCCTGCGGCGTGCCGCGTTGCCGGGGAATGCGCACTCCGTCCTCCGCTTCAAACAGTGCCACCTGCCACCGTTCAATATACAGGAGAATCCAGCCCACCTTAATGTGAGTGCGCAGCTATCTGCAGACTAAGGCCCGCCAAGGCGTCAATCCCCAGACTGCCCTCCAAATGATGCTTTCTGGTGTGCTGTATACGAGACCAAGTGAATAGTTAGAATTATAGACAATAAATGTCGAGTCAAACTCCCGGCCAAAGATATGACACCGACCTTAGCGCGCCGCACCAAAGAGCAATTGAACAGAAACCTCGATAAAAACATTACATAACTTGACGGGACGTTAGCGACATGTCGCGCTTGGCTTCCCCCTTTCATACAGTTTTCGCTTCACATAATATAGCGCAACGTTTATAGTCTTGAGGCATTAAAATGCGATCAACTAATACAGCATTCCTGAGCATTGCTAAACGTGCGGAACGCCAAGATGAAGAGATCCTGAAGAATACGTTTGTTGACTTCGGATCGATATTTAGCGCGATATCGTCTATTGATCACCAGATCGTATTCGGCAGGCGAGGGACGGGGAAGACTCACCTATTCACCGTCTTGCGCCAAAAGAAAACGGCAGATGGTGAAATTGCGATCCAGCTAGATATGAGAAATCTGGGCTCTGCCGGCGGTATTTATGCAGACCCATCACTACCTCTGTCGTTGCGCGCTACCCGCCTTCTCATAGATGTCCTTACCGAGATACACGCAAGCTTACTGGGCCAGGCCATTGAGCACGACGGTCCCATTAATCTTGGGGTCGCAGGGACAGCATTAGATACTCTTTTCGATGCGTGCAGAACAGTTAAGGTTGTAGGATCCGTAGCCGTAGAAACGACGGCCTCTACTGAAACCATCGGGCGGGCGGAGGTCGGTCTAGGTGTTTCTATAGCTACAATGGGTGCATTGTCCGGCGGAACGAGTGCTGCGACCTCAGAGGGCGAAAAGGCTTCGATCAAGAAGAGCGTAACTGGATACGAGATCCCGCGCGTGAATTTTGGCAGCGTTGGAGGCGCTTTACGTAGAGTTGTGGAGACGCTACCAAATAGGCGGCTTTGGATCCTTCTTGACGAGTGGAGCGAAGTTCCTCTTGATCTACAACCTTACTTGGCAGACCTTCTTCGACGTGCCGTATTGCCGACGAAGGGTATCACTGTAAAGATAGCGGCAATCGAACAACGCAGTCGCCTTTTCATACCAGAAAGCACTGTTGGCAACGTCGGCCTAGAGTTGGGGGCCGATATATCGGCGGCAATTAACCTGGACGATTACATGGTTTTTGACAACGATGAACAGAAGGCGGTAGCTTTTTTCAAGGCACTCGTCCTGAAGCATGTTCAGGCGGCCTCTGAGCCAGATAACGGAATGCTGCGGAACGAAAGGGATCTGATGTCGCAGGGTTTTACGCAGGTGGGCGCGTTTGAAGAGTGTGTGCGGGCCTGCGAAGGGGTTCCTCGAGATGCAATCCACATCCTTAGTCATGCTGCCCAACGCGCTAACGAGAATGCTATTTCTGTGTTGGATATCCGAGAGGCAGCACAGCAGTGGTATTATAGCTCTAAAGATTCGGCTGTTGCGGCGCATGAACAAGCGAAGAGGCTTTTGCTGTGGATTATCGATAAGGTTATTAAAGAGCGGCAGACTAAAGCGTTTCTGCTGGAATCTAGGGTGAAGGACAACCTGATTGACTTTCTGTATGACGAACGGGTTATTCATATTCTAAGAAAAGGAATGTCCGCGAAGGATTCTCCTGGTAAGAGATTCAATGTGTATGGTATTGATTATGGATGCTACGTCGATCTGGTTAACACCGCGAAAGCGCCCCGAGGGATACTAGATTTAGGGGAAGACGCGGCGGAGTTCTCAGCGACAGTGCCAAAGACCGATTTTCGGTCGATCCGGCGATGCGTGCTGGATCTTCCAGATTTTTACAAGGAAGACACGGCACAGAGGTCGGCTGTGGAGGCTTCTTCATAGGCCAATCTTGTGGCAGCGTATATTCCTTTGCCTGGTATTACTGGCGGGTGCGCCAGAAGTGGCTGTCCGGGGTCCTGATGCGATGCGGCGCGCTATAGAGTCGATGCTGCGTGGTGCGTAGCCTGTTCATGGCTTGAGCTCGACCGTGGGCTCTACGTGGATCTCTCCGGTCACTCTGATGTCCATCCGGCCAAGTCCAGTGGCGGTGTTAAATCGCACCCTAAAGGCGCCATGGATTCGCGGCTTAATGGAGCCACGGCAAAGTGGCCTTTTCCCGGTTTCGGATGGGTTCGTTTTGCGGGGTTTTTGGCAAGCTGACAAGAGCCCGAAAAATCACGTCTCATGAAGGCGGGGCGGCAGACGCTGAACGCCGCCCCGCCGGGGTGAGAGAGGCGCGGTTTAGGCGGACTGCGCGGGAGAGGATGAGGCGGGGCCCGCGGGTGGCGCCTGCGCCGCCAGCACGCTCAGGAGGCGCCCGCATTCGGCGCTTTTTTGCGCATGACGCTCGTGCGCCTGAGCAAGATCGGTTTTGAGCTCCGCGATCCGGGCGTCACGTTCGGTGATGATCGCGCAACACGCCGCTAGAGCCGCCTCGCAGGCGGCGCCTTGAGTGCGCCATTCCTCGATGGCGGAGGCCTGCGCATGCCGCGTGGCCTCGGTCTCGCGCATGCAGGCCTCGAGACGCGCGCCCCGGTGCATAGAGCCGCCGCACGGAGAGCAGGCCTCTGTGCGGCATCGCGTGGAGACGAGTACGAGGATAGCCCGCACCGTGGGCGATCGGCACTGGGATCCGCTGCCGAAGCGCGCCCTCCGGACTCCCGTAACAGGGAGTAAGCTGGACCTGCGCATGCTTTGCGCAGAACACACGAAATACTTCGTCGACAAACGCCTGGCCGATCGCGGCGACAGCGGTGAAATCCCACACAACCTCACGCCGAAGCACAGCCTGCCATTCCGCCAATGGGCCATCACCCGACCGCATGAACACCCCATCGGCTGCACCATCGACTGCGGCGCCTTGAGGCCGGCGCGCGAGCGCCCGAAGCCGCACCCCGGCTCGCCCGCTATCCCGCTATGGTGTCGATCCGGAGGCCATGCGCATGACCTCGCGCACCGAGGCACGAGCAGGCGCGGCCAGCCCCCATCCCGGCCATGCGCGCCTCGCGCTCTCAGGTCTCGTCGTAACGCACCAAGAAACTCTCGGGCACGCGTTTCTCGTTCGAGGCCTCGCGCACAAGGCCCACGACCTGCGCGCCCGCCGGGCCCTTGGCGACCCGCTCGCTCAGCGCCGCGAGCGCCGTCTCCGGCCCGCAGACCAACACCTCGACGGAGCCATCTTTGCGGTTGCGCACCCAGCCGGTGACGCCGAGATGGCGTGCCTGGTCGCGCACATAGGCGCGAAAGCCGACACCCTGCACCATCCCCGTGACGGTCAATCTGACACAATTCATAGCCCCCTCCCTAAGACCCATCGCGCTTTGGCGCTTTGCGCTTATCCTCGCACACGGCCTTCCCTTATATCCATCCATACAGTGAGGTTTTTATGAGTCTTCATCTCGGCGACATTGCCCCCGACTTTAGCCAGGACTCGACGAGAGGGCCGATAGAGTTCCACAAGTGGATCGGCAACCATTGGGCGGTGCTGTTTTCGCATCCCGCAGACTACATGCGGGTATGCACGACTGAACAAGGCAGCGCGGCACAACTCATGAAAGAGTTCACGCGCCGTGACGTGTAGGTGCTGGCGGTAAGCAATGGGATGGACCCCTTCTCACCTAAACGGCAACAAAGTGCCAGACTGATAGTCCCAGACATCAGTCAATGATGAAAAGGAGTCCGCCATGAAGAGTATTCGGGTTGGGGTTGATTTGGCAAAGCGCGTGTTTCAGGTTCATGGCGTGGGTCGGGACGAGCGGCCGATTCTGAAAAAACGACTGAGCCGTGGCACATGGATTGAGGAGCTTATTAAACTGATGGAGCCGGGTTGCGTGGTCGGCATGGAAGCCTGCGCCGGGGCGCACCACTGGGCGCGGGCGTTGCAGAGCCGGGGATTCACCGTGAAGCTTATGGCCCCGCAGTTTGTAAAGCCCTATGTAAAGAGCAACAAGAATGACGCCAATGATGCCGAGGCGATCTGCGAAGCCATGTCGCGCCAGAGTATGCGCTTTGTCACCGTAAAGACAGTGGAGCAACAAGACACCCAGGCGGTACATCGTATCCGGCAAGGACTCGTTGAGCAACGCACAGCCAAGGCAAACCAGATCCGCGGCCTGGTCGCGGAGTACGGCTTGGTGGCACCCAAGGAGATGGCACAATTGCGTGTTGCCGTGCCACTTTGGCTAGCGGACGCCGAAAATGGACTGACGGATCGTTTTCGGCGGTTACTCACGGGCCTGTGGGGTGATGTACTGAGTCTCGATAGCCGAGTCAAGGAATTGGATCGTGAGATCGAAGGGATTGCGCAGAGCGAGCCACTGACGAAACGACTGATGCAGCTCCGCGGCATTGGCCCGGTCATCGCGACAGCGCTGGTTGCGACCGTAGGCAATGCGGCGCAATTCAAGAACGGCCGGCAGATGTCGGCTGCGATCGGCATCACGCCACGGCAACAGAGTTCGGGAGGCAAGGATCACTTGCTTGGTATCAGCAAGCGGGGCGATTCCTACCTGCGCGCCTTGCTGATTCACGGCGCACGCTCCGTCATGCGCACGGCCAGGAACAAGGATGACCCCCTGAGCCGGTGGGTGATGGCGCTGGCAACGCGTCGCCACCCGAATGTGGCCGCGGTTGCGTTAGCCAATAAGACGGTGCGTATCGCCTGGGCCCTACTCAGAAAGGACAGGGATTATGAACCGGTTCTCGCCACGGGCTAACGCCCACGCCAAGAACCCGTTCAAAGAAAACCATTTTCTTCCATAGAGGTACGTCATTTACGATTGCAGAGCAAGCCGAACGATGGCAAACAGGTCGAACCGGCGCCGGCAGAACCCGTGTTAGACGCGGTGCGAAAAGCACGTGTAAGCGATTGGGAGCTGGCGCGCGAATAGCCCATCATGGCCCGACATCGATAGCTCGATGCTGCAGGAAGAGGCCGGATATACGTGAGCAGTCGATCCTACCTGCCAGAGAACGGAGTGCTTGCAAACGAGAAGGGGTCCATATACG
>JAKBUS010000108.1 GCA_021841585.1 Pseudomonadota bacterium | reverse complement strand
CCATTCGCTGCTGTTTTCAGCGGTGCATGCGCACTCCTATGCGGAGGTCATCGATTCGGTGGTTATGGGCAGCGTCGACATCGGCCGGCATAGCCGTATCCGGCGGGCGATCATCGACAAGGGCTGTCACATACCCGAGGGCAGTATCATAGGGTGGGATCACGAGGACGATGCGCGCCGTTATCATGTGACGCCCGATGGGGTCGTGGTGGTGACGCCCGAGATGCTCGGTCAGGAACTGCATTATGTCCGATGAGGGCCGCCTGAACCTGGTGTTGTGCTGGCACATGCATCAGCCGCAATACCGGCGCCTGTCCGACGGCCAGTACCAGCAACCATGGGTGTACCTGCATGCCATCAAGGATTATGTCGATATGGCGGCGCACATCGAGTCGGTCCCGGGGGCGCGCGCGGTGGTCAATTTCTCGCCTGTCCTGCTCGATCAGATCGCCGACTATGGCGAACAGCTGCGCGCCTATCTACGCGAGCGCACGCCACTGCGCGATCCGCTGCTCGCGGCCCTCGCCGGTCACTGGCCGCCGCCCGGTCCTGAGCGCGCGGCGCTCATCGAGGCCTGCCTCAAGGCCAACAAGACGCGCGTGATCGACCGGTTCCCGGAGTTCAAGCGGCTGGTGGCGCTCGCCGAGCCGGTGGTCGCGGACCCCGGACTGTCCCGTTACCTCGACGACCGTTATCTGCGCGATCTCGTCATCTGGTATCACCTCGGGTGGTTCGGCGAGACGGTGCGGCGCGCCGATGCGCGCATTGCTGAGCTTCTGCAAAAAGGCCAGGACTTCGACGAAGGGTCGGCGATCACCGTGCTGGAGGTGGCAGGCGAGATCCTGAGCGGGCTTGTGCCGCGCTACCGCAGGCTTGCCGAAAGCGGGCAAGTGGAGTTGTCGTTTACCCCGCACACGCACCCGATCGTGCCGCTCTTGCTCGATTTCGCGGCGGCGCGCGAGGCGCAGCCGGACGCGCGCCTGCCGGCCGCCTCGCACTATCCGGGCGGCGAGGAGCGGGCGCGCTGGCAGATCCAGGCGGGCCAGGAGGCCTTCGCCCGGCATTTCGGATTCCGTGCGGCCGGCTGCTGGCCGGCCGAGGGGGGCCTTAGTGCGCGCATGCTGGCGTTGCTTGACGACGCCGGTATCAAGTGGACGGCGTCGGGCGAGCGCGTCCTGCGCCATAGCCTGCAGGCGAGCGGCGAGGATGGCAGCCACGGCCAGTGTCACAGGATCTATGAGCAGCCGGGACGGACCGTGCGGTGCATCTTCCGTGACGACGGGCTCTCGGATTTGATCGGCTTTTCCTATGCCGACTGGCATGCCGATGATGCCGTCGGCAACCTGATCTCGCACCTGGAGACCATCGCCCGCGCCGCACAGCCCGGTCATGTGCCGCTGGTCGCCATCATCATGGATGGGGAGAATGCCTGGGAGTATTACCCCGAGAACGGGTATTACTTCCTGCGCGCGCTCTACGAGCGATTGGCAAGCCACCCCCAGATCCGGCTCACGACCTTCTCTCAATATATCGACGAGGGCCACGCCCCGGCCACGCTCCCGCCGCTCATAGCCGGCAGCTGGGTGAATGGCACCTTCGCGACCTGGATCGGCAGCGCCGACAAGAACCGCGCCTGGGACATCCTCGCCCAAGCGAAGGCCGACTACGATCGCGTCATGGCCCAGGGGCGGCTGTCGCGCGAGGATGCCGAGCGCGCCAGCGAGGCGCTGGCGGCATGCGAAGGCTCCGACTGGTGCTGGTGGTTCGGCGACTACAATCCGCGCGACGCGGTGCAGGGGTTTGAGCGCCTGTACCGCCGCCATATCACCGACCTCTACCACATCCTCGGCGAGCCGCCTTCGCCGCTCGTAAGCGAGGGGTTCACTCAGCAGGGCACGGACCGCTCCGAGCGCGGGGGTGCCATGCGCTCGTCCGGGGCGCTATGACGGGCAAGCGGCGTCACGCACCGGTCCTCGATCGCCGCCGCCTGGGCGTCTTGCTGCATCCAAGCTCCCTCCCCGGGGACGGTCCCAAGGGCACGATGGGCGCGCAGGCGCGGCGTTTCGTGGATGTCTTGGTGAGCGCCGGGGTGAGCGTCTGGCAGGTCCTGCCGCTCGGTCCGCCGGGTGGGGGCTCGCCCTACAACAGCCCGTCGGCGCATGCCGGCGATGCCGGGCTCATAGATCTCGAGGATCTCGCCTTGTGCGGCTGGATCGGGGCGGCCGATGCCCACGCGGCCTTGACAGACGACGCCGCGCGGAGGGTGGCGCTCAGCGCCGCCCATCAAGGGTTCGCCGCGCATGCGCCGGCCGCCGAGCATGCCGAATTCCAGGAATTCCGCACGCGGCACGCGGCTTGGCTTACGGATTACTGCGCCTACGAATGCATCAAGGCCGAGTGCGGCGGGGCGCCCTGGTGGCAGTGGCCGGCGGCCCTCAAGGATCGCGACCCGCAGGCGCTGGCGGCCTATCCGGGATCGGCGGCGTTCGAGGCGGTGGCGTTCGCGCAGTTCGTGTTTTTCCGGCAGTGGCACGCGCTGCGAGGCTATGCCGCGGCGCGCGGCCTGCGTTTTTTTGGGGACATGCCGATCTTCGTGGCCGAGGACAGCGCCGATGTGTGGGCGCACCGCGATCTCTTCGTGCTGGATGCCGACGGGCGTCCGGAGATCGTCACCGGCGTGCCGCCCGATTATTTCTCGGCGCATGGCCAGCGCTGGGGGAACCCGCATTACCGGTGGGAGCGCATGGCCGCCGATGGCTTTGCCTGGTGGCGCGAGCGGGTGCGCGCCCAGCGTGAACTCTTCGACTGGTTGCGAATAGACCATTTTCGCGGCTTTGCCGCCTCGTGGGCGATCCCGGCCTCGGCACCGACCGCGGCTGGCGGAGAATGGATGGCGGTGCCCGGAGACGCGCTGCTTGGCGCGCTGCAAGAGGCCTTCGGGGATCTCCCCTTGATTGCCGAGGACCTCGGCGTCATCACAGACGACGTCCATGCCTTGCGCGACCGTTACGATCTGCCGGGTATGCGCGTCCTGCAATTTGGCTTCGACGGCGATCCAGGGAATCCGCATCTCCCGCACAATTATGTCGCCAATGGCGTGGCCTATACCGGTACCCACGACAACGACACCACCAGCGGCTGGTATGCGGCGCTGTCGGCGTCCGAGCGCGCCATCGTGCGCGACTATCTGCCAGATGCCGACGGCGACCCGGCGTGGGCGATGATGCGTGCAGTCATCGCCTCGGTCGCCGGTCTCGCCGTGGTGCCCTGGCAGGACGTGCTCGATCTTGGCAGCGGTGCGCGCATGAACACCCCGGGGAAATGCGCCGGCAATTGGGGATTCCGGTTCCACTGGGAGGATGTCACGGACGATGTCCCCGCGCGTCTCGCGCGGCTTGCCTTTCTGTATGGGCGTACGGTGCGGCCCCGTTAAGGTCTTCGGCACGCGAGATAAGGCCCAGCGCTGTCCGCAAGGACCAGGCGTTGTTCGCCGAGGCTTGCCCCGGGTCTCATCACATTCCGAGATGGTGTTTTCCAAGCCGATGGCGGGACTTCAAGAGGGTGGTCTCATCGGGCACCGGCTGAGACTCAAGGTCGATACCGACAAAGCGGCCCATGGACACCGATTCGTACAAGGCCTCTTGCGCCCCCGGATATGGGGCCTGCGTTTTAGCCGCTTTGACGGGCGTCTTTTGACCATCATGGCTTGTATATAGGGACTAGATCCGAGTTGCCTTAACCCATCTTTAACATTTTCCACGCCCATTTCCTCCGGTCACCTAAAAACGCCCCGCGGTCTTTGCACGGGCGCAACCTAAGAAAGCCGATTGGTACAGTACTGCCGCCATAAAGAACCAAAACCCAAGTACCAAAGTCGCGGCTTTCCGCCAAAAACAGTTTTCAGCTCACAGAAATGCCGGATATCAGTTCTCAAATAAATCGAAATATCCTATAATTGCCTAGCCCCTACGCTGTTGTTTTTTTGTATCTTTAGTGTGAAATCTTAGGGCGTCGGAATGTGGCTTAACTCAGTGTCCGTGGTTTGGGAGATCATTATTGGGTTTTTCTGGACAAAGCGCTACAGGCCCGTGATGTCTTTCGGGAATTTCGGATGCCGCCGTGGAAACCTTCATTAAGGAAACCGCATGACAACGTACAACGCAGAGCTTCACGCGCGGGCCCGTATTGAGTATTTGAATGTGAAAAACTTCCGCGCATTGCGTGATGTGGAATTCAAGGAGCTGACGCCCTTGACGGTGTTACTTGGCCCAAACGGTAGCGGGAAGTCGACGGTGTTCGACGTGCTCGCCTTCTTGGCCGAGTGTTTTGAGCTTGGTCTGAGGCGTGCCTGGGATAAAAGGGGCAGAGCCAGGGAGCTAAAAACGCGTGGCGGTAATGGACCCGTGTCGATTGAGATCAAGTACAAGGAGCCAGGCTATCCGATCATCACTTATC
>JAKBUS010000037.1 GCA_021841585.1 Pseudomonadota bacterium | reverse complement strand
GCCGGGGTGGCGGTCACGCCAGGCCTCCTGGGCGCGGGTCTGGTTCTCGCGGTAGTCGGGGTCGGTGCGGCGCTTGGTTCTTTGCCAGCGCTTTCGACGCACGCGTTGGCAGGCCGGGGCCGCACAATAGCGTTGGGTGCCGCGGACTTGCGCGCGTACCCGAAAGGACCGCCTACAGGCGGCGCATCGCTGCATGGTGGACATCGCGGTCCCCTCCCTTAAGCCCCGGAATCCCGATCGAGAGGATGCCGCGAACCGGTGAGAGGTCAATGCGCGACGCTTAAGCTTAAAGGCGACCCAAGGGACGACAGCGGACTCGGATCCGCCGTGACCTCAAGGTGGCGATTGTGGGGTGGGTCCGTTTATGTGAGCAGAAGTGGGTTCATTCGCGTAAGCGCCAAGGTCATGCCCAAAAACCATCTGCAGGAGCTGATAGCTCATATCCTGTGAGGCCAGAGGAAAGAGCATCGTCCCGCCTAAAGCCGCACTGGATCCGCCTTGGGCCGGCAGACTCCCGGCTGTGAGCGGAGGGAGGGGCGGGACCGTCAGTCCGCCCGTACCCGAAGCGGCAAAGGCCGGCGTCACAAGGGCCAACGTTAGGAAGCCAATCAGGGCCGCGGGTGCAAGGTGGCGGAGGCGGGTTATTGTACAAAAAGGGGAATGGGACATCACAAATTCTCCGGCGCGGTCCTGGCGGTGGCAGCCAATGTGTATTATATACAGTAACTAGTATACATGACGTTGCCAAACACCCAATAGACGACGGGCAAAGGAGATTCATGGTAGAGAATTGCGCCAAACCCATTCCCTTGGTTCGCGTTTTTCCTACCGGCCTTCAGGGACTTCAGGAAGGACTCTCGAGGTCCGGTACTCTGTATGCCTTACCCGTCCGTCCTCAACATCCAGGGAAAACCGCGTTCCTTGCCGCAAACGGCCCTGGCAATCCAGCGTTTACTGACAGTCGCGCGCAACCGGCGGGATCGCCAATTCCTGATCCCGTCCGTGGGCTTGGCGCCAAACGAGGGCGGTTATGCGCGAGAACAGATCGCGCCGCTCTTTGCCACGGCGCCGGCCAACTGTCGTTTTGTGGAAGCGGAGTATGCGGCCGCGATTCCCCGGCCAAAGGCCTGTTATCGTGTGGTCATAGCGGGGTCGCGGTCTCTGAAGGACTATGCCCCGGTAGCGGCCGTCCTTGATACCCTTTTGCGGCCCGAAAAGGGAGCATTTGAGGTAGTCCATGGGGGAGCCGGCGGTGTGGATACCTGGGCAGGGCAGTGGGCACATGAACGCGGCTTGCCGGTTACCGTGATGCCAGCGCCCTGGCACGTGTTGCAAGGACCTCACGTCATGCGGTGCACGAATCGTGCGGGCCACGTCTTCAATGCGTCAGCGGGGCTGGATCGCAATCTTCATATGGCGGCGTACGCCAACCGCGTGATCACGCTGTGGGACGGGAAGAGTCGCGGAACACGGCACATGATCACGTTGGCGAAGGTTTTGGGTCGGCCGGTGACGGTGGAAGTGTTGGGCAACAGGCCTATGAACAATTAGCCTGCTTGTCGGTTGGTTGCCTCACCAATGACGTATTTTGGAATTATTCCGGTAGGGCTTGGTGTGCATTAAGGTTATAGGGTACAGGGTATTGACGCGGCGAGAGTCAGAAGATGTTGGCAATGTGGTGGCCATGAAAGTTCGCTACCCGATCGAATCTGATTATGACTGTAAGCGTCGAGCGTGATGCCCATCAGCTGTGTCTTCGATGTAATGGTATGACGTCTAGAAGGGCCGCGAGATTCCGCAGAATATCGCCACCATGTCGGAGCTTCTGATCAAAATACATGGCGCAAAGAGAGACCGGGAGTGTGTTAATATCAATTTCGAAATAGTCGTCTCTCAATGTGAGGCCGGCTTGATCGAGCTCCTGAACGAGATCGACGATCCGATCGTCATTCGGATCGCTCACCGGACATATCTCCAACCAATCCTCATACATCGCTATCAGATTGTCCTGGCTAGCATGTGGATTTCCTTGGAATGCACGGCAGATCAGCGCTAAGGTCATATAGGCACGATCGTTTCGCATTTTTTTGATCTCTTTCAAGGCTGCCTTAAGTACTGTATCGTGCCCGCAGAGAAGGCGCGTGACAAAGGCCCGCACCTCAATATCAGTCATCTCGTAGAAGGCCAACGCCCGTCGTGGCAGCACGATTTTGAGACGATAAAACTGTTTCAATTCCGAGCAAATAATACGGATTTGCTTCTCATGCGCGATTTCATCTGTGCAGAGCAAAAGGTAGTAATCGTCAACTCGCACGGTTTGAATAGCGCTTGTATACTGCGCCTTTAACGTATTTACGAAATCCTTTTGTTTGCCTTTATTCCACAGCTCAATTTCAGAATAGCTCTTTATTTGGAGGCCTAGGCGGTGTTGGCCATTGTCCTCATAGTTCAGCATCACGTCCACACCCTCGTCGCGCGGCCCCTGCGTGACCTGCACATCGGTTCTGTGACTCATGTAAGCATCAAGCATCGCGCTCGTACGCTCGCAAAACTGCGGACATAGGTCGCGATCGTGGCGCAGGAGTTCGAATCGCTTGGTATCGGGTTTGGTGTAGCCATTAATTGCCAACAACTCTGATAGCATCTCAGCAGGGGTGAGGCGATCTGTGATGAACATGACTTACCATACCAGAACGGCGAATTGGCCGTGCCTCTATGCTGAGGTCTCCAGAAAAAAGACGCAAGCGTTTGTTGCGCTCAATAGCCGTCCTCTGGGGCTGACCATAAGACATTCGATGTAGGTGTAGGTAGTTTTATTGACTGCGATAATATCTGTAGGGTCTTATGCCATTTAATGGCCGCCGGATTGAGGCCCTTTGCAAAAAGCCAGCTCGTGGTCTCGTGGCGCAGATCGTGGAAGGTTAGCCCGAGTTCACATTTCGCAGCAGCAACCTGTTGCTGCTGCGAAGGCACAGACAGAGCCCGTCGCAAGTCGGCGAAGCCTGGACATCTTTTCAATCCCCCGAGTGGCGGCCACAGAAACTTTATCACGCAGACATCTTGATAGTTCGGACATCGGATCGTGGAGAGTCAGGAATCAAAAGCGAAGTAAGGGTAAACCGTAGCTGGTAGATGTGTGAACCCCAAGGCGGCCGCCGCATAGAAGCGATGGAAGCCATCTCTGACCGCGTAACGAAACATCGATCCGTCCGGCGGTTCATGGAGTTCGATCGGTGGCAGCAGAATTCCACTCCGAAGTCCCTGGAGGATTCGAACCATCCGGGTTTCATCAAACCAAGGGGTGCCCAGATCCCGTTTCGGGGGTGCAATAAAGCCAAAGGGAATGACGATGGTTGGATAGTGCGGATCGGCGGTGGCGGGGTACGATGCCACTGAAGGCGTCCACCCAAGCACCCCAGCTTTGATCTGCCACGTGTCGGGGATCTCGAAATCTTTACCACTGCAACTGAATTTCATGCTACCCCAACCTTTCCACCAAATCTTTCGCTTTCAGATGGGTATACCGCTTCAGCATCTGCAGGGTCTTGTGCCCCGTGATCGCGGCGACTTCCATAGGATTCAATCCTTTCTCAAAAAGCCGTGAGGTCGCCTCATGCCGCAGATCATGAAAGGTGAGCCCTTCGATACCCGCGGCTTTGCAAACCCGCTCGAAGGCCTGGGAGATTGAATCGGGGCGCATATTCCACACAAGCCCATCCAGGCGGCGGGGCAGGCTGTCTAGGGCCTGTAGTGCCACAGTCGACAAGGGTACCTGACGTGGTGTGCCGTTCTTGGTTTCTGGTATCAGCAGCACCCGATCCTTTCGATCGATGTGTTCCCATCGCATGGCCGCGATCTCCCCGCGACGCATTGCGGTTTCTATGGCCCAGGTGATGATGGGGTTGATTTCGCCACCGTAGGCGTGAGCCGCGGCCAGAAGACAAGCCTGTTCGTCATCGATCAGGCGGCGGGTCCGTCCGCCCGGGAGCTTGGGACGTTGACCCTTCACAAAATCGACGGGATTACTCAGAGATTCCATGCCCCAGGCGGTGCGGGCGACGTTGAACAAGTGGGAAAGGAGGTTGATCTCTTTGTGAATGGTGGCAGCCGCCGCCCCATCAGCCTTGCGGTGGCGTATGTAGTCGGCCACATCTTTCCCCCGGATAGCGGCGAGGGAACGGATCGAGAGGGGATGACGGTGCCAGCGTTCCAGCCGGAACCTCTCGATGCCGGCGCTGCGCTTAAGGGGCGTCACCTCGAGCCCGTAGCGATCGAGGGCTTCGGCGAGCGTCGTGCTTTCCGCCTCGGCCCGCGAAACGAAAACACCGCGATCCATTTCGCCCTCGATCTGACGCGCCCAAGCCTCGGCCTGAGTCTTAGAATCAAAAGTGCGCGTGAGAGGGGGATAACCGCGGCGGCGAATAAGTGTGCGCCAGGCCCCTGATCGTTTCTGGAATGCCGCCATGCTGTCTCCCGGTCGCGGTACACGCTGGTAAGTGTACCACCAGTGTACCAAACCCCGGTTACAGATGAGAAGATAGGCACCTAAGTCATTGATTTTATGGTGGGCGATAGTGGGTTTGAACCACTGACCCCTGCCGTGTGAAGGCAGTGCTCTACCGCTGAGCTAATCGCCCGGTGCCGGCGATTCTACGGAAAAGCATGGAGTTGGTCAATTTGCCGGAGGGCTTTGCTAGAATGGCCGCCATGAGTGAAAACTATCGCAAGGCGGTCCGCGATGCGCGTCGGTTGGCGCGCACCCACAGCAACGGAGTCCTGTCGACCTTGTCCGCGGACATGGATGGGTGGCCGTTCGGATCCGTGGCCCCCTATATCCTCGATTTCGAGGGGAACCCGATCCTGTTGTTATCCGATCTGGCCCAGCATAGCCGCAATATCCAGCGGGATGGCCGCGTAAGCCTGCTGGCCTGGGAGGACGAGAAGTCCGATATTCAGCAGTCGGGACGGGCGACCTTCATGGGGCGGGCGACGATGATCGAGGGCGATGAAGCCCTGCGGGACCGGTATCTGCGTTATCTGCCGCAGGCCCAGGAATATTTTGCGATCCACGACTTCCGTTTCTATCAAGTGTCCGTCGAGCGTGTGCGGTTCATCGGCGGCTTTGGTGATATTCACTGGATTCGCGGGGAAGACTACCGTTTGCCGCGCGCGTCATTCGATGCGGAATTAGTGGCCTCGGAGAGCGGGGCCGTAATCCATATGAATGCCGATCATAGGGACGCGCTCATCCGCTACTGCCGGGTCATGGGCGTAGACGAACCAGAGCCGCGCCTCATTGGCATCGATCCCGAGGGTTTTGACGTCGCCACCCGCAACGTACGGTTGCGCATCGATTTCGACGCCCCGGTATGTGACGCCAAGGGGCTGCGCGAGGCCTTCGTGCGTATGGCGCGGACCTCAGGTGCCGGCCGGGATGACCTGCCAAGCCCCGTTCCCGGTTAGCTGCAGGCGCGTCTTGTGGTAGGCGTTCAGGGCCGATCGGTGCCCGACGCTCACCACCGTGCTATCCGGCAGGCGGTGGCGTAGTAGCGTGTAGAGTTCGCCCTCGGCGGCCTCGTCGAGCGCCGATGTCGCCTCATCCATGTAGATCCACTGGGGTTTTTGCAGAAGGATGCGCGCAAATGCGATGCGCTGCTGCTCGCCCAGCGACAAGATGAGCGGCCAGGGTTTCTGTTCGTCCAGCTGCGGGATCAGGCGTGCAAGCCCCACTGCCGTAAGTACCTCGGTCAGGGTGTCATTCGCGGTGTCTGGTTGCCCATGAGGATAGAGAAGGACGTCGCGCAAGGTCCCGAGAGGTAAGTACGGCTTTTGGGGTAGGAATAGCGATGAGCTCTTAGGTGGCGTGGCGATCCGGCCGCTACCAAACGGCCAGATGCCGGCCAGCGCCCGGATCAGCGTGCTCTTCCCGCTGCCGGACGGCCCCGTGAGTAGCATGGTCTCTCCCGGTTCCACCGACAACGACAGATCCGAAAGCAGCGGGCGGCCATCGGGGACGTGGAGGCTCACCGATTGAAGCTGGAGCTTGTCGGCGGTCTCTTGGGCGATGCCGTTGATGTCGGTGGCAACGTGCCGGACATTATCCATGTGTTCGCTAAAGCCCGTGAGTCGATCTACGACCGCATGCCAAGCGGCAAGTTCGGGGTAGATTGTGACGATGTAGGAGAGCCCCCCCTGCACCTGCTGGAAGGCCGACGAGATCTGCATGACGAGGCCCAGCTGGATCTGCTTTGCGAAAAAGCTTGGTGCGGCCACGAGAAATGGGAAGATGATGGCCGCTTGCCCATATCCGGCTGAGAACCAGTTGATGATCTTCTGCCGGCGCATGATCGCCCAGTAGTTGCGGAAGATAGACGCAAAGCGCTCCCCTAGGCCTTTGTGTTCCTGGTCTTCGCCGCCATAAAGCGCGATGCTCTCGGTATTCTCACGCACGCGCACAAGATTGAAACGAAAGTCGGCGTCGAACCGTTGCTGGTTGAAGCTGAGGCCGATCAAGGGCCGACCGAGCTTGAGCATAACCCAGGTCCCGGCCACGGAATAGATGAGTGCCGCCCACACGAGATAGCCTGGAATGTCCCATTTCTGACCGTTGAAGGGAATGGTCAGGCGGTCCGAAAGTATCCACAGCATGGTGATAAAGGAGGCAATGGTCACGACCGCGCTCAACAGACCAAGGCCAAGTCTCAGGGCGCCACGAATGAATGCGCTTATGTCATCTGCGATACGCTGGTCGGGGTTGTCAGTGCCGTCGCTCAAAAGCTGCATGCGATAGTACGCGCGATCGCTCAGCCAGTCCTTCAGATAGTGATGAGTCATCCAGCGCCGCCAGCGGATCTGAAGCATTTCGCCTAGGTACATCTGGTATACATAACCTGCGATATAGAGCCCCGCAAGCCATGAAAAGCGCAGCATGTCCGCCCAGAAGGCGGTTTCGTTGTAGTGCTGGAGGGCATCGTAGAAGCCGTTGTACCACTCCGTTATAAGGACGTTGATGTAAACGAGGCCCAGGCTCAAGCCGACGACGACTGCAAGTAATCCGTAGGCTGACCAGCGCTCCTCAGACTTCCAATAAGGCGCAGTGATGCGCCATGCACCACGAAAGAATGCAAGATTGAACCGTTCCATTTCTGAGCTGGGCTCCGCGGCGTTGTTTATGACGGCTTTATGATACCCGACCCCTCGGACCGTGCTGAGGCCGTTTTCGTTCCCTAATCATAACATGGCCCCAACCGGTGCATGGTTTCGAACCGACAGCCCCTTGACCATGGGGTACCGATCGCCTAGGGTTTGGAAGTTCCATGTAGTCTCACACGGCAGTCACACAAAAAGAGTTCCGGGAGGAATCAGGGATATGGAAGCACGACCCGCTATACGCCCGTCTGTTGTTGCAGGTTTGGCAGCGCTCGCCTTGCTGTCGGGATGCAGCCATAAAGCATCGCAAACCGCCAGCGCATCATCATCCAAGACCGCGCTCGTATCTCCTCATGCGTGGCCGCTTTATGGGCTAAACGCCGCCCATAATGCCCGCTACAAGGCGCCACAGGGGGCCGTTGGCGAGCCCGTGCAGTGGGTCTTTCATGTCCCAGGGGCAGTCCCGAATGGCATGAAAAAGGCCGCCATAAAGCGGACCTACGTCACCATTACGGCGGTGCGTGACTTGGTCGGTATCCCCATCGGGGCGTCGGTCGCCGACGGTAATGTGTATGTCCCGGATGACAATGGCTTCCTCTATGCCCTCGACGGATCTGATGGGCATATGCTGTGGAAGTTCAATGCATTAAACCAGATCATGACGACCCCGCTCGTGGCCGGGCGCGGCGCCAAGAAGCTCGTGTATGTGGGTGGAGGGGATTCCAACTTCAGTTACACGCAGGCCGTGAAATTCGGGCACAAGGGTGCGGCCGTCGTGCGCGGGACCGACATCAGCGGCATCTATGCCGTGCATGCCGCCACCGGTAAGCTCGCGTGGGTCTATCACACCAAGGGCGAGGATATGCCGACGCCCGCGATCGACGGCGGAATGCTGGTCTTCGGCAATGGCGACGGCCATATCTATGGCCTGAATGCCGCCACCGGCAAGTTCAAATGGCGCACCCCCATCAAGTCGTTCGTGAGCATGTCGTCGGCCACGGTCTACCATAATCTCGTCATCGTGGGCGGTACCCATCCAAGCGCCCTTTATGCCGTAAACGCCAAGACCGGTAAGCTTGCCTGGCGCACGGCCCCACAGGCGGTCTTTTCAAGCAGCATGGGTGATTGTGCCCCCGCGCAGTCGCGCGGCATCGTGGTCACCCAGTTCGAGCGCAAGGCCAAGGGTCAGCGCCGCGCAAAGAGCGTGGAGATCGCGCTCGACGCCAAGACCGGCAAGATCCTCTGGCAGACGACGCTTGGGGTCGGCAAGGTGCCGCCACGCAACAAGGATGCCGTGCCCATGATCGTGGGTGGAACGATCTATACCGGCAGCCCCGTGACCGCCACGGCTTACGCGGTGCAGCTAAAGACCGGCAAGGTGCTCTGGCATACGCCTCTCAAGATCAAGATGAAGGCCGCGCCCAGCGTGACGGGTCCGGATGTGATCTTTCCGGTGGGTAACGGCGCGATCTTCGTGCTGAACCGCAAGAGCGGGAAGGTCCTGTCCAAGTATATGACCCACCATGGCGGCTTTGGTCCCCAGAACGGCGTGGTGATGGGGGACACCTACCTGATCGGCAGCAACTTCGGTTGGATGTATGCGTTGCCGGTCAAGACGCTTTTGGGTCAGGGCAAGACCTCTTAAAGGCGGCTGTGTCGCGGATCTTTGTGCGCGCCGTACGGGCTCTCGGGGCCCGTCGGCGCTTTGCCGCGTCGGCGCTCGTGGGGGCTGCGGTATTCGCGGCCGTTCCGTCTCGGTACCTCACCGATATCCGGCTGTTGCTTGGCTGGGATGGCGCGTGCCTTACGTTTTTGATCCTGGCCGGGATGGTCATGGTGCTTGCCGATGCCGGCGAGACCCGCCGCAGCACCGTCGATCAGGATCAGAGCGGACTGGTGCTGCTTTCGATGGCGCTGCTTGCGGCCTGCGCGAGCGTCTTTGCCATCCTGTTTTTGCTGAGCTATGTGAAGGGCGCGTCGGCCTCGGAGAAGGTCCTCTATCTGGCGCTCGCGGTGTCGGCCATCACCGGTTCGTGGCTGGTCGTCCACACGCTTTTCGCCTTTCATTACGCGCACGGCTATTACCGCGGACGCGAGGTGCCAGACGGCGTGCGCGACGATGGGGGGATGCGCTTTCCCGGATCGGCCCTGCCGCACTACATGGATTTTCTGTATTTCTCGTTTGTCATCGGCATGACCTCGCAGGTCTCGGACGTGGCCATCACCTCGCATGGCGTGCGGCGCGCGGCCTTGCTGCATGGCGTGCTGTCATTCGCCTTCAATACCCTGATCCTGGCCCTGACCATCAATATCGTCGCCGGCCTGATGTAGCGGCGCCTCAGGGGGCCGGATTGGGGGATCGCAGGTGGACCTCTTCGATGGCGGCGAGCGCTTCGGGCGACAGCACGACCTTGGCGTGCATGATGTCTTCCTTCAACTGCGCGAGGGTGCGCGCGCCAAGCAGGGTGGAGGCGGTGAAGAAGCGCGAGCGCACGAAGCCGAGCGCCAGGGCGCCAAGCGACAGGCCGAAATTCTCGGCGATGCGCGCGTAGCCCTCCATGGCCGGTTCTATGGCCGCCTTGCGATAGCGAGGACCAAATTCCGGGAAGCGATTCAGGCGGGCCTGCGGGTCGCTGCCGTGCGTCTGGTATTTGCCGGTGAGCAAGCCAAAGGCGAGCGGACTGTAGGCCAAAAGGCCCAGGCGCTCGCGATGACAGACCTCGGAAAGCCCCGATTCGAAGGTGCGATTCAGGAGGTTGTAGGCGTTTTGAATGGTCACGATTCGGGGCAGCCCAAGACGCTGGGCGGCGTCCAGAAAGCGCAGCGTCCCCCACGGGGTCTCATTGCTAAGCCCGATATAGCGCACCTTGCCTTCACGCACGAGTGTGGCGAGTGCCTGAAGCTGCTCGTCGATCTCCTCGGCCCTGTCCGCGGTATCCCGCGCCTCGTACTGCGTGCCGCCAAATATCGGAAGCGGACGCGATGGCCAGTGAATTTGGTAGAGGTCGACATAGTCGGTCCTTAGCCGCTTGAGGCTCGCCTCGAGCGCCGCACGCATGTTGGCGAGGTCGAGGGCGAGCGGACCGCCTCGTATCCAATGAAAGCCGCGCGAGGGCCCGGCGACCTTGGTGGCGATCACCACGCGGTCACGGGCCTGGCGCGCGAGCCATTGCCCGACGATCGTCTCCGTGGCGCCCTGGGTCTCGGCGCGCCCGGGCACCGGGTACATCTCCGCCATGTCAAACAGGTTGATGCCCTCGGCGAGCGCATGATCAAGCTGGGCGTGCGCGCACGCCTCGTCGGTCTGCTCGCCGAAGGTCATGGTGCCAAGGCCGATATCGGAAATGGCAAGATCGGTGCCGGGAAGGTGGTGAATGCGCATCACCCGACTTTGCCAATTTCCCATGGGGCTGTCAAATGGCGGCCGCCGCGCAGGGTTTGCTATAATCGCTCCCCTTTATCATGCGTCGGCCGTGGGGCTTCTTGGGCGGCGCGCGGCGTGTGCATGCGGGTATCCGGCGCATCGGCAAGTCGTCGCCGGCGCGGCCCTTCCGGCATGCATGGGGCGTTGGCAGGAGATCGCCACTTTTGGAATCATTGTCATGAGAGACGAGGAAGCGGCCATGGCGCAAGCCTGCGAAGTCCGCCGCGGCATCGCGCTGTTCGGGGCTCATGGGCAACTTGGCCGCGCGCTGGTACGGACCCTTGCCGGGCTGGGTCCCGTGCATGCCTTGAGTCACGCGGATTGCGATGTTGGGGACGAGGCGGCGGTGCATGCCACGGTGCGGCGCCTGCGTCCTGGGGTCATCGTGAATGCCGCTGCCTATACGGCCGTCGACCGGGCCGAGACGGAGCGCGCTGCGGCGCTGCGCATCAATGCTGAGGCCCCCGGGTATCTCGCCGATGCGGCCTTGTCCGTCGGGGCATGGCTTGTGCACTACTCGACCGATTATGTCTTCGATGGGGCGGCGGGGCGTGCCTATCGGGAGGACGATGCCACGGCCCCCCTCAATGTCTACGGACAGACCAAGCGCCTGGGCGAGGAGGCGGTGCTGGCGCGCCCGCTTACTGCCTTTGTCCTGCGCACGGCGTGGCTCTATGATCGCGAGGGCCGAAACTTTTTGACGACCGTTCAGCGCTTGGCCGCGAACGGGCCGCTACGCATCGTCTCCGACCAGTATGGGAGTCCGACGCCGGTCACTGTCCTTGCGCATGTCACGCGCGCGATTCTTATGCATCCGCGGGCCGCGCACTGCGCCGGGCTCTATCATGCGGCGTGCGCTGGCGTGACGAGCTGGCATGGCTTTACCGAGGCCATCGTGCGCTCGCTTGGGCTTGCGGTCACGGTATCGCCGATTACGACGGCGGATTATCCGACCGCGGCGCGGCGTCCGGCCTACTCGGTCCTCGACGGTACGCGTTTGAAGGAGCGCCTGGGGATCTGCCTGCCCTCATGGGATCGGGCGCTCGCCGAGCTGTTCATGGGGGCGCCATGAACCTGCTCGCAGTCGAGACCGCGAGTGCGTTCGTGTCGGTGGCCGTGAAGATCGATGGTGTGATTCATGAGCGCGGGCTGCGCGATGGCACGGCGCGGGCCGAGACCGTGCTCGACCTACTGCGCACGTTATGCGCCGACATCCGGTGCGATCTCGGCGTAATCGACGTAATCGCCTTCGGGCGCGGCCCCGGGTCATTTACCGGTCTGCGCGTGGCGGCGGCCGTGGCCCAGGGGCTCGCCTATGCGCGCGACCTGCCGGTCGTTCCGGTCTCCTCGCTTGCCGCGCTCGCGCAGGAGGCCCCCGGGCGGCAGGTATTGGCGGCCCTCGATGCTCGGCGTGACGAGGTCTATTACGGGTTCTATAGGCGCGAGGGCACGGGTCTGGTCGTGGCCTGCGGGGAGGAGCGGGTGGCCCCGCCGGGACAAGTCGTCTGTGCGGCGGATACCGACTGCGCGGTCGGGAGCGGCATCGACCATTACCTGGGGGGTTTTGGGGAGACATTGCCTAAGCGGCATGTCTCCGGTCGCTTCCCCGCCGCGCGTGCGGTCCTGGCGCTGGCCGAGGAGGCCTATGAACGCGGGGCGTACGTGCGCGCCAGTGCCGCAGTCCCGGTGTATGTGCGCGACGACGTGGCGCACGTCCGATCGTAAGCCTCCTGGAGAGAGAGGATATGGATGCTGATCTCGACGCCCTGGAATTCGCCGCCATCCGGCGCCTCCTGGAACGCTTGACGGCGACCCCCTATGGGGCGGATGCCGCTCGCGCGCTGACCCCGGCCCCCGATATCGCCGCAGCCGAGGCCCTGCAAAGGGCCGTGACCGCTGCGCGACGCGCCATCGAGCAGGGCGCCGCCGCCCTGCCGCGCCTGCCGGATATCCGTGCGGCACTGCGCCAGGCGAGCCAGGAGCGCGCGGCATTGGCCGGCACCGCGCTTGCCCACATCGCCCAACTGATGCGCGCGGGCGTGAGCCTGCGTGCCTTGTGGGCGCAGCATCCGGACCTGTACCCCGACGAAGGGGCCTTGGCGGGCGCCCCGACCCTGCTTGCGCGGCTGGATGCCGCGGTGACACCAAGTGGCCGCGTGAATGACACGGCGAGCCCGCGACTTGCGGAGCTGGCCCAGGAGATCAACAAGGGGCGCGCCGATGTCCGCGCCTTGCTCGGGGAGCGCCTGGCGGCCCTCGGGGTCCGGGATGAGGCGGGTGATGCCATTGTCACCAGCGGCTCGCGGCTCCTTCTGGCGGTGGACCCACGGCTCGCCGATACCATCAAGGGCGTGCGTCGCGGACCCGCCGGCCACGGGCGCCGTTATCTCGTGGAGCCATTGGAGGCGGTGGCGGCCAACAACCGCCTTGAGGCCTGCGCCGGGCGGCGCGATGCCGAGGAATTGGCCGTGCGCCGGCAATTGACCGCCGAGGTCGCGGCCGCGCTTACGGCCCTCGAGGCCCTGTTGGGGGCGATGACCTGGATCGATCTCGCGTTCGCCGCCGGTCATCTCAGCATCCACATGAATGCGCACGCCCCGCGGCTCGTGCCGGAACCGCTCTTGCGGCTTGCCGCCGTGTACCATCCTGCCATGCTGCTGGCGTTCGCCGATCACCGGGGTCCATGCCCCGTGCCGCTGTCCATCACACTCGACGATAGCTACCCCATGCTGCTTGTGACCGGCCCCAATACCGGTGGCAAGACCGTGGTCCTAAAGACCGTGGGCCTGCTCGTGGCGATGGCTCATTGCGGACTGCACATCCCAGGCGAAGGGGAGGCGGTCATCGGTCGTTTTCGGCGGGTCATCGTCGATATCGGCGATCGTCAGAGCCTTCTCCACCAGCTGTCGACGTTTGCAAGCCATGTGGAGGTCTTGAAACGGCTCTTGAGCGAGGCCGACGGCGAAACGCTCGTCCTGATGGACGAGCTTGGGACCGGCACTGATCCGGAGGAGGGCGCGGCGCTCGCCATGGCGGTACTCGATGAGCTGGCGCATCGCCATGTGCGCGGCATCATCACGACCCATCTGAGCCCTCTCAAGGGCTACGCCGCCGCCCATTCCTACCTGACCAATGCCACCATGCGTTTCGATGACGAGCGGCTGGCCCCGACCTATGAGTTCGTGGTCGGTGAGAGCGGTTCCTCGCATGGCCTTACGATCGCCGAGCGCCGGGGGCTCGCGCCGGCACTCCTTCAGGCGGCGCGCGCGCATCTCGCCCGCCTGGAGGCCGCCCGCGGCGCGCCTTAGGCGTCCGCCTCTCCTTACTCGTCCTCGTCGTGTTTCTTGGGGGCGGCCACGGCATGGACCCTGAGGCGCGCCACCTGGATCGCGGTGCCGCGGGTGCGAACGATATCCACGAGGTAGCCGTTCAAGAGCAGGCTGGTCCCGGGTGAGGGGATGTCCTCCAGGTATTCCGTGATGAGGCCGTTCAAGGTCTTGGGCCCGTTCAAGGGCAGCTGCCAGCCAAGGGTGCGATTGATGTCGCGGATGCTGGTGCTGCCGTTGATCAGAAAGCTGCCATCGGGTTGCGGGAAGATGTCCTCGGGCGTACCCGGGGCCTGGGTGGTGAACTCACCCACGATCTCCTCCAGGATCTCCTCCAAGGTTACGAGACCCATGAGGTCGCCGTATTCGTCGACCACAAGCCCAATGTGCCGACGCATGGTCTTGAAGTTCATGAGCTGGGTGGCAAGCGGCGTGCCTTGGGGGATGTAGTAGGGCTCGAGCGCCGCCGATTTGAGGCTATCGCGGGTCAGCCGGCCGGCGAGCGCCAGATGCAGGGCGCGCCGCACATGGAGCATGCCGATGACGTTGTCGAGGCTGCCGTGAAAGACCGGCAGGCGCGTGTAATGGCTGCGCCCGAGGAGGTCTACGATTTCATCCCAGTCAGCCTCGAGGTCGATGCCCTCGACCTCGCGACGCGGCACCATGACGTCTTCCACGGTACTCTTTTCAAGGTCGAGAATGGCGAGCAACATCGCCCGGTGGGTGGTGGGGATAAGGCTCCCGGCCTCCAGCACCACGGCCCGCAGCTCCTCGGCGCCCATCTGATCGGGGGTGCGCGGCTTGACCGACACCCCGAAGGCGCGCAGCAGATGATTGGCGGTGAAGTTGACGGCGGCCACGAGCGGGTAGACCACGCGCAAGAGCGGTGTCAGCACATAGGCCGATCCGAAGGCCACGGGCTCCGGATAGAGTGCCGCCAGGGTTTTGGGGGCCACCTCCGAGACGATGAGGATGACGAGCGTCAGTACCCCCGTGACCAGGGCCAGGACGCCGGCCCCGTAGAGGCGCACGGCCATGAGCGTGGCGACCGAGGAGGCGGCGATGTTGCCGAAGTTGTTGCCAAGCAGCACCACGCCCAGCACGCGGTCCGGACGGCGCAACAGGTGACGGGCAAGACGCGCGCCGCGGTGGCCGGATTCGGCGAGGTGGCGCAGGCGGTAACGGTTGACCGTCATGAGACTGATTTCGGCCGCGGAGAAGAATCCGGACAGGAAGATCAGGAACAGCAGTACGCCGGCCAGCATACCGAGGCGGACGTGGTCCAAGGGTCGAAGGGGCTCCGAAGGGTCAAACACGCAACCCTACCATAGGCCGCGGTGTTTTTCGAGATTGACGCTAAGGCGGGCGCCGGGGCGGTGTTAGGTGGGCAGGACCAGCTTGAACAGGAATTCGGCGCTCAGGTAGGCGAATACCAGCAGCACGAAGCCGCCGACGGTCCAGCGCACGGCGTTGCGGCCGCGCCAGCCGAATTGGCGGCGGCCTATGAGCAGGATGGCGAAGGCCAACCATGCCACGAGCGACAGCACGCTGTGGTGCGTGAAGGGGAGGGGTTCGCCGAATATTTGTTCGGAGAAGAAGAATCCGCTGATGAGCGTCAGCGTGAGCAGCACGAAACCCACCTGGATCATTTCAAACATCAAAGTCTCCATGGTCTCCATCGGCGGCATCGCGCGCAGCAGCTGGGCCGGGTGGCGGCGGCGCAGGCGGCTTTCCTGGACCCACAAGACGAGGCTTTGAACGACGGCGATGCTGAGGAGGCTGTAGGCCAGGATCGAGATGACGATATGGGCCACGAGCCAGGGATCGCTGATGCGAGTATCCTCGCTGCTTGCCGGCAGGAATATCTGTCCCAGGGTGGCCACCGCGGTGCTTGGCATGATGAATGCCCCGAGGCTTTCGATGGGCTTGCGCAAGGACGCCATGAGGAAGATCGCGGCCACCGCCCAGGCGTCGAGGGATAGGATGGTACCCACGCCGAGCGTCAGATGGCCGTCGTGATCGATGTCGCCCGTGAGCAGGCCGGCCTGCAAGATGACCGCCAGGGCCCCGATGAGGGCGCCACGCTTGTGATCACGTTGGCCGCCTGGCGGGGACTCCAGGGCGCGCCAGTAGTAGACGCCGGCGAGCGCATAGAGGATGACGGCCACGATATGGAAAAGGAGTTGTATCATAGAAAGGCACGGGTAACGGTGGCACGATAATGGCATACCTGGGGGGTTGCGGGAAGGCCCCGGACCCCGGGAGGCGGCGATGGGTTACAGGGGAGACAGAGATGTTCGAAACGCTGAGCAATCGTTTGCAGGGCGCGCTGCGCACGCTGCGCGGAGAGGCGCGCCTGACCGAGAAAAACATCGGTGAGACATTGCGTGAGGTGCGCATCGCCCTCCTGGAGGCGGATGTCGCGCTGTCGACCACGAAATCCCTGATCGAGACGATACGCACCCGGGCGCTCGGCCAGGAAGTGATGGCCACCCTGAACCCGGGCCAGGCGGTGGTCAAGATCGTGCATGACACCCTGGTGGAGACCATGGGAGTGGCGTGTGACCGGCTGGATCTCGCCACCCGCCCGCCGGCGGTCGTGCTGCTCGCGGGCCTGCAGGGTTCGGGGAAGACGACCAGCGCGGGCAAGCTCGCCCGCCTGCTGCGCGAGCGCGAGCGCAAGAAGGTGGCGCTCGTGAGTGTCGACGTCTATCGGCCGGCGGCCATGGACCAGCTCGAACGCTTGGCAGAAGAGGTCGGGGCGGTCTTTTATAAGGGATTGCCCACGGAGGCCCCGGAGGTGATCGCGCGCAGGGCCCTGGATCTGGCGCGGCGCGAGGCCATCGATGTCCTGATCGTCGATACCGCCGGGCGCCTGCATGTCGACGAGACCATGATGGGCGAGGTGCGCGCCCTGCACGCCGCCACGGCCCCGATCGAGACCCTGTTTGTGGTCGACAGCATGACAGGCCAGGATGCCGTCCATACCGCCAAGGCCTTCAATGAGGCCCTGCCGCTCACCGGCGTGATCCTGACCAAGACCGACGGCGACGCGCGCGGCGGGGCGGCGCTGTCGCTGCGCGCGGTGATTGGCAAGCCCATCAAGTTTTTGGGCACGGGCGAGAAGACCGACGGGCTTGAACCCTTTCATCCCGAACGCCTGGCCTCGCGCATCCTGGGCATGGGCGATGTACTGACCCTGATCGAAGAGGCCGAGCGCAAGGTCGACCGCCAGAGCGCCGAGCGCCTGGCCGAGAAGTTCAAGAAGGGCAAGGGCTTCGATCTCGAGGACTTTCGCGAGCAGATGCTGCAGATGGAGCGCATGGGCGGCATGGCCGGGGTGCTCGACAAGCTCCCGGGCATGAGCGAACTCCCGGCGGCGGCGCGCGCGCAGCTGCAGAATCACGATAGCCGCCGCCTCGTGGCCATCATCAATTCCATGACGCCCCAGGAGCGCCGTTTCCCCGACACCATACGCGGCTCGCGCAAGCGCCGCATCGCCCAGGGTTCGGGCACGGGTGTGCCGGAGGTCAATCGTCTTTTGAAGCAGTTCGCGCAGGCCCAGCGCATGATGAAGCAGATGGGCAAGGGGGGGCTCAAGCGCATGTTGGCTGGTATGAAGGGCAAGATGCCGGGTTTGCCGTTCTAGCCGCCTTGTTTGGGCCGGCTCGTTATTTTTTCCGCTATAGTCGCATCCGGGCGATTCAGCAGTCTGGCATAAGCGACGGCGCATGGGGGTGGCATGACCACGGCAACGAGGGGTGTTGCGGACCGGCGGACGGTCGGACGCGGAATGATCGAGCGGCTGCTCGCCGAGCGCCGCGAGATGCTGGTGCTCTTCTGTCGGGTCGCGGGTCTCGACCCCTTTGCCGGCGGTGCCATCGGGGATGATGTGCTCCCGGCCTTCTGCCAGATCCTCGTGGATTACATGGCGAGCGCCCATTTTTCGTTGTATCAGCGCCTCGTCGATGGTCGTGAGCGCCGGCAGGCGGTGGTGGCGCTGGGGGACGAGATCTACGGGCGTATCGAGGCCTGTACAGAGACCGCCATCGGCTTCAACGATAAGTACGCGCGCCTCGATGATCGAGGTGCTGCGGCCGATCTCCATGCCGACCTCTCGGCATTGGGCGAGGCGTTGGCGACGCGGATCGAGCTCGAGGACCGGCTGATCGCAGCGCTTGCGGGCGGCGCCGACGGCATCACCCCGCAGGCGACATAGCGCGCGCAATCCCCGCATATGGACCCCGTCGCGGGCACTGGATGGGGCTCAAGGCCCGCCTGTGGGGCGCAGGTTGCGTGCCCACAGGCGGGCGCGCCTCATCATCTCTCGAGTTGGTCGCGCTTACCCTTTGCCCCGTCCCATTGCGCGGCATCCGCCGGCGGGTCTTTCTTTTCCAGAATGACGGGCCAGGCCTTGGCAAGTTCGGCGTTGATGGCAATGAAATCGCGTTGTTCCTCGGGGAGCTCGTCTTCCGAGAAGATCGCGCCAGCCGGGCATTCCGGGACGCATAATGTACAGTCGATGCATTCATCGGGGTCGATCACGAGAAAGTTGGGGCCTTCCCGAAAGCAATCGACCGGGCAAACCTCTACGCAGTCTGTGTATTTGCACTTGATGCAGTTCTCGGTGACCACGTAGGTCATGACGCTTGTCCTCCCAAAAGCCGCCATATTAGGCGAAGCTGTGGTCTCAGGAAACCGCGCGCTTGCGGTTTTCTCGCCCCCGTGGATACTATGGCTTAGTCTGCTAGTTAAGGAATCCTCACCAATGGACGCGATCGAGGGGTGGCAAGGGCGGTGGATGTCGTGGCGCGAGCGGCGCCTCAAGGCCTGGATCGATGCGCTGCCGACCGCGGAGCCCGGGCGGGCGCTGGCGCTCCTCGGACAATCGGTGCGCGCGCTGAACGCCACACTCCTCGACCCCGTCACACGCATCGCGCTTCTTCGTCACTATACGCTTTCGGCGGCCGATCTTACCGCGGTGCTTGCCCGTCCCGGTAGCGCGGCTGTGGGCTTGGCCACGACCCTGCATTCCGAGATGGCCCAGGGGTATCAGATGGCGCTTACCCCGGAGCTGCCGGCCGATGAGCGCCGCATGGCCGTGGCCGGCGCAATAAGCGGCCTGGCAGGGGTCCTGCGCGCGGCCTATCGAGGCTATGTCCCGGCCCCGCCTGGGCTCTGGCGGCGTATCCATACCCTATTCCGGGCGGCCGGCGCCCCGACGCTCGAGTTGGAGCGCCTCTACGCCAACGTCCTGCTCATGGGCCTGTCGGACCCCTACGCGCTGCCGGAAGGCGGCGTAGATGCCGTCTGCGAACTCATCGCCGAGGTCGGTGAGCGCGCGGTGCTGAGCGAAACAGGCGGCTTTGCCATCGTCGCGGAGGCCGATCGGGCCGCGGATCCGGCGGAAGGCGAGGCCTCGCTCTATCTCGATACCAGCGCGGTATTGTCGGAGCTCGCGCGGTTGCGCGACGACATCCGCGCGCGCCGGCCGTTGCCGCCACGGCTTGCCGCGCGCGTGCTGCCGGATCTCGCCTTGCGGATTTGTGCGAACCTCGGAGAGACGTGGCGGCCCGGTGTGCGGCCACGGTCCTTGCGCGTACGGATGCGCGGTGAACGCCTGGTCTGCCAGGGTCTCGCCGGCCTGCGGCGGTTGCGTGCGGACGACAGGTTTCGTCAGGATTTCGTCGATCTCGACCGGCCGTGGGACCGGGCGCAGGCGACCGCCGTCGCGAGGGAGCGGGGCTTTGGCCTGCCGCGCGTGACGACCTGGGTCATTCGTGATGCCGGGCGGTCGGGCCTGTGGCTCAGCTGCCAGGACCTCGAAGGCCCGCCGCCCGCCCCCGGGACCTGGATCGGTGTCAAGGATCCTTTCGGGGGCGGCCGTTGGCTGGCGGCCACCGTGCGCTGGTTGAGGCGCTCGCGGCCGCGCGAATATGCCATGGGCGTGGCCGTGCTCGCGGAGGCGCAGACCGAGGCCGTGCTGCGGATCGCCCCGCGGCGCGCGGCGTTTGCCGCCTCGCCGGCCTCGACCCCCCCGCAGCAGCCGGAGGCGGCCGCAAGCGCGCCTGCCGGGGCGCGCAGGCCGCGGCTGGCATTGCCTTAAAGGCGGCGCGGGCGATCCGGCGGCGCCTGGGGCCTAACCGCCAGGGCGCACCACGTCTTCGAAGGCCGCGCGCATATGGCCATAGACGCGTGGGTTGGCCGCCAGGATATTGCCGCTGTCGAGCGGATCCCCCTCGGTGAAGAGATCACTCGCAAGGCCTCCGGCCTCGCGGACGAGCAACGCCCCGGCGGCCATATCCCAGGGCTTGAGGCCGGTCTCCCAAAAGCCATCCAGGCGGCCACAGGCCACATAGGCCAGATCCAGCGCCGCCGACCCGGCGCGTCGCACCCCGCTCGTGCGGCAGGCCACGCGCTCGAACAGTTGGACCCATTGCGCGACCGAATCGCTCTCGCGAAACGGGAAGCCGGTACCGAGGAGCGCCCCGTCGAAGTCGGCCACGCGGCTGACGCGGATGCGCCGGTCGTTCAGTTGCGCGCCCTCGCCGCGGGTGGCGGTGAACAGCTCGTCGCGCAGCGGGTCGAACACTACGGCCTGCTCGAGACGACCGCGGCGGCGGAGCGCGATGGATACCGCGAATTGCGGAAAGCCATGGAGAAAGTTGGTGGTCCCGTCGAGCGGATCTATGACCCATTCCCACTCGTTGCCGACGACCGTGCCGCTTTCCTCGGCGAGGATGCCATGATCGGGGTAGGCGCCCTTCAAGGTCTCGATGATGAGTTCCTCGGCACGGCGGTCCACCTCGGTCACGAAGTCGTGGCGGCTCTTGGTCTCGACACGCAGACGATCTATGTCGGGCAGGGCGCGGACGATGACCGTCCCGGCGCGACGCGCGGCCTTGACGGCGGTATTCAGCATGGGGTGCATGGCGGCTCCCGGAAAAGGCAAGCATTGTAGCGGGGCGCGGCGGCGTGTAAAAGGCGGGGTGCACCCGGCGCATGGTAGCCGGGGTAGGGCAGGGGGTCATTTGTCGTGAGTATGCCGGATATCCGTATCATCCTGGTGCGGCCGCAGCACCCTGGCAACATCGGGGCGTGCGCGCGCGCCATGAAGAATATGGGCTTGAAGAGCCTCGTATTGGTGGCCCCGCAGCGTTTCCCGGCCGAGGAGGCGGTGGCGCGCGCGGCCGGCGCCGACGATGTCCTGGCGGCGGCGACCATCGTCGACGATGTCCGCGCGGCGGTTGCCGATTGCGTGTTCGTGGCCGCCACCAGCGCCCGTGAGCGTACCATCGCCTGGCCGCGCCTTGATGCCCGGGAGGCGGCCGCGACCTTATGCGCGCAGGCGCGCTCGGGTCCGGTGGGGCTGCTTTTCGGGGCCGAGCGCACGGGGCTCACCAACGACGAGGTGGACTACGCCCATGCCCTCGTGCAGATCCCCGTCGACCCGGCCTTTGCGTCGTTGAATCTGGCGGCGGCGGTGCAGGTCCTCTGCTATGAGATCCGCTGCGCCGTCCAGGGGCGGGTGGCGGCCCCCGAACCCGATCATCGGCCGGCCCCGCAAGAGGCCTTCAACCGCTTTCTCGAACACCTGGAGCAGGTGATCACTGACATCGGCTTCCTGAACGAACGCCATCCGCGCAAGCTCATGCGCAGGCTTACCCGCCTATTCCGGCGTGCCCACCCCGACGACAATGAACTCCAGATCTTGCGCGGCATCCTGAATGCCGTCGAGCACCCGTACCCCGCGCGCAAGGGACCGTCCGGTCCGGATAATACTTGACAAAATTAGTAGGAAAAGGCCTAATGGGGGTCATGGAGAAGACGCGAGCCGATCAGGCGCAACCGGTCGCCAAAAGCTATTTTGCCAGCATCTTCGCGCGCGATCCAGCGGCGCGATCATGGTTTGATATTGCCACTTTGTATCCGGGCGTGCATGCCCTGGCGTTGCACAGGGTAGCCCATGGCCTGTGGCGCCATAGGTGGCGCTGGACGGCGCAAGCGGTGGCGCGCCTGTCGCGCTTCCTGACGGGGATCGAGATCCATCCCGGGGCGCGCATCGGGCGGCGGTTTTTCATAGACCATGGGTTGGGGGTGGTCATCGGCGAGACCGCCGAGGTGGGCGATGATTGCACCCTATACCAAGGGGTCACGCTCGGCGGCACGACCTGGCAGCGCGAGAAGCGCCACCCGACGCTCGGCAACAACGTTGTGGTCGGGGCCGGGGCCAAGGTCCTGGGACCGATCACGGTCGGCGACGGGGCGCGCATCGGATCGAATTCGGTAGTGGTGAAGGATGTCCCGGCGGGGGCCACGGTAGTGGGCATCCCCGGCCGCGTGGTGGTCAAGCGCGGCGCGCGCGAGCGTTCACGGGCGGCACTGGCCCAGCGTATCGGCTTCGAGGCCTATGGCCAGGCCGCGCAGATGCCCGATCCGGTCGCCCAGGCCATCGATCGCGTCCTGGATCACCTGGAGGGTGTCGACCGGCGCATCGAGCAGCTAAGCGAGGGGTTGCGCCAGGCCGGTGTCCCGTTGAGCGCGCTTGCCGAAGAATGGGCGCCGCGTGGTGACGGGGTAGCGCCCGCGGACGGCAAGACCGAGCCGTGACAGGATGCCGGGCGGACAATAGTTGACTAAATTGCTATGGTATGCCACAGTAAGCGCAGCAAATGATGCCCCGAGGGCCTTATGAAACTGACAACCAAGGGACGCTACGCAGTCACTGCCATGCTGGATCTGGCCGTGCATCAACATCACGACACGGTGGCGTTAGCGGATATCGCGGCCCGGCAGGGGATATCTCTTTCCTATCTCGAGCAGCTGTTTGCGAAGTTGCGGCGCAAGGGGCTGGTGGCGAGCGTGCGGGGTCCGGGGGGCGGCTACAGCCTGGCGCTCCCGGCCGCGCGGATCTCGGTGGCGCAGATCGTCATGGCCATCAACGAGAATATCGATGCCACCCGCTGTGGCGGCGAGGAGAATTGCCATGGCGAGGAGCGATGCCTGACCCATCAGCTGTGGACGGAGCTCAGTCGGCGGATCTACGAATTTTTGGATGGCATCACGCTTGCCACCTTGGTGTCGGAACCCGAGGTGCAAGAGGTGGTGATACGTCAGGCCACACGGCCCAAGGCGGGATTGTCGATCAACGGAAGCGGGAATGGGAGCAAGTATGAGAAAGCCGATCTATCTTGATTATTCGGCGACCACCCCGGTGGATCCGCGGGTGGCGGAGGTCATGTGTCGCTACCTGACCATGGAGGGCAACTTCGGGAATCCGGCGTCGCGCTCGCACGCATTCGGTTGGGAGGCGGAGAAGGCCGTGGAGCGCGCGCGCGGCGAGGTTGCGGCCTTGATCAACGCCGACCCCAAGGAGATCGTCTGGACCTCCGGGGCGACCGAGTCGGATAACCTGGCCTTGAAGGGCGCGGCGCGCTTTTATCAGGCCAAGGGCCGTCATATCGTCACGGTCAAGACCGAGCACAAGGCCATCCTCGATACCGCGCGCCAATTGGAGCGAGAGGGTTTCGAGGTCACCTATCTGGAACCTGAGCCTAATGGCCTGTTAGATCTCGGCAAGCTCGAGGCGGCGCTGCGCAAGGACACCATCCTCGTGTCGGTGATGCATGTGAACAACGAGATCGGTGTGATCCAGGACCTCGCCGCCATCAGCCGCATCGTAAAGCCCCGCGGCATCCTGCTTCATTCCGATGCCGCGCAAAGCGCGGGCAAGATACCGATCGATGTCGCGGCCTTGGGCGTTGATCTCCTGTCACTGAGCGCGCATAAGGTCTATGGGCCCAAGGGGATAGGGGCGCTTTATGTGCGGCGCAAGCCGCGCGTGCGCCTCGAGGCGCAGATGCACGGCGGGGGTCATGAGCGCGGGATGCGTTCCGGGACGCTCGCCACCCATCAGATCGTGGGCATGGGCGAGGCCTTCCGGCTCGCGCGCGAGGAGATGGAGACCGAGGCGGCGCGCCTGAAAGGGTTGCGTGCGCGCCTGCTCGAGGGTCTTTCCGACATCGAGGAGGTGTATGTGAACGGTGATCTCGAGCACCGCATCCCCGGCAACCTCAATATCAGTTTCAATTTCATCGAGGGCGAGTCGCTGATCATGGCGTTGAAGGAGCTCGCGGTTTCGTCAGGATCGGCATGCACATCGGCAAGTCTCGAGCCCTCTTATGTATTGCGCGCGCTCGGACGTAACGACGAACTCGCGCACAGCTCCATCCGGTTCACGATGGGGCGGTTTACGACCGAAGAGGACGTGGAGTACACGATACGGCTGTTGCACGACAAGATCGGCCGGCTACGCGAGCTCTCCCCCTTGTGGGAGATGTACAAAGACGGGGTCGACCTGAATTCTGTGCAGTGGGCCGCCCATTAGGTTTGGTTTGAGTACGGGAGAGAGACTATGGCATACGGAAGCAAGGTATTGGATCACTACGAGAATCCGCGCAACGTCGGGTCATTCGACAAGGCCGACCCCACGATAGGTACCGGCATGGTAGGGGCGCCGGCGTGCGGGGATGTGATGAGACTGCAGATCCGCGTCAATGAGCAGGGCGTGATCGAAGAGGCGCGTTTCAAGACCTATGGCTGCGGGAGCGCCATTGCCTCGAGCTCACTGCTCACCGAATGGGTCAAGGGCAAGACCCTGGAAGAGGCCGGTCAGATCAAGAATACCGACATCGCCGAGGAATTGGCGTTGCCGCCGGTCAAGATCCATTGTTCGGTATTGGCCGAGGACGCCATCAAGGCGGCGATCGCCGATTACCGCAAAAAGACCGGCAAGGACGAGAACGTCAACGCAGCCTAGGGGGGATGAGGCTATGGCGGTCACACTAACTGAGAATGCCGCGCGGCATGTGCGGCGCTCATTGGATAAGCGCGGGCACGGCGCGGGGCTGCGTCTGGGCGTGCGCACGAGCGGCTGTTCGGGCATGGCCTACGTCTTGGAGTACGCCGATCAGGCGGCCCCCGAGGACAGCGTCTTCGAGAGCCATGGGATCAAGGTGCTGGTGGATCCTAAGAGCCTCGTCTATCTCGATGGCACGACCCTCGATTACACCCGTGAAGGCCTGAACGAGGGGTTCCGGTTCCAGAATCCCAATCAGAAGGAGACGTGCGGCTGCGGCGAGAGCTTCAGCGTCTAGTCTTGCGGGGTCCGGTATGGTGCGTAATTATTTCGAGCTATTTGGCCTGCCGGCGCGATTTGACATCGATCCCGGTGATCTTGCCGCCCGCCACCGGGAGCGTATCCGCATCTGGCATCCGGATCGTTATGCCCAGGGCACGAGCGAGGAACGCAGGCGCGCGGTGGCGATGAGCGCCGACCTGAATGATGGCCTGAA
>JAKBUS010000036.1 GCA_021841585.1 Pseudomonadota bacterium | reverse complement strand
GATGCTGAGTAGCAAGGCCATGAACGGCACGGGGCTTTCCTTTCCGGTCACGAGCGGGCGCAACAGCAGGTCGGCGGCGGTGATGACCGCCGCCCCCCAGGCGGCGGTGAGCAGGCCGGCAAACACGTGGCCGGTGAGCATGAGCCAGCCGCACACGAGCGCGAGTATGGCGCCGGCCCCGAACGGGATCGCCGACAAAAGGGCGGTGGCGATCAGCCAGATCGACCACAGCGGCATGCCGGCAAGTCCGTAGCTGAGGCCGATGAGCCCCCCCTCGACCAGTCCCACGCCGATGATGCCGAGCATCACCGATCGCGCCGCGTCGGCGGCGGCGGTGAGCACCTGTTGGCCGCGCGGTCCCCACAGGGTCTCGGCGATCCAGATCGCTTCGGCACGTATCTTCTCGCCGCGCAGGGCCAGCGAAAACACCACGGCGCTCGCGATCAGGGTATGCAGTAGAAAGATCCAGATGTGTCCAAGGCTTGCCTTGATGAGGTCCGAGTGATTGCCGAGATAATGGACCAGCACGTTGGCATTGAGCTTATGGAGGTGCTGCGCGAGCCAGGGCCCGATGAAGCGCGTGTGGGCGAGCTGCGGGGGCACCGTTACGAGCGGCGCGCCGCTCTTCCAGCGCGCGATGCGCGGCGCGAGCTTGGCGGCGAGCGTCTGGATGACGAGCCACGATGGCAGCACGATGACCGCAAGCCAGGTCAAGGCATGCAGCGCGGCGCCGCCCCAGCGCGGCAGGTTCAAGGCGCGCTCGACGGCGAGCTGCACGCGCCAGCCCACGGTGCACAAGACCGCCCCCATGAAAAGCGGCACGAAGTAGGGGCTCAAGGGGTAGAGCCCGATCACGAACAAGGCCGCGAGCGCCGTGCGCCCGTACCAGGGGTTGCGCATCAAGGGCAAGCCCGGCGGAGCGCCGATCGATACGCCGCGCCGCTGTCACCAGGGGCCGACGTTCGGTTCGTGGTGCGAGAGTGTTTCACGCGTTGTGGCCTCCGTTGCCGCGGCGCCGAGTTTTGGGCCGGAATGAGTCTATCACAACGTCGGACGGCAGCCGGCGTGCCCTGGGGCGGGGCGAGGCCGGTCTTTTGGTCGCGCATCGGTGTTTTAAGGTGAGCGCCGTGGATTTCCGTGTGCGCCTGGGCTAGGCTAACGACCAGCACGCAGTCCCGTCGCTGGGCACGGCGCTTTAAGGCGGCCGAGGCTTGGCTGGGCACGGCGTGCATGTGATGAGGGCGCCAAAGCGGCGGCGCGGGGCAGGGAGGCCTCAACCGGAGGGTCTCGTGTCGGCACCGTATGTGATCATTCGTCCTGGCGACATCCTGAAACGCAACAAGGGCCTGCACGAGCACGTCGGGGTGGCGTGGTTCGACGGCCGGGTATTGCACAATAGCCCGTGGCGAGGCGAGCATTTGTCGACTATGGGCGAGTTCGCGGCCGGACGGGCGATACGCGTGAAACCGACCCCGGCGCATTATCGTAACCGTGTGCGCGCCAATGGCGAGGCGGTGTTGCGGGCGCCTCGCCGCTATAATCTCCTGCGAAATAACTGTGAACATACCGCCCACTATGTGGTGCATGGGCGGTCGAAGAGCCCGCAGCTCTTGGCGTGGACGGCGGTCGCCCTATTCGGCGCGTTGGTCGCCTTGCGATAACAAAATGACACAGCGGAACGATTCTTTGTGTCCGTCGATGCGTTATGCTGGAGGGAAGCTTGGTCTCTCGAGAGGAATGGAGATGGGCATAAAACACCCTTTTGTCACCGCCGCAGCGCTGGTCGGCAGCCTGTTCGTCGTGGCCGCCCGCGAGGCGTATGCGGCGCGCGCGGTGGCGTGGACCACGCCACCGCAACTGCTTCAGGTCGATGACGATGATGGCGGGGATGACTGGTTCCCGATCTGGTTTGGCTTTCGCGCCTTTGCCCCGCGCCGGCCGGTCATCATAGAGCGCAATTACTATCCGCCGCCGCCCCCGCCGCGGCCGGCCTACTACTATTACTGCCGGCACCCGCAGGGCTACTACCCGCGCATACCAAACTGCCCGAGCGGCTGGTTGCGCGTCGTGCCGCCGGGCGACGCGGGGCCGCCCTGACATGGTCGGCGCGGGGGTGATGAATAGCGAGGGCGCGGTGCCGGCGCGATCAGGCAGGTGGCGCGTGGAGCTGAGCGAGGCGGCGCGGCGTGCCCTGGATGCGCGCGCTGCGCCCTTATATGTGGAGATGGAGCTCTTTTTCAGCTGCCTCATACGCAAGCGATTGCTTTGGGATCAGCCGCCGCCCGCGGATGCCGTGCTTATGCCGTCTTCCGACGACCACCCGCGGCTCGTGGTGTGGTTTCATCCGGTGATGGCCCAACATTGCGCCCTGCCGAACGATGCCGCGCTCGACGACCTGCCGCTCATGGATTTTCCGTTAAGCCGGCGCGAGGCCTTCCGTCCCCATTGGCTGCGGCTCGATTATCGCAGCGGGGCCTTTTGCGGGGAGTTTGGCTGGTAGCGGTGTGGGCGTGGGCGGTGCTCGCGGGCCGCGCCGCCATCACAGGCACAGCCACACCTGCTCGGCGGCGCGCGTGACGGCCACGTACAGCGCCCTATGGTAATCGTCGGCATGGCCGCCGGCGGCCATGCCGTAGAGGTCGGCGACGTCGATCAAGGCATAGTGGAAGGTGCTCCCCTGGGCCTTGTGGGCGGTCACGGCATAGGCGTGCATGACCGGCGCGCAGGCGCGCGTCACCGCCCATGCGCGACGGAAGTCCTCGGGCGAGCGATGCGCGCTCGCGCGATAGGCCGTCCAGGTCTTGCGCACCAGCCGCTGGTATTCAGCGGCGTCGTGCGCAAGGAAGAGTTCGACGGGCTCCGCGCCCACGGCCTTGGCCTGCACCCGCCAGGCTTGTATGTCGAGGTAGGGGTGGCGCAGGGGTTCGCACAAGGTCACGGTCAGTTCGGTGTTGTTGGCGATGAGATCCACGAGCGCGTCCCGGCGTTCGCGATCGGCGCCGCTTTGCGGCCCGTCCCCATCGACCGGCGCCAGGGCCTCTTCCCAGGCCTTGGGCGTGCGCTCGGCCATGCGCACCTCGCAATGGAAGGCATAGAGGGTCTCGCGCGCGATCAGTGTCTCGCCAGGCCAGAACGGCGCCTCATCTAAAGTCTCCCCGTCACCTCGCCCGTACAGCGCCGACAGCCCTTTGTGGATGAAGCGGTTGCGCTCGTCGACCACGCGGTTGCGCCAGGCGATCACGCGGATGTCCTTGGCCGGACGCCGCCTTCGCAGGGTCACCGCGCCTTCGGAGGCGTGGATGGCGCGCGCCAGATGCACGCCCGGCATCTCGCCCGGGCGCGCGGCCAGATAGCGGCTGATGGCCTCGGGGCTGAAGGTGCCATGCGCCTCGCCCTCGATGTAGCGGCGGATCTCGCCTGCGAGTTCGATGATCGGGTGCGGCCGGCCGGTCGATTTTTGGCGCACGATCTCGGCGAGGTCGTGGCGCTCGACCCCCGAGGTGAAGACCGGCGGCGCGAGTGCGCCTTGTTCGCCGAGGGCGAGCCCCTGCTGCGGGTCATCGCTGACGGGTCTTTCCTCCACGGGTAGCAATTGCCCAGGGTCCCCTATGTAGACCACGCGCGTGCGCGCGCCGCGCACGAACCGTTCGATATACGCCAGCAGATCCGGCCCCACCATGCTCGATTCATCGACGAAGACAAGATCATACGCCTCGAAATAAAGGGTCTTGGGGTGGCGATCCAAGGTGATGCGCATCACCCCCTCATGGGTCTCGCGCAGCTTTAGGCCAAGCAGCGCATGCAGTGTGCCAGACCAGACCTTCGCGCGCGCCGGGCGCGCGAGCTTGGCGGTGATCACCGACACCGCCTTATGGGTGGGGGCGCATACCGCGACCTTGAGGCCGCTTGCGCATGCCGCCTCGATGAGATGCACGGCAAGCCAGGTCTTGCCGGTGCCGGCGTAGCCCGACAGCACCCGCAAGCCCGCGGTGTCGGGGGGCGCCAGGCAGAAGGCATGCAGGGCCAGATAGGCGCGGCGCTGGCTTAGCGTCGATCCCTTCGGGCAGGCGGGGCGTTTTTTGGTCGTGGTCTTGGTGCGCATCTCGGCTGGCGGCCACTTTGAAGGCAAGGCCCGCGCGCGGGCCTTAGGACCGGCGCGAGCTCCGGCCGGGGGCCCGGCGCGGTGTCCTCACCATAGCATGCGCCGGGCCGCCGCCAAAGACGGCAAATCGCCGCGCGATAAGCACGGGGTGGGCGAGGGACGAACAGGGCGACCCTCGGTGTAACCTTATGGCGGGCGCAGGCGTCTTAGTAAGCGAATGAAGGCCATGGTGGCCTTTTTCGAAGAGGGCTTACGCAATGACGATACGAAGCGGATTCACAGTACTCGCGCTCATGGCGGCCATGCCCGCCTTCGCGGCCCAGACGATGTCGGCCGCGAAGCTGGCGGCGACCTTGCAGGGTCAGGGTTTTAGCGCGACCCGCGCGGCGGCGGTGGCGCGCGTCGCGACCGATCATTACCGGGGGGCAGCGCTCACTAAACTTACGAGCGCCCTTCACCACCTCCCAAGCCTGCCGCGAAGCGATTACGCGGGCACGACGTTGAAGACGGGCGCGGCCAACGCCTATGCCTTGGTCCTGACCAAGGCCATGACGCACGCGACGCCGCCGGCCGTGGTGACGGCCGCCGGGCAGGCCTTTAGTCACGCCGTGGGTGCCGGTACCGATCCGCTGGCAACCGCGCGGCTTGTGATCAAAGGGCTGGCCGACGGCCTGCGCGGCCGGGCGCTGGCGCGCGTGGCCAGTCATTATGCCGCCAGCATCCGCAAGGGCGTAGCCGAGAAGGTCGCGTATCGCACGGCACTGGCGGGCATGACATCCCGGCGGTCCCCGATGGGAGGGCCGACCGCCCTCAATCCGACGTCGGGCGCCATGGGGGCCCACATAAACGGGATGGGCGGCGCCACCGGCGGTGGCATGGCCGGGGCCATGACCATGGGCGCCGGCGCTGGCGGGCCGGGGGCGACGATGTCAGGGACGGTCTCGATGGGTGGCGGCGCCATGGGGCACCCCTGATTCGGGTTTATGGAATGGCGGGGGGGTATCCCCCGCCCCTTTGTGATCGTAAGGGAGGAGGCAGCATGAACTATCGCAGGGGCTGGGCGTGGGTCTTGGTGGCGGCTATGGCGGCCGCGCCGGCGTGGGCTGGGACAGGGGTGGCGGTCATGGGCAATGGTGGTATCGGGGCGCAGCCCTTGCATCGCCAGATCGCCTCGCCCGAGAGCGGCTATTTCTCTCCCAGGGCGCAATTCAACGGTGCCGGGGCGGCGGTCGCAAGCCCGATCGGGGGCTATACCGGCAATGGCTTCATGACGTCGTCGGGACAGGTCATGAGCAGCCCGCAGGGGATGGGCGGCGCGCCCGCGGGCGGGATGGGTGGCGCGGGCATGCCCTAAGGTCCATGGACGAATATTAAGGAGGGCTTGTGAGAAAGCGATTCAGGGCATTGGTCTCCATGGCTGGTTTGATCGTTGGCACGAGCGCTGCGCATGCCACGTTTTTTGGGGGCGTGGATGTGGGGGCGCTCTGGGAAAGCAACTTTACAGGGGCGACCGGCGGGATCGTGGCGTCTCCGGTATGGATGGGGGTCTATTCGGGTTATGTGGGCGCCTATAAGGGTTTCGACCAGAACCGCGGGGCGTGGGTGGCGTCGGTGAACCTGCAAGCCAATCGCCTGCGCCGTTACAGCGTCCTCGATAACGATATTTTCGGAGGATCGGCCGGTGTGTTTCACGATCTGGGGAAGGATGCCTCGGTACTCGCCACGGTCGGCGGGGAGACCGTGCGTTTTAGTGACAATCAGCGGAATTTGGCGATTTATATGGCGCGCGTACATTTTAAGGAGGGTAGCCAAGCCCTCTGGGTGGGCGAGACCGGTGAGTACGACGACGCCCATGGCGAGGCCGGCTTCGACACCTACCATGGTTACAGCCTCACGCTCGCCGGCAACTGGAAGCCGATCGCATCCGACGTGATCACCGTGTCGGCGGCGCGCGCCCATGATCGCTATGACGTCGCGGCGGCCGCGATCCGCACGTCCAGCGCCATGAGCCTCGGCTGGCTGCAGGAGCTTGGCCACGGAATCTATATTCGCGCGCAGGCGAGCCGCGAATATGTCCATATCGCCGGTGGTCAGGGTTTTTACACGACCCTCTATGCCACCGGTGTTGGCGCCACGTTCTAGGGCTTTGGCAGGCTCGGGAGGGTTGCTATAGTGGCGGCATGGAAGCAACAGTGGCAAGCGCAAGGCGTCGAGGGCGGCGGCTCGTCTGGGCGCTGGTGGTCGCGGGCATCGCCTGCGCGTGGGCGCGACAGGTGCCGTTTCGTCTGCGCGCCCCGCACGCGCGCCAGGTATTCGTATGCGGGAGCTTTATGCATTGGCGCTGCATGGCGTTGCGTCGAGGTCGGCATGGGGTATTTCGGCGTCGCCTAGCGGTGGCGCCGGGGCTTTATGAGTATGGTTTTCGGGTCGATGGCCGGTGGCGTCTGGGGCGGCATGCGCCGCGCGTGCGTGATGGTCTTGGCGGTCATAACGACCTGCTGGTGGTGGATCGTTAGCGGGAGACCATCGGCGAGGGATACCGCCCGGGGCCGGCGGCCGTGACGATGACCGAGCCTGTGGAGGGTCAGGACCATGGGGATGAGCAAGAGCGTGCCTGGATCGCCCGCTGTCGGGCCGGGGACCGAACGGCGTTTCGGCCGCTCGTCACCCGTTATGCGCGCATGGTCCATGGGGTCATTGCGCGATTGGTGCCCGAGGCCGACGTCGACGACCTTGCCCAACAGACCTTTCTTGCGGCCTTCGAGCACCTCGACCAGTACCGGGAGGCGTCGCGATTTTCGACATGGCTATGCCAGATCGCCGTCAACAAGGCCCGTGACGAGCATCGCGCCGCACGCCGCCGCCCGGAGTTGCGCGGCGATGAGGATTATGACGAGCGTTACGAGGAGGGACCCGAGGATCAGGCGCTCGGGCGCGAGCATGGGCAGAGGATCATCGCCGCGCTTGCGCAACTGGGCGCGGGCGATCGCGAGCTCCTGGTGCTGAAATACGTCATGGAAGAGGGTTTTGAGACGGTCGCCGAGATTCTGGGTACGAGTGTCGGGGCGGCCAAGGTGCGCGCCCTGCGCGCGCGCGAGCGCCTGCGGCGGATACTGAACGGCGGTGGGGCATATGGCGGACGAGACTGACAGATCGCTTTCGGAAGGTGAGATCGACGCGGCCTTGAGGCATTGGCGGCAACCGCGCGTGGCCGACGATTTCGTCGATCGAGTGATGGCGCGCATCGAGGCCGGCGAACAGCGCCGCCCGCGCGGGGCCCTCATGCGCCCATGGGCGATCGCGGCCGGGGTCGCGATCGTGGTGCTGGCCGCGGCCCTGCTGTTGCACGGGGGTGCCGCGCGCCCGGCGCCGGCGGGCACGCGTTTCGTGCGTTTTTCGCTCACGATGCCGCAGGCCGAGCAGGTGGCCGTGGCCGGCAGCTTCAACGGCTGGGGACGGCGCATCGCCTTGCATGCGCGTGGCCATGGCCTGTGGACGGTGCGCATCCCCTTGCGCGCCGGACAATACAGTTATGTGTTCGTGGTAAACGGCCATCAGGTGATGCCCGATCCGCACGCCGAGGGCTATCGTCCCGATGGTTTCGGGGGGCGCAATTCCGTGATCATCGTTGGATCGCCGAGGATGACGGCATGAGACGCGCGCGCCTGCTGCTTATGGTATGGCTTGCGACGCAGGCCATCGGCGCCATGGCATGGGCGTCGGTAGCGCCGGTCGTGGCGTTGCGGCAGGCCGGCGTACCGGCGCTGCAGGCGCAAAGACTGGTGCGCGAGGCGCGCGCCTCGGGTGTGGGGGCGACGATCGTGGAGCGCTGGGCGCGGCGCTTGTCGGCGTTGCATCGCCAGCGGTTCCCGGTGTCGCTGGCCGTCGATCAGATCTTCGAGGGCCTCATGAAGGGGGTTTCGGCAGCGCGCATCTCGGGCGGCCTGCGGGTGTTTGCCCGCGAGCTTGCCGGTGCGCGCCAGACGCTCGATCGCCACGCGACCTTGAAGTCCATTGGGGGTCACCCGCGCGCGGTGCGTCACGCGCTGTCGGATCTTGTGATCGCGCGCCGCGCGGGCCTCGATGGGGGGGCGCTCGATCGACTGCTGGGCCGGCGGCGGCTTACGGTCTCGCGCATATCGGCCTATGTGCAGGTGGCGGCCGATCTGCGGGGGTGGGGGGTTACGCGTAGCGATGTCGTGCGCACATTGGGCGCGGCGCGGCGCAAAGGCATCTCACGGGCGAGGCTGCTTGCCCTCGACGGCGTGCTTGCCCGTAAGGCCGCCGCCGGACAAGGCCCCCGCGACCTTCGCCGGATGCTAAGGGCGGGGCTGGGCCTGCCCTCGTCGATGGGGCCTGGATCGTTGTCGGGACCGGGGGCCGCGATGGGAATGCCGGGGGCCGGCGGTGGCGCCATGGTGGGCCCGGGACCAAGCGCCATGACCGGTTCCGGCGCGGGCATGACGGGCCCTGGGGGCGGCATGAGTGGTCCCGGCGGGGCAATGGGCCGGCCGTGATGCGTGCCCGAGGCCCGCGCGCGCAATCCGCGCTCGCAGCTTATGGCGACTCGAGGGCCTCCCAGCGCGCATAGCACTCCTGCAGCTCGCTTTCGATGGCGGCGACCCGCTCGAAGTGGCTTGCGATCTTGGTCTGGTCCTGCCCATAGAAGCGCGAATCGGCGCTGGCGGCCTCGAGCGTCGCGCGCTCGGCCTCCAGGGCCTCGATGCGCGCCGGGAGTTCATCGATCTCGCGTTGTTCCTTGTAGGAGCGCTTACGCGCCGGCGCGCCCGGGGGCGTGGCCTGGGTCTTCGCGGCCGGGGTCTTCGGGGCCGCGGTGGCGGCCGCGGGCGGCGCGGCCGAGGGCAGATCACTGTAGCCGCCCACGTATTCATGGACCCCGCCGCGGCCATCGAATAGCCATGTGCTGGTGGCCACCTGGTCTATGAACGCGCGGTCGTGGCTTACGATCAGGATGGTGCCTTTGAACTCCATCAAGGTCTCCTCGAGGAGCTCCAGGGTATCGGCGTCAAGATCGTTGGTCGGTTCGTCGAGGATGAGGAGGTTGGCGGGCTTGGCGAACAGGCGCGCGAGCAGCAGGCGGTTGCGCTCACCGCCGGAGAGCATGGCCACTGGCGAGCGCAGGCGTTCGGGCGCAAACAAGAAGCGGCGCAGGTAGCCCGCGACGTGCTCCTGGCGGCCGCCGATGGCGATGGTGAGCCGGCCTTCGCCGACGCTGTCCATGACCGTGGCCTCGGGATCGAGCTGCTCGCGTTGCTGATCGAAGTATGCCACCTCCAGACGCGTGCCCTGGCGGACCGAGCCGCTGGCCGGCGCTATATCACCCAAAAGGGCGCGCAGGAGGGTGGTTTTGCCCACGCCGTTGGGGCCGACGAGCGCGATCCGGTCGCCGCGTTGCACGGTGACGCTGAAGTCGGAGACCAGAACGCGATGCTCATAGGTGAGCGTCAGATGATCCGTCTCGAACACGATGCGGCCGGAGGCATCGGCGGTGTCCAGGCGCAATTGCGCCTGCCCCACGCGCGCGCGCCGCGCGCGATGCTCGCGGCGCATGGCCTCGAGCGCCCGTACCCGGCCCTCGTTACGCGTGCGCCGGGCCTTGATACCTTGCCGGATCCATCGCTCTTCCTCGGACAGACGCTTGTCGAACAGGGCGTCGCGCGTCTCCTCGGCGGCCAGCGCCTCGGCCTTGCGGCGCACATAGTCGTTATAGGTCCCGGGCCACGAGGACAGGATGCCGCGGTCGAGTTCGATGATGCGCGTGGCAAGCCGCGCGAGGAAGGCGCGGTCGTGGCTTACGAACAGCACCCCGCCTGTGAAGTTCGCGAGGTAGTTTTCGAGCCACAGGATGGCGCCTATATCGAGGTGGTTCGTGGGCTCATCAAGCAGCAGCAGATCGGGTTCGGTGACCAGCGCCCGTGCGAGCATGACACGCCGCCGCCAACCGCCCGATAGTTCGCCCATGCGCGCATGGGGATCGAGAGCGAGTTCGGTGATCACCGCGTGCACGCGCTGCTGGAAACGCCAGCCGTCCTGGCTGTCTAGGATCTGCTGGACCGCGCCTAGGCGCGCCAGGATCTCGCCATTGGCGTCTTCGCCTAGGCCCGCCGTCAGCTGGTCGTATTCGGCAAGCGCGGCCCCGAGCGCGGCGAGCCCCCCTGCGACGACCTCATAGACGTTCGCGGTGTCGGCGCAATCGACCTCTTGGTCGAGGGTCGCGATGCGCGCGCCGGGCTGCAGGCTGCGTGTGCCGCCATCGGGCTTGACCGCCCCGGCGACGATGCGCAAGAGCGAGGATTTGCCCTCGCCGTTGCGGCCTATGAGACAGACGCGTTCGCCGGCCTCAATGGCAAGCGAGACATGGTCGAGCAGGGGGTGGTGGCCGTAGGCAAGGCTGATATCATCGAGACGCAATAAGGGCATGACGGGCTTTAAGGGTGCGGCATGGGCCGGGAAAGCCGGGTATAATCGCAGGTCTGCGCAAGCGGGGCAACGGCCGCCCAAGGTCGTGCCCGTCATCGGGAGGATATTCATGCTCGACCTCTATTATTGGCCGACACCCAACGGTCATAAAATCACGATCTTCCTGGAAGAAGCCGGCCTCGCTTATCGGATCATGCCGGTCAATATCGGCCGCGGCGAGCAGTTTGCGCCGGATTTCCTGGCCATAGCCCCCAATAACCGCATGCCCGCCCTGGTCGACCCCGATGTCGATGGCGCGCCGATCCGGCTGTTCGAATCGGGGGCCATCCTGCAGTATCTCGCCGAGAAGACCGGGCGTTTCCTGCCGACCGACACGAGGGGCCGGTTCGTGGTCCTGCAATGGCTTTACTGGCAGATGGCGGGGCTTGGTCCGATGGCCGGCCAGAACCACCATTTCGCGCGTTATGCCCCAGAGAAGATCCCCTACGCCATCGACCGCTATGTGCGCGAGACCGGGCGTCTCTATGGCGTGCTCGATCGCAGGCTCGCGGAAAGCCCGTTCGTGGGCGGCCCTGAGTACACCATCGCCGATATGGCCTGTTACCCATGGATCGTGCCGTATCGCGATCAGCAGCAGGACCTCGGGGCCTTTGCCCATCTGAAGCGCTGGTTTACGGAGATAGCGGCGCGTCCGGCGGTGGTGCGCGCCTATGCCGCGGGCGCGCGCGTAAGCCAGGGCGGCGCCCTGGACGAGGAGGCGCGCCGTCACCTGTTTGGCCAGGGCCGCCCTTGAGGGCCTGGGCTTTGGCACCGTAAGTGGCGCGGTGGCGCCTGCTGGATTGAGGTCAAAGGGGCTTTCATGCTAGCTGTGATCGGCAACGTGTTGTGGTTTGTGTTGGGGGGCGCGGTCATGGGGCTTGCCTGGTGGCTCGCCGGGCTCATCGCGCTTTTGTCCATCGTGGGCATCCCCTGGGCGCGCGCCTGCTTTGTCATCGGGCAGTTCACCTTCTGGCCGTTCGGGCGCGAGGCGGTCAGTCGCGCGGCGGTAGGCCGCTCGGACATCGGCACGGGCCCTTTGGGGCTCATCGGCAACGTCGTGTGGTTCCTGCTGTTCGGGGTGTGGCTTGCCATCGGCCATATCATGGCGGCGCTCGCCAACTTCATCACCATCATCGGTATCCCGTTTGGCATCCAGCACCTGAAGCTTGCGGTGATTGCCATAGCCCCCATCGGTATGACGATCGTCGACAAGCATCCCGTCACCCGCTGATCCCCGTCGGCCCGCCCGCGGGCGATCTTCACGCACCATAACGGCGCACGCGCACCGGCTTTGCACGGTGCGCGTGCGCCATCCCCCGGCACAATACGGCGGTCATCACGCGCGTACCGCGGTTTGGCGCAGGTTGCGGCCACGTCGCGCGTGGCATGGAGATTGCAAAAGCTTGGGTGCGAAGGTTTTTTGAGGATGATATGGCTTAGGGTCTCAGCGATCGAGAAGGCGTAACGGATTCTAGGGTTCCAGCCGCGTGCGGTGTTCGGTCCGAGAGAATCCGCCCCGCGATGCGCGGGGTACACGGAGGGATAAAAACCCGGGAGGCAGCGTGTTGCCGTCCCGGGTTTTTTTGTGTCGGATGGAAAATTGCGAGGGGGTTGATATGCACACATTGAAGAAGCTTGTAGTGGCCGCGGGGTTCGTGGTCTGCGGGCAATTGGGCCTCATGACGCAGGCCAGCGCGCGCATTACGCTCGGGCTGTCGGACTGGCCAGGGTGGGTGGCGTGGTACGTGGCGCAGCACAACGGCTATCTGAAGAAATACGGGGCGCATGTGCGGCTGGTGTGGTTCCCGAGCTACATGACCTCGGTGGAGGCGCTGTCGGCCGGGCGCATAGACGCCAACTGCCAGGCGCTGATCGATACCATCGCGCCAATCGTAAAGAAGGTACCTCTCAAGGTGGTCCTGGTCACCGACAATTCCGCCGGCAACGACGCCCTGATGGTGAACAACAAGATCCATTCGTTCGCAGACCTGAAAGGAAAGTCGATTGCGGTTGAAATGAATTCGATCGAGGAGTACCTCGATGTGACCGCGCTCCACGAGCATCACATGGACGCCGCGGACGTCCATTTCATCAACATGTCGACCGGCGATTCCGCCGCCGCGCTCATCACCGGACGCGTGGCCGCCGCCGGGGTATGGAATCCATGGATCCAGAGGATCGAAGCGCGCGGCGCCGGGCATGCGCTCTTTACGAGCGCCCAGGCGCCGGGGCTCATCCCCGATCTCGTGGTCGCGCGCGACAGTGTCATTGCGGCCCACAAGAAGGACTTCGTGGGGCTTGCGAAGGCATGGTTTGCCACCGTGCGCTTTATCAAGGCCCATCCCCGCAAGGCCGCGGCCATCATGGCCCCGCATGTGGATCACACGCCGGCGGTCTATGCCGCAAGCCTGTCTGGCACCAAGCTTTTTGGCGAGCGCTTAAATCACGTCGCCATGAATCCCGGTCCTGCTAGTGCCTCGCTCTATAACAGCACCGTCCATACTGGCCGGTTCCTGCAGCAGGTGAAGATGGTCAAGTCGATCCCTGATCCGCGCACCTTCGTGGATGCCGGAATCGTGGATCAGGCGGGGCGCTGATGGGCGCCGCGACCGCAAGGACCCACGAGACGCGCGCGGTCGGCGGCGGCCGCGAGGCGGCATGGCGCCACGGCCGGATGCGCGCCAGGCTTTCGCGCATACGCGCACCGATTCCGAGGGCGTTGTATGTGAGTCTTGCGGTCGCGGGTTTTCTGTTGCCGCTCGCGTTCTGGCAGGCGCTCAGCGCCGAGCATCTCGTGGGAGGGCTTTTCCTGCCGTCGCCGGCCGATGTGTGGATGTCGTTGCGCCATTGGTATGCGAGCGGGCTCATGCATGACGCCGGCATCAGCATCTATCGCGTGGTCGCGGGCTTTATGCTGGCGGCCTTGATCGGGGTTCCGCTCGGGCTTTTCATTGGCGCCTACAAATGGTGTGAGGCGCTCTTGCAGCCGATCAACGACTTCGTGCGTTACATGCCGGCCTCGGCGTTCATACCGCTCGTCATCCTGTGGGTGGGCATAGGCGAGGGATCGAAGATCGCGATCATCTTCATAGGGGTGGTGTTCCAGATCGTGGTGATGGTCGCCGATGCCGTGCGCAAGCTCCCTGATCGCTATCTGGAGGCCGCCTACACCATGGGCGCGCGCCCCGGGGAGGCCATGAAGCTCGTCGTGTGGCGGGGCACGTGGCCACAGATCGTCGACATCCTGCGCATCAACATGGGCTGGGCATGGACTTATCTTGTGGTGGCCGAGATGGTGGCCGCCGACAGCGGCCTTGGGTTTGCCATCCTGCAGGCGCAACGCTTTTTGGACACCGCGAAGATCTTTGTCGGGATCATTGTCATAGGCCTCATTGGGCTTGCCTTCGATCTCATGTTTCGCGCGCTCCACAAGCGTTTGTTTCCGTGGTGCCAATCATGAATGCGCCGCGTGTAAGTGTGGAGGGCGTGAGCCGCGACTACGCAAGTTCAGGCGGCGTGCCAGTTTCGGTCTTGAAGGACCTCGACATGGTGGCGTCCGACCATGAGTTCGTGGCCATCGTCGGGGCCTCGGGGTGCGGCAAGTCCACGCTCCTGCGGCTTATCGCCGGGCTCGATGAGCCAAGCGAAGGGGTGATCCGGGTGAACGGGCGCGCGGTCACGGGTCCCGGGCCTGATCGCGGCATGGTGTTCCAGCAATCGACGTTGTTCCCATGGCTCACGGTCTGGCAGAACCTGCGCTTCTCGCGCGGCCTTGCGGTCAACGCCGAGGCCACGAGCCGCGAGGTGTCCGAGTACCTTTCGCGCAGCGAGGCCCTGCTCAACATGATGGGGCTTGCGCGGGTCCGCGACAGCTACCCAAACCAGCTGTCCGGCGGCATGCAGCAGCGCGTCAATATCGCCCGCGCGCTGGTGGCCAATCCGGCGGTCCTTTTGATGGATGAGCCCTTCGGAGCGCTCGATGCGCAGACACGCGAGACCATGCATGACCTGGTGTTGCACCTGTTTGCCGCCGAGAAGACCACGGCCTTGTTCGTGACTCACGACGTCGAGGAGGCGATCTATCTCGCCGACCGGGTGATCGTGCTGGCCGCCAACCCCGGGCGCGTGGATTCGGTGCACGCAATCCCGTGGGGCCGCGCGCGCACCCAGGATCTCAAGCTTGAAGGGGCGTTTGTGAGGCTAAAGGGCGAGATCCTGGCACGCATTCGCGCCACTGCCGCAGTCCACGCCGATCGCGAGCTTTTGGAAAGCATGACGGCGCGTACGCGCGCGCCGTCGACGACCGAGGAGGGGAAAAAGCCATGAACGAACAGCAAACAAGGGAGCGGGCCGTGCTCTGGGAGGAGCGCGTCCCCGGGGGCTGTCATGCCTCGTTTCGCGTGCGCCGCGGCCAGGGCCTGCGGCTTTCAGCACTCGGTCCCAAGGCCAATGTGTCGGTGCTGCTTTTTAATGATGATGACCGCAGCGAGCGTTACAACATGGCCGATACCTTGAAGGCCCAGCATACCGCCGCGCTAGGCGCCGGGCACGCGCTCATGTCAGATATGGGGCGCGCGCTGGCGGCCTTGTGCGCCGAGAGCGTGAGCGACCATGACCCGATCTGCGGGGCGTCAAGCCGCGCCGACATCGAGCGATGCTTTGGCGTGCGGCGCTTCGAGGAGGCGCGCAACGCCATGCACCGAAGCGGTCAGGAGGGTCTTCTGATCGAGCTCGCCAAATGGGGCCTTGGTAAGGAGGACCTGGTGGCGCCGATCAATTTCTTCAGCGCGCTTGTAATCGACGACGAGGGCCGCGTGGCGTTGCGCCACAACCACGCCGATTGCGGCGATTTCGTGGAATGGACGGCGGTCTTGAATCTCCTGTGTGTGATTTCGGCGGCCCCCCATCCCTTGGCCGCCCCCGGGGCCTATGCCGCGGCCGACATTCGCGTCACGGCCTACGCCAAGGGGGCCGATACGTCGCCGAGCGTCGCGCGCTGCGCGCAGAACGCCCGCGCCTTCATGAACAGTCACCGTTATCTCGGAGATTGCTGATGCCAAGCCCCGTATTGCAGGAAAGCGCGCGTGATCCGGCCGACGCCCTGTGGGATGTCGTGTGCGCGGCAGGCGAGCCGTGGATGGGGGAGGTGTTTGCCGGCCAGACCGTGCGCATCGTCGACCTCAAGGGCAACCAGGCGGTCGACACGCTTTTTTATAACCGGCATGACCGCCGCGAGCGCTACAGCGCGCAGGCCACCATCGTCGCCCAAAGGGCCCTCTATCTTACGACCGGCTCGGTACTGATGTCGTGCGAGGGGCGGCCGATGCTGACCATAGTCGCCGATACCTGTGGGCGCCACGATACCCTGGGCGGGGCCTGTTCCGCCGAGAGCAATACCGTGCGCTATGGCCACGACAAGGGCTATCTGCACAGCTGCCGGGACAATTTCCTGCACGCCTCGCAACACTGCGCGTGCGGCCAGCGCCTGGGCCTTGGCAAGCGCGATCTGGCTAGCAACATCAATTTCTTCATGAATGTCCCGGTGGAAGGCCGGGCCCTGCGGTTCGCCGACGGGGTCTCCGCCCCCGGCAAATATGTGGAGATGCGCGCCGAGCAGGACGTGGTGATGCTCATCTCCAATTGCCCGCAGTTGAACAATCCCTGTAATGGTTATGACCCCACCCCAATTCGCATCATGGCCTGGAAGGCGGCGGAAGATTGACGGGCACGGGGACGACCCCGTCGCCTGGACTTGTTGCGGGACGGCCCGCCTGTGCGAGGTGTTATGTTCAAGATGGTATGGGTGGCCGATGACGCGCTCGGTGTGGCGCGGGTAAGGCGCACGCTAGAGCGCCTGGGGATCGCCATGGCATGCGCGCCAGCGGCGCTCGTCTGTGGCGCGGACGGGGATGCGGTGGCGGCGTTGGCGGCCGATGCCGGGGCCGATGCCGTGCACCCCGGTTACGGCGCCGGCGCCCGTGACGCGCATCTCGCCCGCGCGCTCGCGCGGCGCCAGATCGCGTTCGCGGGCGCGCGCATCGATGACATCAAGGCGTTTTCGGACCCCGGGCGCGCGCGTACGCGCGCTCACGCGGCGCGTCTGCCGCTGCTCGCAAGAAGCCGCCCACTCGATGATCTCGCGAGCCTCCTGGCGGTGGCCGCGGCGATCGGCTATCCCGTGGCGCTGTGCGGCGAGACCTTGTCCTGGGAGCGGCGCTGCGCGCACCCAGAGGCATTGCGGGCGGCCTGGGAGGAGTGGCGGCGATCGCGGCCTTGCGGTCTCGGGGCGCTTTGCGTGGAGCGGCGTCTGGTCCATGCCCGTTGCCTGGAGGTCCCGGTGTGGGGCAACGGGCAGGGCACGGTGCAAGCCCTGGGCGTACACGATGTGAGCCTGCGGCGCGGCGGCCAGGCGGTGCTGGAGGAGGCGCCGGCCAAGGGACTGGCGCGCGCGGAATGCCGGCGGCTTGCGGCCATGGCGGTGCGCCTCGCGCGGTGCGCGCGCTATCGGTCCGCGGGCGTGGTGCGTTTTATCCATGATGAAGACGAGCACAAGCCCTATTTCGTGTCTTTAAGCGCGGCGCTCGCGCCCGCCCACGAACTCGCTTCGATGCTAACGGGTGACGATATCGTCGAGTGGACCTTGCGGCTCGCGGCCGGGGAACAGGCGGCGTTTGGCCGCCGCGCGCGCGGCGCTCGAGGCAATGCCATCCTCGCGCACGTGCGCGCCGAGGATTGGACGCGTGGGCTTGCGCGCTCCGCGGGGCGCGTGATGGCGGTGTCATGGCCGCCGGAGGCGCAGGTTACGGCTGCCATCGAAGCGGGGTCGGAGGTGGCGCCGGCCGGCGACGGCGAACTCGCGCACATCTGTGTGGCGGCGGATGAGCGTGGGCCGGCATGGCAGGCGCTGGATACGGCGCTTGCGCAGACGCGGGTGCGTGGGGTCGAGACGAATCGCGATTGGCTGCGTGCCTTGGCGCAGGACCCGCGGGTGCGCGAGGGCCGCCAGGGAGTCGATACGCTGGCCTGCGATCCGCGGCCGGCCCCGGTGGTGGAGGTCCTGAAGGGCGGGGCGCAGACGACCCTCCAGGACTGGCCGGGACGGCTCGGATATTGGCAGGTGGGCGTGCCGCCGTCGGGGCCCATGGATGCGCTCGCGCATCGCCACGCCAATGGGCTTCTTGGGAATGCCCCCGAGGCCGTGGTCCTGGAGATGACGCTCGTCGGGCCGCACCTCAAGTTTCATGCGCCGGCGCTGATCGCGCTCACCGGCGCGCCGTTTGCGGCACGGCTCGACGGACGCGTGCTGCCGATGTGGCAGGTATGCCGGGTCGAGGCCGGGGACGAGTTACTGTGCGGCACGGTGCGCACCGCCGGGGCGCGTGCGTATCTGGCCGTGCAGGGGGGCTTTCTCGTGGACCGCTATCTGGGGAGCGCTGCGACGTTTGGTCTGGGCGGTTTCGGGGGTCATGAGGGGCGCGCCCTGAAGGCGGGCGACCGCCTGACGATTACCGCCATCACCGACGAGGGCGCGGCCGGTCGCCAATTGCCGCGACGTCTGCGGCCGCGCTACGAGCGCCACTGGACGCTCGGGGTCTTGTATGGGCCGCATGGCGCCGATGATTTCTTTACCGAAGAGGACATCGACGCGTTCTTCGCCGCCGATTGGCAGGTCCACCCGCAATCCAATCGTACCGGCGTGCGATTGATCGGCCCACGCCCGCGGTGGGCGCGCCAAGACGGTGGGGAGGCCGGTCTCCACCCCTCCAATATTCATGATAATGCCTATGCCATAGGCGCGATCGACTATACCGGCGACATGCCGGTGATCCTCGGTCCGGACGGGCCGAGCCTGGGGGGTTTCGTGTGTCCGGCCGTGGTGGTGTCCGCGGACCTCTGGAAGCTCGGGCAGCTGCGTCCGGGGGACACCGTGCGCTTCCAGCGTCTGAGCCTTTCCGCCGCGCGCGCGGCGGAAAGGGATCAGGAGCAGGCATTGTGCCTGCGCCCGCCACCGCTCAGGCCGCGCGTGCCCGCGCTCATCGAGGCGCGCGATGCCAGGGAGGCGGTCATCGCGCGCCTCGATGAAGGAAAAGACGCGGTGGCGGTCGTGTACCGGCGCGCCGGCGATGCCAATGTCCTGATCGAGTACGGGCCGCCGATCCTCGATATCGGCTTGCGTCTGCGTGTCCACGCCCTCATGGAGTGGCTTGAGTCGCGCGGGCGCGAACGGTTGAACGACGCCGTGATCGACCTCACGCCCGGGATACGCTCGCTGCAGGTGCATTACCGTCCCGAGCGCCTCTCGCAGGCGGCCTTGGTGGCGGTGCTGCGCGAGGCCGAGGCCGACCTCGGGGAATTGCGCAATGCGCGCGTGGCCTCGCGCGTCGTGCATCTGCCGCTCGCCTGGGATGACAGTCAGACACGGCTTGCCACGGCCCGTTATCAGCAGCTCGTGCGTCCCGATGCCCCGTGGTGCCCGCGCAATATCGAGTTCATTCGTCGTATCAACGGCCTAGACAGCGAGGATGCGGTGCGCGATATCGTGCTGGCGGCCGACTATCTCGTGCTGGGCCTAGGGGACGTCTATCTCGGGGCGCCGGTCGCGACTCCGCTCGACCCCCGTCACCGGCTCGTCACCACGAAGTACAATCCGGCACGCACCTGGACCCCCGAGAATGCGGTCGGCATCGGCGGGGCCTATCTGTGCATTTATGGGATGGAAGGCCCCGGGGGCTATCAATTCGTGGGGCGCACCGTGCAGATGTGGAACCGCGGGCCGGCGGTCGCGCCGTTCGCGGACGGCGCCCCGTGGCTGTTGCGGTTTTTCGATCGCATCCGGTTTTTCCTCGTGAGCGAGGAGGAGTTGCTGGCGATGCGTGCGGATTTCGCGCGTGGCCGGCTGGCGTTGCAGATCGAGGACGGACACTTTTCGTGGGCAGAGTATCAGCAGTTCCTGCAGGCCGAGCAAGGCGGCATCGAGGCCTTCAAGGCGCGCCAGCAGGCGGCGTTCGTGCGCGAGCGCGAGTCCTGGGCGCGCGGTGCCGTGGCCGCCGCCTGTGGCCCCTAGTCAATTGGTCGCGAGGTCTGGGTGCGTCATGCTTGGGGTTGGGCCGACATAATATTAAGCTTGGCGCTCGGTTGCATTCACGGCGTGTTCGATAGGGCCGCCGGGGTGTCGCTTCGTGGGCAGGCCGCGGGGCCGTGGCGGGATGGACATGATGTCGAGTGCGGATTTGGGCGGCCTTGCGCAATCGCCCGAGCGGGTGTTGTATTTTGTGCTGCTTCAGCTGGTGGCGATCATTGCCTCGGCACGGGCGTTGGGGTGGCTCGCAAGAAAGGTGGGTCAGCCGCGCTCGGTGGGCGAAATCATCGCCGGCGTGCTGCTCGGCCCATCGCTTTTTGGGCGCCTCGACCCCGGATTGTTTCACTATGTCTTTGCCAGCATTACGCCCCTGCCGCTTGTGGTCATGAGTCAGATCGGGCTTACGTTGCTCATGTTTCAGGTCGGCATGGGCTTCGATTTTTCGCACCTCAAGGAGGCGGCGAACGGCTGGGCGGCGGCGGCCACGGCGGCAGGTTCGATTGTCCCGCCCTTTGTGCTCGGTGTGGTTCTGGGCTTTGTCTCCCAGCCCTATCTGGCAGCTGGGGTGCCGGTCATCCCCTATAGTCTTTTTATCGGCACCGCGTTCGCCATTACCGCTGTCCCGGTCCTCGGTCGGATCCTGGTGGAATATGGCCTGGCACGGACCCGTATCGGGGCGATTGCCATCAGCGCCGCGGCCGTCAACGATGTCATCGGCTGGCTTTTGCTGCTGGCGGTGGCGGCATTTGCCAGGGCGCGATTCTCGGCGGCGACCATGGCTTTACACCTAGCGTTTCTTGGGCTTTATCTCGTCGGGGCCTTCGTGGTGGTAAAGCCGTTCGTACGCCGTGTGTTGGCGCGTCTGTCGTGGCCTGAAGGCCCCGGGCTTGCACCCGACGTGCTGGCGCTTACGCTGCTGGCGGTGTTCGTGTCGGGCATAATGACCTACGAGATTGGCATATTTACCATTTTCGGCGGCTTTGTGATGGGGGTCATCGTCAACACCCATACCGAGTTCGTGCGTCGGTTTCAGCAAACGGTCGGCGACTTTATCTTCGTGTTCTTCCTGCCGGTGTTCTTCACCTACGCCGGCCTGCGCGCAGATCTGACCGGCATTAATACGAGCACGCTATGGCTTTGGTGTGTCGCCATCGTATTCGTGGCCACGCTGGCGAAGGGGGCCGGGGCCTATGTCGGTGCCAGGATCGGGGGGCTCGACGGCATGAGTGCTGCGGTAATGGGGGCGCTGATGAATACCCGCGGGCTCATGGAGCTCATCGTCATCAATATCGGGTATAGCGCCGGATTCATACCGCATATCGTCTATACCCTGCTCGTGGTCATGGCGATCGTGACTACCATGGCCACGGGGCCCGCGCTACGCGTGTCCTTGCCAAGGCTCGGCCATGTGATTCCCGAAGACATGGATGCCTAGGGGCCGGGCGGGGGCGGGCGATGGCCGTGCCAAGACCCCCGCTCGCGCCGGTGACAAGCGCGCTTCGACCTTCGAGACGGATCTCTATCATGGATCCCGTCTGATATCGATGTGAAAGTCCTGACCCACCCAGTCTCCGCTCTGCCAGCGCAGTGTGAACTGCACGGTGCGCGCGGCGCCTAGCGCGTCGCGCGGCAGGATGGCGACATGCGAAAGCCCCCAGTCCTCGGACGGCGTGTCGCGCACCGCCTGCCAGCCGTCGCGGCCCCAGTGGACCGTAAATGGCGCGGCGAGCGCAATGCGCAGTTCCTGGCCGACGCGCACACGGCGTGGACGCTGGCGGAGCTGCCAGATGCAAAAGTCAGGCGTGGGGCGCACGCCCTGATAGCGTTTCCAGGTTGCCTGCGGGCGATCGACCGGGGCGCCAAGCGCATGGCTGTGGCAGAGTTTCACGAATTCGCCGTGGGCCCATACGAGCGGCATGGCCGATCCGCTCGGGCGCCCTGGAGTGAGATCGCGTTCCGGGATCGGCTCGCTGTCCCACACCTGCTCAGGCAGCAACCCCCCTTTTCCGGTCATGGCCGCCATCGCCCGCAGGTAGGGGAGGGCGTCGTCGCCGGCGGCGATCGCATAATGGCCGCGTTCGCCGGTGAGCAAGGGCCATCCCCGTCCGATGCCGGTGCCGTCGAACGGGCTGCCGTCGGCGTGTTCCCCGTAGCCGTCGCCGTTGTAGCGGTGCCAGACCGGCCCGCTTGGCGTCTCGGCCTTCAAAAGGCCGTCCATGACGGTTACGGAGGCCACGATGCGCGGGTCACGGGCATCGCGCAGGCCATAGCGCACGAGTTGCAGGAAATCGTTGGATACCTGGTAGCAGGCCTCGAGCTGCGGGTCATCGGCGCGGTTTTTGATAGGCAGGATTTCGCGGTCGGCGTCGTGGTCAATGAGGATGTCGGGCGGGGCCATGCGGATGTAGTGGCCGGGAACCTGGAACTCCCGGGACAAGGGATCATCCTCGACGTAGGTCCAGGCCTCGATGCGCGAATTCCAATAGTCGGCAAACATAAGCGCGCACGCCTGTGCGCGACCCTCCAGAAACGCGGCCCCTTCGACCAGCGCGGCGATCATCACGGCCAGCGTGAAGGCGTTGACGCCGGCATCCTCCTCCCAGCGATCTTGGGCGGTCACCGGGCCTTCGCAGACGATGAAGGAGAGGGCGCGGACGATCATGTCCGTGACCGCCATGTCGCCCAAGGCCGCGTGCGCCTTGACGGCGCTTGCGAGCAGCACCGGAAAGCCCGCTTCATCGAGCTGCACGCCATTCCAGAAGGGTTTGCCGCCGAGCCATTGGTTTTGCAGCCAGTGGCCGTCGGCCTGTTGAGTGCCGATCAGGTAGGCGAGGATCTGGCGCGCCTCTTTATACGCACCGAGGGCAAGGAGCGCGCCCGCGCTCTCGACCAGGTCGCGAGACCATACGAGATGATAGCCGCCCAGGGTGTCGCTGGCCTCGCCCCACGGGACCGAGAGGCTCGCCACCAACGCGCCCGGGAAGGTGTGATCCTCGTGGACCTTGATCACCGTAGCCGAGCGCGTATAGAGCGTGGCGAGATCGGCTGGCAAGCGCATGGCGATGTCCGCGGGGCGTGCGCACGCCTCGTGCCACGCGCGCCAATGGGCGGCGTATTCCTTGGCGGCGCACGCAAATCCCTCGGTAAGCGAGGACCACGCGTTGGTCGCGGCGGCCTCCTTGCTGCTACCAAGGCTAAGCGCCAGCGTGCCGCGGGGCGGTAGGGCGCCGCCGAGCGCGACCTCTCCGGGTCCGGCCTCGGTATATTCCCAAATCATGCGCCCATTGAGGTGAAAGTCCTGCCAAAGGTCGCTCGCGCCGATCTCGCCCACCGTGCAGGCGCCAAGCGCGGCATGGCCATCGGCATCACGGCATTTGATCGCCAATCCAAAGGGCCCTTGTTGGGCCCACAATACCCGCCGTCCCTCCCACGCACCGACCCAGGCGTGATTGGCGCGCGCATCCTCGCCGAGACGCGCGGCGCAGAGGACATAGGGGCGCAGGTCGGCGTCTCCGGTGAGCGCGAAGTCGATCAATAGGACATCGCGGTCGGGGTCGACGCAGACACGCAAGGTGAATTCGAAGCGCTCGTGGTGGTGATGGATGCGCGGCAATGGGATGCGCGCGTCCTCAAGTTCGAGTACGGGGTCTGGCAGCGCCTTGATCTCCTGCCAGAAGCCGCGCCCGTCTGCGATTAAAAACCCGAGGTCGCGAATCTGCGGGATGTCGATGCGCGGATAAAAGACCTCGGTGACGATGCCTTGACCGATGGTAAACCAGAGTCGGCTGTGGCCGAGCGCCGTGCCCACGCAGTCCTTGCGGCCCGTGGACCACACTGGCCGGCGCCAAAGCGCGATGGGGGCTCGTATGGTACTCATGTGTCGATGTGCGCATGGCGGGATGGTGGTTGCGGTCCGCACCCGAATTCGCGCTCTAGCCTCATCGTGTCCACCATCGCTCCTTAGGTTGTGGCCCGAACCTCTAGTGTAGACGCCCCGGGTCGAGGCGGGAAATGGTGAGCGGGACCGCGATCGTGACAATCCCGATCGGGTCTTGGCGAGGTGTCGCGAGGCCACAGCATGGCGATCTCGATGTGGGCCGCAAAGAGATGACGCCGATGGCCGCGCAAAGAGGTGGCGCGCTTAAAGTCACAGTCTCGTGGTTGTGGCGTGCTACCGGGGTCTTCGGTTTGGGTGGCGGGGGCCGGTCATGGGGGTCCTTCGCCAAAGCCGTCTTGGGCGACTCGGCGCTTGATTTTGCCGAGTGTTACTCTTAGAGTAGCGAGCCTTCTACGCCCATTGCGGGCGCGGAGCATCACCGTGGTCCCCATCGTCTAGAGGCCTAGGACATCGCCCTTTCACGGCGGTAACAGGGGTTCGAATCCCCTTGGGGACGCCAATACAATCAAGAACTTAGTGATATCCGCCTCCCTTTCGCTCTGATTATGTCCACCATATGTCCACCGGAAGGAAAACGTGGGGGTGGACATGGCAAGTTTACGCGCAAGGCCGGGGCCAAGCGGCCGGCGGGTTTGGCAGGTGCGGATCAAGAAGCGCGGCTACCCAGAACTCGCCAAAACCTTTGACCTGAAGACCGAGGCCGCCGCCTGGGCCAAGCAAATTGAATCGGAGATGGACCGCGGGATCTTCATGTCCCGAGCCGAAGCAGAGTCCACCTCATTGGCTGAACTACTCGGTCGGTATCAGCGCGAGATCACCGTGCAAAAGCGCGGGGCTGCAATGGAGCGCTCCCACCTTCGGATGATCGGCTAAGACCCCGTTGCTCACGGCTTTATTTCTGGTATCACGGGCAAGGAATTGACGGCCTACAAAAATCGACGCCTTAAAGTTGTGTCGGCTTCCACCGTGAACCGCGAATTGAATATCCTGTCCCATGTCTTTACTGTAGCGGCGCAGGAATGGCACATCCACCTGCCGTGGGGCAATCCGGTACGCTTATTAAGCCGGCCACGCGTCAACGACAAGAGAGACCGTCGCCTAGTGGGCGACGAAGAAAAGAGGTTGCTCGCAGCGGCCGAGACCTATGGAGACGCTGGCGAAATCGGTTTGATCATCATATAAGCCATTGAAACCGCCATGCGTCGCGGGGCAATCGCCGCAATGCGCTGGGAGTACCTTGACCGAAAGGACCAAGTGTTGCTGATTCCCGAGACCAAAAACGGCACACCGCGTCAGGTGCCGTTATCGACACGAGCACTGACAACCTTGGACACACTGCCACGGCGTATCGATGGCCGTGTTTTTGCTATTCATGCAGCATCTATCAGTCGAGGCTTTGCCGAGACCTGCAAGGCTGCGGGCATCGAAGGGCTCACCTTCCATGATCTGCGGCATGAGGCCACGAGCAGGCTTTTTGAGAAGGGATTGAACCCTATGGAAGTGGCGGCGATTACGGGGCATAAGACCCTGCAAATGCTGAAGCGATATACGCACCTCAAGGCGAAGGATTTGGTGGGGAGGTTGGGGTGAGAGAACATCTTTTCATTATCTCCAATGCCCACCATTTCGGTTCGCTATGAAAGAATCTTTCGCGAGACAAATGAGGTCATGGGCATCGGCGAATTCAATCGTTGGCTCTTCAGCGGAATTAGTGGGTGCAATTCAGGGCTCGGAGCCTGTCAGGAACCGGTAGAGGCGGGCACACACGCCATCGTAAGCCTCATGCTCGCGCACATAGCGCACATCGTTCCACAGAGGG
>JAKBUS010000035.1 GCA_021841585.1 Pseudomonadota bacterium | reverse complement strand
GGGCGCTTGGCATCGGCGGCCAGGAACGGCGAAGGGTGGTGGCTCAGGCGGTAAGCCAGTTCCCGCGGCTGATCTTGCTCGCCGCCGGCATGGACCGCCTGCAGGCCTATGATCGCGGGCCGTTGCGCCTGGAGGGGCGCGCCGCCGTGCGCCTCGCTTGGCCCCACGGGGCAAAGCCGTCCTGCGGGAGTTCCGATTGGGGGTTAAGGATCGTTAGTATCCGTCGACTCCACGCCAGCAAGCGGCGTCGACGCTATCCGACCCTGGGCGCGCCACCCCTGCTTTAAGGTCGGCGTCCATCCTGCAAGATCAGGGGGGGATACTTTATGAAGTTGGTAGCGGGGGTAGGATTTGAACCTACGACCTTCGGGTTATGAGCCCGACGAGCTGCCAGACTGCTCCACCCCGCACCAGAGGGGGCAGAGTCTACCAGCTTTGCGGGCAATAACAAGCCTTGGGGCCACGCATTGAAGTTTTGGCGGGAAGGCTTATAATCCGCGTTTATCTCGTATGGGTCGTGCTGCGGAAGTGGGCTTTAAGCCCACTTTTGCGTTTATGGTCATGGAGAAACACATTCAGGCGGATCGGCTACGGGCCCTGGTGGAACCGGTCGTGGCGCACCTCGGTTTCGAGGTCGTCGATATCGAGTTCGTGAGCGGGCAAAAGATCCTGCGTATTTATATCGATGGGCCGCAGGGCATCGATGTCGACGACTGCGCCCGGGTCAGTCGCCAGGTGAGCGCGCTTTTCGATGTCGAGGATCCGATCCCGGGACAGTACACGCTCGAGATCTCCTCGCCCGGGTTGGACAGGCCGTTGGCGCGGCCCAGTGACTTCGAGCGTTTCGCCGGGTCCCAGATCAAGGTGAAGACCGCGCTGCCCGTGGATGGGCGCCGCAACTTTCGGGGGCGCCTCGTGGGCTTGGTTGATGGGCGTGTGATCCTGGAGGCGGACGAGACGCGTTATGATCTCGCATTCGACAATATCGAGAAGGCGAGACTTGTGCCCGAACTCTGAGGGCGGCTGGAGGCAGTGATGGCGAACGAAATTCTATTGGTGGTCGAGACCGTTTCACGCGAGAAGAATGTCGATCGCGAGATCATCTTTGGGGCGCTCGAGGCGGCCCTGGCGACCGCGACGCGCAAGCGTCACAAGGAAGACATAGACGCCCGCGTCCATATCCACAGGAAAACCGGAGAGTACGATACCTTCCGGCGTTGGCTGGTCGTGCCCGATGAGCAGGAGACCCTCGAGTTTCCGGGGCGCGAGATGCCGCTTGCGCAGGCCCGCGAGCGCCAGGCCGATATTCAGGTGGGGGAATACATCGAAGAGCCGATCGAGGCCGCCGATTTCGGCCGGATCGCAGCCCAAGCCGCCAAGCAGGTGATCGTGCAGAAGGTACGCGAGGCCGAGCGCGAGCAGATCGTCAATCAGTTCAAGGGCCGCCAGGGCGAGCTTGTCACGGGCGTCGTGAAGCGCCTGGAGCGTGGCGACGCGATCATTGATCTTGGCACCGCCGAGGCCCTGCTGCCGAAGTCGGCGATGATCCCGCGCGAGGGGCTGCGCCCCGGCGACCGTGTGCGCGCCTATCTGGAGGATGTCCATTCCGCGCCGCGCGGGCCACAACTGTTCCTGAGCCGCACGAGCCCGCAGTTGCTCGTCGAACTCTTCAAGCTCGAGGTTCCAGAGGCTGGCGAGGGGCTGATCGAGATTCACGGCGCGGCCCGCGATCCGGGGTTGCGCGCAAAGATTGCGGTGAATTCCAAGGATCCACGCATCGACCCCATAGGGGCGTGCGTGGGCATGCGCGGCTCGCGCGTGCAAAGCGTATCGAATGAGCTTGGGGGTGAGCGGGTCGATATCATCCAGTGGTCCGCGGACCCGGCGCAATTCGTCATCAACGGACTGGCGCCAGCCGAGGTGCTTTCGATCGTGGTCGACGAGGAGACGCACAGCATGGATGTCATCGTCGAGGAGTCGCAGCTCTCGCAGGTGATCGGTCGGGGCGGCCAGAACGTGCGGCTGGCGTCCGAGCTGACTGGCTGGGAGCTCAACGTGATGACCGAGGAAACGGCCTCGGCGCGTGGCGAGACCGAGGCGGCCAATGCCGTGCAGATGTTCGTCGAGCAGCTGCGCATGGAGCCGGCGACGGCCGAGCTGCTCGTGCGCGAGGGGTTCATGACGCTAGATGAAGTCGCCTATGTCCCGAAGCAGGAGATGATGTCGGTCGAGGGTCTCACCGAGGCGCAGGTTGACGAGTTGCGCGATCGAGCGCGCGACATCCTGCTCACGCGTGCCATAACGCTTGAGGAAAAGATTGACATGGCTGAGCCCGCCGAGGATCTCCTCGGTATGGTGGAGATGGACGAGCATACGGCACGTCTGTTGGCGAGCCACGGGATCAAGACCATGGAGGAGCTAGCCGATCAGTCGGTCGATGATCTGGCGGCGATTGAGGGGTTGGATGAGGAACGGGCCCGCATCCTCATTATGGCAGCGCGCGCGCCTTGGTTCGCGGACCAGAGCCAGGGGGCCTGACGGATTTTATTCGATGCCTGAAACGACAGTTAAAAGTTTTGCCGAACAGATAGGGGTGGCGCCGGACAAGCTGCTTCAGCAGCTGGTCGCGGCGGGAATCGCCGACAAGAAAAGCGGCGATCCCTTAAGCGATGACGAGAAGATGGCGCTCCTGAACTTCCTGCGCACGCATCATGGCGCGGGGGAACCGGAGGCCAAGCGCATCACGCTCACGCAAAAGTCGACCAGCAAGATCATGCAGAACTCGCGGTTTGGCCAGAGCCGCGCGGTGCAGGTCGAGGTGCGCAAGAAGCGAACCTTCGTGAAGCGCCAGGTGCCAGACGAGCCGGAGGCCCCGGCTGTCGAGGCCGAGGCCTTCATCGAGCCGGTCGTGGAGCGCGTGGCGGAGCCCGAGGCACCGCCGCCGGCGGCGGTGGCGCCTTCCGAGCCCGTGGAGGCCGCGCCTGCCGAGCTTATGGTTGAGGAGCCGGTAGCGGAGGCCGCGCCCGAGCCGGCGCCGCAGCCGGCGGAGCCGCCGGCGGCGAAGGAAGTGCCGCAAAATCGCACCGTACGCAAGGACGCCCGCCCGGAGCGTGGGCGCAATGAGCGCCGGGAGCGTCCGGCGGCCCGGCCCTCGGGCGGGGATCGCAAGCCGCAGAAGGGGCGGCCGGGCGGTCCGCCATCGCGCGGGGCGTCGGGGGGCAAGCGCGTGGTCACGAGCATGAGCGGCCAGCACGCCTTCGAGATGCCGACCGAGCGCGTGGTCCGGGATGTCTACCTGCCAGAGGCCATTACCGTGGCCGAACTCGCCCAGCAGATGTCGATCAAGGCCGTGGAGGTGATCAAGGCCTTGATGCAGCTTGGGATGATGGTCACCATCAATCAGGTCCTCGATCGTGAGACGGCGACCATCGTGGTCGAGGAGCTCGGGCACGTCGCCCACGAGGCGCGTAGCCACGATCCGGAGGCGGCCTTGAAGGCCGGCGATCACGAGGAGGGGGCGCGTGAGCCGCGCCCGCCGGTGGTCACGGTCATGGGCCATGTCGATCACGGCAAGACCTCGCTGCTCGATTACATCCGCAAGACCAAGGTGGCAAGTGGTGAGGCGGGCGGCATAACCCAGCACATCGGCGCCTATCACGTCGAGATGCCCAAGGGCATGTTGACGTTCCTCGATACGCCAGGCCACGAGGCATTCACCGCCATGCGCGCGCGCGGGGCCAAGGTGACGGATATCGTCATTCTGGTGGTGGCCGCCGACGATGGGGTCATGCCCCAGACCGTCGAGGCGATCCACCATGCCCGCGAGGCGGGCGTGCCCATCGTGGTGGCGGTCAACAAGATCGATAAGCCGCAGGCCGATATGGAGCGTGTGAAGCAGGAACTGGTGGCCCACGAGGTAGTGCCCGAGGAGTGGGGCGGATCGGACATCTTCGTGCCGGTGTCGGCCAAGACTGGCCAGGGGATCGAAGATTTGCTCGACGCGGTGTTGTTGCAGGCCGAGCTGCTCGAGCTGACCGCGGTGCGCCACGCCATGGCGAGCGGTATCGTCATCGAGGCGCGGCTCGACAAGGGCCGCGGTCCGGTGGCCACCATATTGGTCCAGGAAGGCACCTTGCGTAAGGGTGATGTGATCCTGGCGGGACGCGAGTCTGGGCGTGTGCGGGCGATGACCGACGAGGTCGGCCGCTCGATCAAGGAGGCCGGTCCGTCGATACCCGTCGAGGTGCAGGGACTTTCGGGCGTGCCCAATGCCGGTGACGAGGTGAGCGGCGTCGAAAACGAGCGCAAGGCCCGCGAGATCGCGCTGTTTCGCCAGGGCAAGTACAAGGACGTCAAGCTCCAGCGCCAGCAGGCGTCGAAGCTCTCCAACATGTTCCAGCAGATGCAGGATGGCGACGTCAAGACCTTGACGCTGATCGTGAAGGCCGATGTTCAAGGTTCGGTCGAGGCCCTCACCGAGGCGCTCGAGAAGCTCTCGACCGACGAAGTGAAGGTGCGCGTGGTGCATGGCATGGTGGGCGGCATCAGCGAATCGGATGTCAACCTGGCGGTGGCATCGAACGCCATCATCATCGGCTTCAATGTGCGCGCCGACGGCGGCGCCCGGCGCCTGATCGATTCCGAAGGCGTCGATATCCACTATTACAATGTCATCTATGACGCGGTCAATGAAGTGAAGGCCGCCATGGCCGGCATGCTGAAGCCGCAGTTCCGCGAGGAAGTGGTGGGGAGCGCCGAGATCCGCGAGGTATTCCGGACCTCGAAGGCGGGGACCGTGGCCGGTTGCCAGGTGAGCGAAGGTTCGATCCGGCGTGGCCGGCAGGCGCGCGTGCTGCGTGACAACGTGGTCATCTATGATGGCGAGATCGAGTCCCTGCGGCGTTTCCGCGACGATGTCTCGGAGGTCAAGGCGGGCATGGAGTGCGGGCTTACCCTGAAGAACTATTCAGACATCCGGGCCGGCGATCAGGTCGAGGTCTATGAAAGGGTCGAGGTCGCCCGCACCCTTTGAGACGTCACGCGCCTAAATCCGGATCGCGCGCCGCGCGGGTCGGCGCGCTCGTATTGCGCGAGGCCGCGCAATGGGTGCTGACCGAGATCGATGAGGTGCAGACGCGCCTAGCGGCGCTCGCCGAGGCCGACGTGAGCCCGGACCTGAAGCAGGCGCGCATTTATGTCACGCACTATCAGGGGGAGGCCATGGCGCGCGAGGCCGTGGCGCGGCTGAATGCCGCGGTGCCGCGCATGCGCCGCGATCTCGCCTCCAGGCTCAGATTGCGTATTGTGCCCAATCTGGTGTTCGCCTACGACTCCTCGGTCGATCAGGGCTTTCGGATCGATGCGCTTCTCGACCGCGCGCGCCGTGAGCGGGGCGGGGAGGGCGACGGCTCATGAAGGTCCCATGTATACGCCGCGACGGCCTGTTGGTCCTGGACAAGCCGCCGGGGCTCACCTCCACGCAGGCCTTGGCGCAGGCGCGCCATCGCCTGCGGGCCTGTAAGGGTGGGCATACGGGGACGCTCGACCCGTTGGCGACCGGCGTGCTGGTGCTGTGTTTCGGCGAGGCCACCAAGGCCGCCTCGTTTTTGGTCGACAGTGATAAGCGCTACCGGGTCATTATTGCGCTCGGGGCGAGCACGACGACCTATGACCGCGAGGGCGAGGTCGTGGCACGTGGCCCGGTGGCGGTGTCCGATGCCGCCCTGCGCGAGGCGCTAAGCCGCTTCGTTGGCCGCATCGATCAGACGCCCCCGCGATTTTCGGCGATCAAGCAGGACGGCCGCCCATTTTACGAGCGCGCGCGCCGCGGCGACGAGACCCAGCCCGCGAGCCGCAGCGTGGTTGTGACCGGGATCGAAATCGTCGATCGCGTAGGCTCGATGGTCACGCTCGATGTCGCCTGCGGCAAGGGTTTCTATGTGCGCAGCCTGGCCCATGACCTAGGCGTGGTGCTGGGCTGCGGCGGGCATGTCGCGGAGTTGCGCAGGCTCGCGGTCGGGCGTTTTAGTATTGATCAGGCCGTGGCGCTTGCGGACGTCGGCACCGAGACGGCCTTGCTCGAGAGCGACGCCGCGCTTACCGGTCTGCCGTCAGTGGTGCTGCCGGGATTCCTGGCGCGCGCCATCGGCCACGGGCAAAGCGTCCACATCGGCGGCCGGGATCACGAGGGTTGGGTCCGTTTGTATGACGATTCGGGGGTGTTTCTCGGTATCGGGTGGTCGGTGGGTGCCGGGGAGATCCACCCCAAGCGCCTATGGATCGGCGCGCCCGGGCATGTTGAGCCCATGGGCGCGCGCGGTTAGAATAGCGGTTTATCCTTTTCTCGGAATGTTTCGGGTCAGCGAGGGCGGTATGGCATTTACGGTCGAAAAAAAGATGCAGGTAATTAAGGAATACCGGAGGGGCGAGGCCGACACCGGGTCCCCGGAAGTCCAGGTGGCGTTGATCTCGGCCCATATCGATGATCTTTCGCAACACTTTGCCGTCCATAAGAAGGACAACCATTCGCGCCAGGGTCTTCTGCGCATGGTCGGCAAGCGGCGTAAGCTCCTTGATTACCTAAAGCGCGTGGATACCGGTCGTTACCGCGACCTCGTCGCGCGACTTGGCCTGCGCAAGTAGGGCGAAACACCCCAAAAGAGCATCGAAGCGGAGGACAAGCGCGTTGGCTAAAATCACAAAGACGTTCCCGTATGGCAACCATACGGTCAAGATCGAAACCGGGGAAATCGCCCGCCAAGCCACAGGCGCCGTCATGGCCAGCATGGGTGACACGGTCGTGCAGGTCACGGTCGTGGGAATGCGGCAGTCCGCGCCCGATCGCGATTTCTTTCCGCTGACCGTGGATTACCAGGAGCGTTCCTACGCCGCCGGACGCATCCCCGGTGGATTTTTCAAGCGCGAGGGGCGTCCTTCGGAAAAGGAAATCCTGACCTCCCGCCTGATTGACCGCCCGATCCGCCCGCTGTTTCCGAAGTCGTTTACCAATGAAGTGCAGATCATCGCGACCGTGATGTCGCTGGATCCCGATATCGACCCCGATATCATCTCGCTCATCGGGGCGTCGGCCGCTTTGTCGCTTTCGGGCATGCCATTCAAGGGCCCCTTGGGGGCGGCGCGCGTGGGTTATCGCGACGGCCGATACCTTTTGAATCCGGGGATGTCGGATCTTGCCACCTCGGCGCTCGACCTGGTGGTGGCCGGTACCCGTAACGCCGTCTTGATGGTGGAGTCGGAGGCCAAGGTCCTGCCCGAGGATGTGATGCTCGGGGCGGTGCTGTTTGGTCATGAGCAGATGCGCGCCGTGATCCAGGCCATCGATGAACTGGTGGCCGAGGCCAAGGTGCAGCCTTGGGACTGGACGCCGCCGGCGAAGGATACCGAGCTGACCACGGCGATTGCCACCGCGATCGGCGCCGAACTCACCGCCGCCTATCAGATCCGCGAGAAGCTGCCGCGCCAGGATCGCGTGGCAGAATTGCGCGACAAGGCGGTTGCCGAACTTGCCGGAGAGGCGCCGAAGCCCAACGCCGACCAGGTCCTCGCGGCCTTCGGGGCGCTCGAGAAGCGCATCGTGCGCGGGCGCATCCTGAGCGGCGAACCCCGTATCGATGGACGCGACAACAAGACCGTGCGCCCGATCACGATCCGCACCGGTGTGCTGCCACGCACGCATGGTTCGGCGCTCTTTACGCGCGGCGAGACCCAGGCCCTGGTGGTCACGACCCTCGGTACGGGACGCGACGCGCAGATGATCGATGCCCTCGAGGGCGAGCGCAAGGACCCGTTCATGCTGCACTACAATTTTCCGCCATCCTCGGTGGGCGAGACCGGGCGCGTGGGTAGCCCCAAGCGCCGCGAGATCGGCCATGGGCGGTTGGCCAAGCGCGCGGTCGCTGCGGTGCTGCCGGACCTGGCGGAGTTCCCCTATGTAGTGCGCGTCGTCTCCGAGATCACCGAGTCGAACGGTTCGAGTTCGATGGCCACGGTGTGCGGGGCGAGCCTTTCCCTGATGGATGCCGGCGTGAAGACCAAGGCGCCGGTGGCGGGTATCGCCATGGGGCTCATCAAGGAAGAGGACCGGTTCGCGGTGCTGACCGATATCCTTGGCGACGAGGATCACCTGGGCGACATGGATTTCAAGGTCGCCGGGACCGCCGAGGGCGTAACCGCCCTGCAGATGGATATCAAGATCGAGGGGATCAACCGCGAGATCATGGATACCGCGCTAAAGCAGGCGCGTGATGGCCGGCTGCATATCCTTGGCATCATGAATGGAGCGATAGGCGAGGCGCGCCAGGAGATGTCCGAGTACGCGCCGCGCATCATCACCTTCAAGATCAACCCGGAAAAGATCCGCGATGTCATCGGCAAGGGAGGCGCCACGATCCGCGCCTTGTGCGAGGAGACCGGTGCGACCATCGATATCGATGACGACGGGGTCGTGAAGATCGCGTCCGTGGACAACGCCGCGGGCCAGGAGGCGCGTCACCGCATCGAGCAGATCACGGCCGAGGTACAAGTCGGCATGGTGTACGAAGGGCGGGTGGCGAAGCTCATGGATTTCGGGGCGTTCGTCACCATTCTCCCAGGTAAGGACGGGCTCGTGCATATCTCGCAGATATCCCATGAGCGTGTCGAGAACGTGAGCGAGAAGCTGGCCGAGGGTCAGACAGTGCGCGTCAAGGTCCTGGAGGTCGACAAGCAGGGTCGCATCCGCCTGAGCATGAAGGCGGTCGAGGGCGGCTAGCCAGAGGCTCGACGCGGCAGCGCGATAGGAGAGGGGGCGGCGGGTCACTCTGCGCGCCCCCTGTCATTTTGGGGCCGGAATTTCCCGGCCCGTGATAGCCAATGATTGGAGGAGGGAATTATGGAAGGCGCCCCCGCGTCCCTTGGTCTGCGCGAGACCATCATGAAAGATATGCAGGGCGCAGTGCGCCTGGCGATCGCCTATGTGGGCTTGAGCGGCGGACTTTTGCAGGCCATGGCTGGCCTCAGTCGGGCCGATGCCGCGGCCGTGGCATCGGCCGCGCACGCGGACGAAGGCTATGTCGTGCGCTGGTGTGATGCGGCCTATGCGTTCGGGCTTTTGGACGAACAGTCGGGGGGCTTCGTGCTGACCGAGCTCGGGCGGGCGTTCCTGCCCGATGCGCCGGGGACGCTCATGCCTTTTGCCGTTCAGGAAGTACTGACCGCGCACATCGCCGAGCGCGCCGCCGGCCTCATGAAGACCGGGGAGCGTCCCGGGGAGTCGGTGCTTGCCGAGCGCGCCACCATCCTTCCATGGTTTGGGCCCATGCTCGAGGCCCAGTTTGGACCGGTCTTTGAGAAGACCATCATGCCGGCCGTGCCCGTTTATGAACGGACAGCGGGACGCGGTGGATTTGTCATCGATCTCGGCTGTGGCAACGGCTGGTATCTCATGCGCCTCGCGCGCGCCTATCCGGGCTTGCGGTGCCTTGGTATCGATGGTTTCGATGAGAACGTCCGTCAGGGGCAGGCGCGCGCCGAGGCCGCGGGTGTCGCCGACCGCGTGCGTTTTGCCAAGGGTGATATCTATGGGTTTGAGAGCCCGGAGCCAGCCGACATCATTGCGCTTAATCGCGCCCTGCACCACGTATGGGACGAAAAGGATACGGTGTTTCGGATATTGCATGATCATTTGAAGCCTGGAGGGGCAGCTGTCATATGGGAGCCGCATTGGCCTGCGGACCGGGCGGCTTTGCGGGAACCAGGGCGGCGCATGGTAGCCTTTCAGAACCTGACGGAACACGTCCAGGGTAACCATTTCCTGAGGCCCTCTGAGATCGCGGACGCCTTCCGTGCCGCAGGTCTTGTGCCCGAGGTCTATGATTTCCTGGAAGGGCGCGAGGCGGTGGTGGTCGGCACGCGGCCGTAAGGGCCGCGGGCGCGAGCGGGCCGGGGCCGACAGGGTCCTCGGCCCGTAAGATTGACGAGACCCATGGCGACTAACCCGCAGGCGCGGGAATGCGCCCGTGATAATACGAGGGGGGTCGTGCAGGACTGCTTGAACCACCCCCGGATGGTTCACCACCACGTTCAAAGAGGTCCTATGACACTTCTACGTAAAATGGTAGTCCTACGCAAACTATTGTTCGTGATCCTAGCCTCCGGGGTCCTTTCTGTGCCGGCGCTGGCCGAGAACTGGACGCTGTTTCATCACTACGATTTCAACAAGCCCCAGTTCATCCATTCGCACCCCTTCGCCAAGGAGCACCTGGTCGTGCAGGTCGACCAAGGCAACCCGCATCGTTGGAGCCTCGCGCTCTCGAATGTCGCCAATGTCTTGAATTACTTTGGTTCCGACAAGATCCAGGTCGTGGTGGTGGCCTACGGGCCCGGGCTCAAGATGCTGTTTCCCAATAGCCCGCAAAGGCTTCAGGTGCAGAGCCTGAACGCCCAGGGCGTGGAGTTCGACGCCTGCCATATGACAATGCTCGGTATCAAGGCCAAGACCGGACACCTGCCGAAGCTTTTGCCACAGGCGGTGGTGGTGCCGGGTGGCGTGGTTCGCGTCATGCAGCTCGAGCAGCACGGTTTTGATCTGCTGAAACCTTAGACCTGAGGGGACGTAAGGGCCCGTGGGCCGGCGTCCACGGGCGCTTGCTCCATATAGGGCTGGAGAAAGGCCCGTAGGCGCCCATCCAGCCAAAAGTGTGGTGCCCATGGGGTGCCACCGGCGATGAAGCCTACATGCCCGCCGTGCGGATAGACCTCGAGCCGCACCCCCGTACCGAGTTCGCCCGTGCCGGGCGTGCTGCCGGGCAAAAGGAAGGGGTCGTCTGCGGCCTGCACGAGCAGCGTCGGCACGGTGATGTGGCAAAGATAGGGGCGGCAGCTGGCGCGCTTATAGTAGTCGTCGGCATCGCGAAAGCCGTGCAGGGGGGCAGTCACCGCGCCATCGAAGGCCCGGAAGTCGCGTAACCCCTTTAGGAATCGCCCATCCCCGCCCCGTTGGCGTGCCTTGCGCGCCAAGGAGCGTTTAAGCCAGCGCAGCAGCACCCATTGGTAGAGGCGTGACGGTCCGATGTTGAGGCGGCGTGCGGCGCTGGCCAGTTCAAAGGGTACCGAGACTGCCGCCGCGGCCTTGAGTGGCACCTCATGCCCGCGCTCGCCCAGCCATTTCAACAGCACCGAGCCGCCCAGCGACTAGCCGACTGCACACACGCCCTCGGGATGGCGGCGCGTCAAGAGATCGACGATCGCCTGGAGGTCTCCCGTCTCGCCGGCGTGATAGCCCCGCGGGAGGCGATTGGGCTCCCCGCTGCACCCCCGAAAGTGCATGACGACGGCCTGCCAGCCGGCCGCCCGGCACTGGCGCAAGAGGCGCGTGATATAGGGGGAGCGCGACGAGCCTTCGAGCCCATGGAGTATGAGCACCGCGGGTCCCGTGCGTGGTGCCGGCGTGAGCCAGTCCAGGTCCAGAAAGTCCCCATCGGGCAGCGTCACGCGCTCGCGCGTCAAGACCTCGCTGCCCACGCGCTCTCGCAGCGCCCCAAGCAAGGTCTGCGTGTGCGGATTGCGGGCCCAGATCGGCGCCCTAAAGGGCGTCATCCCGGATCGTGCCCCTGGAGCTGGCGTATGATCTCCGGATTCTCGAGCGTGGAGACGTCTTCATCCACGGTCTCGCCGCGCGCCACGGCGCGCAACAGGCGCCGCATGATCTTGCCGGAGCGGGTCTTCGGGAGGTTGTCGGCAAAGCGGATGTCCGCGGGCTTGGCGATCGGCCCGATCTTCTCGCCCACCCACGCGCGTAGCTCGGCGATGCGCGAGGCGCGTTCCTCGCCCGTAGGTCTTTTCCCGCGCGGCACCACGAATGCGCAGATCGCCTCGCCCGTCAATTCATCGGGCCGGCCCACTACCGCCGCCTCCGCGACTAAGGGGTGGGCGACGAGCACCGACTCGATCTCCATGGTCCCCAGGCGATGACCGGAGACCTTGAGGACGTCGTCGACGCGCCCCATGATCCAAAAGTAGCCATCGGCGTCGCGCCGCGCGCCGTCGCCGCTCACGTAGTAGCGGTCCTGGAAACGCTCCCAATAGGTCTCGCGGTAGCGTTGCGGATCACCCCACACCGTGCGCAACATCGATGGCCACGGGCGCTTGATGACGAGGAAACCCCCCTCGCCGGGGGCGGTCACGGGCGTGCCCTCGGCATCCACCACATCGGCCACGATCCCGGGGAGCGGGAGCGTGCAGGATCCGGGCTTGGTGGCCACGACCCCGGGGATGGGCGCGATCATGTGGACCCCGGTCTCGGTCTGCCACCAGGTGTCGACGATCGGGCAGCGGCCTTCGCCTATGACCTGGTGATACCACATCCAGGCCTCCGGATTGATGGGCTCGCCGACGGTCCCAAGAAGCCGCAGGCGGCTGAGATCATGGGTGCGCGGGTAATCGTCCCCGTGTTTCTTCAAGGCGCGAATGGCAGTCGGCGCGGTATAGAAGATGCTGACCCGGTGGCGTTCGCAGACATCCCAGAAGCGTCCGGGATCGGGAATGGTCGGGGCCCCCTCGTACATGACCATGGTCGCGCCGCACGCGAGCGGTCCGTAGGCCACATAGCTGTGACCGGTCACCCAGCCCACATCCGCCGTACACCAGAAGACGTCGTCTTCGCGGATATCGAACACCCAGCGCATGGTGAGGATGGTCCCGAGGAGGTAGCCGGCGCTGGAGTGCTGTATGCCCTTGGGCTTTCCCGTCGATCCCGAGGTATAAAGCAGGTACAGCGGATGCTCGCTGTCGACGGCCACCGGGGCGCAGTCGGCGCTCACATCGGCCACCGCCTCGTGCCACCAGATGTCGCGCCCGGGGTGCCAGGCGATGGTGTTGCCGGCGCGCTTTAGCACGAATACCGTGCGCACCGTCGGGCACTCGTCTAGCACCTGATCGCAGATGGTCTTGAGCCCTATGACGCGCCCCCCGCGATGGCCGCCGTCGGCGGTCACCACCACCGTGGCCCCGGCGTCGACGATGCGGTCCTTCAGGGATTCGCTCGAAAAGCCCCCGAACACCACCGAATGGATGGCGCCGATGCGCGCGCACGCCTGCATGGCGATCACCGCCTCCGGCACCATGGGCATGTAGATCACCACCCGGTCGCTGGTCTTGACGCCATGGGCGCGCAGGGCATTGGCGAAGCGCCCGACCTCGGCGAGCAGTTCCCGGTAGGTGAGGGTGCGCACATCCCCAGGCTCGCCCTCGAAGATGATGGCCGGCTTGTCGGCGCGCCGCGCGATGTGCCGGTCCAGGCAGTTTACGGAGACATTCAGGATGCCATCATCGAACCAGCGATAATGCGGGGCACGGCTCTCGTCGAGGGTACGGGTAAAGGGCTTGATCCAGTCGATCTCCTCGCGCGCGCGCCGGGCCCAAAAACCCTCGTAATCGCTTTCCGCCTCGGCGAGCAGGCGCCGGTAGAGCTCTTCGGTCATGTTCCCGCCGCGTGTAAAGTCCTTCGGCGGGGGGAATATGCGGTCTTCTGTGAACAGCGACTCAATGGGATCGCGCGATTCATGGGTCAAGGTGTGCCTCCCGATCTCAGATCCGTTCGTTGGATTCCGCCCCTGGCTTATGGTGGTCGCCGGCGGCGGGGGGCTTGCGATCCGCGCGGCGATGGCGGCGGATGGCCACGACCAGAAACACCATGAGGCCGCCGGCCACGGCATCGTCCACCCAGTGCATATAGGGTGCAAGCGCCTGCCAATGCTGGCCAAGGTGCAGGCCGACCCATGCCAGAACCGCGCACCAGATGAATGAGCCAGCCGCCGAATAGGCGATGAACGCCGCGAGCGGCATGCGCGCCACGCCCGCCGGGAGCGATATGAAGGTGCGCAGGATCGGCAGCAGGCGGCCGAAGAACACCGCCGCCTGACCGTAGCGCATAAACCAGGCATGGGCACGGTCGAGGTCATGGGGCGATATCAGGATCTTGCGTCCGTGGCGGCGCAAAAACGGCAGGCCGCCGTAGGCCCCGAGGGCGTAGGCGGCGAGGGAACCCGCGACATTGCCGATGGTGCCGGCCGCCACGACCCCGTAGAGTCCCAGGGTCTTGGTCGACGCCAGATAGCCCGAAAAGGTCATGATGACCTCCGAGGGGATGGGGATGCAGGCGCTCTCCAGCATCATGAGCGCCGCTATGCCGATGTAGCCAGTCTGGCGGATCATGAGCAGCATGGCGCCGGCCAGGGCATGGATGAAGGCGTGTATCACAGCCGGCTCCTCGCGACTCTCACGGCCTGGCCGGCAATGGCCGACCGGCCTGGGCCCCGTTCCTCCCGAATGACGTCAGGGCACGACGGGCCTGGCCCGCCCGTCGGGCGCCCCGGACCCTCAAGCCATCTGTTTTTCGCGGATCTCGTCCAAGGTCTTGCAGTCTATGCACAAAGTGGCGGTCGGGCGCGCCTCGAGTCTCTGCACGCCGATCTCCACTCCACAGTTCTCGCAGTATCCATAATCGTCGGCATCGATGCGGCTCACGGCCTCGTCGATCTTCTTGATCAATTTGCGTTCGCGCTCGCGATTGCGCAGTTCGAGCGACATGTCGGTTTCCTGGCTCGCGCGGTCATTCGGGTCCGGATGGTTGGCGGTCTCGTCTTGCATGGCGTGCATGGTGCGTGAGACTTCCTGTATGAGTTCCGCCTTCCAAGCGAGCAGAACCTTGCGGAAGTGTTCGCGCTGGCGGGTATTCATGTATTCTTCGCCCTCGGCGACGGAATAAGGCTTGATGCCATGCAGCAGAGTCTGAATTTCCTTCTTCTTCGTGACCGCCATCGATTACTCCTGCGCTCGAGACAATGGTAGGGCTTGCGAGCAAGCGCGAATCTATACCAGAAAGCACAGGGGCATGCAAGAAAGGGTCCGACGGGCGGGACGTGGCCGGTTTTAAGCGATACCTTACAGGGGATAAGATGCTGAAGGCACTGATTTTTGATGTGGACGGGACCTTGGCCGATACCGAGCGGGATGGGCATCGCGTGGCATTCAACCGCGCCTTCGCTGAGGCGGGTCTGCCGATCGTATGGGACGAGGCGCTCTACGGGCGACTGCTGGTCATCACCGGGGGCAAGGAGCGGCTCCTTCATTTCTTCACGCATGTACGGCCCGATTTGCGCCCTGCGGGCGATCTTAACGCCCTGATACGGCATCTGCACGCCCGCAAGACCGATATCTACAGCGATCTCCTCAATAGCGAGGGGGTGCCTTTACGTCCGGGTATACGGCGCCTGCTCGGCGAGGCCCGCGACCGGGGCCTTAAGCTCGCGATCGCCACCACCACCACGGAAAAGAATCTCGAGCCGATATGGACGGCGCTCGGACCCCAGGCGCGCGGGTGGTTTCACACCGTGGGGGCCGGCGATTGCGTGGCGGCCAAGAAGCCGGCGCCCGATGTCTATGAATATGTCCTGGCGGGGCTTGGATTGGCCGCTCGCGATTGCCTGGCCTTCGAGGATTCCGAGAACGGCCTGCGCGCCGCCACCGGCGCCGGACTCTCTACCATCGTCACGGTCACCGACTATACGCGCGATCAGGATTTTTCGGCGGCGCTGCTCGTGGTCGACCATCTGGGCGAGCCGGACCTGCCGCTGACGCGCCTTACCGGGACGGCGTTTGCAAGCCGCCTTCTCGACGTCGATGCCTTGATGGCGCTGAAACTATCCGCGGGCGGCACATCGAGGTGAGCATGGAGATATTCAAGAGCTTCCGCATCGAGGCCGCGCACCGTCTGCCCGGCCTGCCCGAGGGCCATAAGTGCTGGCGGTTGCACGGGCATTCGTTTCGGATCGATGTCCATGTCCGTGGGGTAGTCGATGCAAGGCGCGGCTGGGTGATGGATTTCGCGGATGTCGGCGCGGCGTTCCGGCCGATCTTCGACGACCTCGATCACCATTATCTGAACGATATCCCAGGCCTCGAGAACCCGACCAGCGAGCGGCTCGCCCAGTATGTCTGGGGGCGGCTCGCGGGCGCCCTTCCAGGGCTGTCACGGGTCGTGATCCACGAGACCTGCACCTCCGGCTGTGCCTACGAGGGGCCGTGCTCAGTCGAGGAAGGCCAGAAGGTCGGCGGGGGTGATTAGCAGGCCATCGGCCCCCCAGTACCTGGCCTCATCCAGGGTGGCATAGCCGAAGGCGACCGCCAGGCCCGGCATGCCGGCGGCATGGGCCGCCTCGATGTCCCCCTCGTCGTCGCCCACATAGACGCAGCGGTCGGGGGCGATGCTCATGAGCCGGCAGGCGTGGAGCAGGGGGTCCGGGTGGGGTTTGCGGCGCGCCAGCGTGTCGCCGCCGATCACGCAGCGCGCGCGGTCGGCCAAGCCCAGGGCGGCGAGCACGCGCGCCGCCAGGTGCTCGGGCTTGTTGGTCACGACCCCCCAAGGGAGGCCGCGCGCCTCGAGCGCATCCAGGACCTCGATCATGCCCGCGTTCGGTTCTGTGGCGGTCCCGATGAGGCGCTGGTAGTGGGCCAGGAAGGCCGCGCGCGCCGCCTCGTAACCGGCCATATCCGGTTCAAGGCCGAGTCCTTCGCGCAAAAGCGCGACCGTGCCCACGGCCGTCGCCCGCCGCACCCGCTCCTGGTCCATGGGCGGGCTTCCCGGCGGGCGCAGCGCCATGAGCGCCAGCGCCAGATCCGGGGCGGTATTGGCGAGCGTGCCATCCAGATCGAACAGTACGGCCTCGGGCGTCAAGGCCCCTCGCGCCGTGCACACACGAGATAGTTGACATCGACCGTAGGCGACAGCGCGTAATGCTCGACCACCGGCCAGTAGCGCACGCCGCTGATCGTCTCGGTCGCAAGCCCCGCGGCACGCATCCACGCGGCGAGCTCCGAGGGGCGGATGAAGCGCGCGTACTCATGGGTGCCGCGCGGCAGGATGTTCAGCAGATATTCCGCGCCCACGACCGCCATCAACCACGCCTTGGGCGTGCGGTTGATGGTCGAGAAGAACACCCGGCCGCCGGGCTTCACGAGCCGCGCGCAGCTTAAGACCACCGATACGGGGTCGGGCACGTGTTCCAGCATCTCAAGGCAGGTCACGACATCAAAGGAGGCCGGGCTCGTGGCCGCGAGGTCCTCGACCGAGGTCTCGTGATAATCGATGGCAAGTCCGTTTTCGATGGCGTGCAGGCGCGCCACGAGCAGCGCCTCGTGCGCCAGATCGATGCCGGTCACGCTCGCCCCGGCGGCGGCCATGGCCTCCGTGAGCAGGCCCCCGCCACAGCCCACGTCCAGCACCTTGCGGCCCGCCAGATCGGCTCGCTCCCTGATGAAGCGCAGGCGCAACGGGTTCATGCCGTGCAGAGTCTTGAGCGGTCCTTGCGGGTCCCACCAACGGGCGGCGACTGCCTCGAATCGTTGGAGTTCGTTGGGGTCGGCATTTTGCGCCGGGGTCATGACAGGCCTCCATGATCGCTCGCGCGTATCTTATCACGCCACGCCACCGCCCGGCCGATGATCGCCCTTTCGTCCAGGGTCAGCACGCGCCGATCGCGCAAGAGCGGGCGGCCCGCGACCCAGGCATGCGTCACCTGATCGCGGCCCGCCGCATAGACGAGCTGTGAAAGCGGGTCATAGACCGGTTGCGTGGCGGGCGCGCCCAGGTCGACCGCAATGAGATCGGCACTCTTGCCGACCATGAGCGAGCCGATGTCATCGCCAAGCCCGAGCGCCCGGGCGCCGTTCAAGGTCGCCATCTCCAGCGCCATCGCCGCCGGCACCGCGGTGGCATCCCCGCTCGTGCCTTTGGCGATGAGCGCCGCGGTGCGCATCTCTCCCAACATGTCGAGGTCGTTGTTGCTGGCCGCGCCATCGGTGCCGAGGGCGACATTGACGCCGGCATGGACAAGCGATGTGACCGGACAGATGCCGGCGGCGATCTTCAGGTTGGATTCGGGGCAGTGGACCACGCTCACCCCGCGCTCGGCGCACAAGGCGATCTCGTCTGCCGTCAGCTGGGTCATGTGCACGGCCATGAGGTCGGCATGGATGAGGCCCAGCCGGTCAAGCCGCGCCAGCGGGCGCACGCCATGGCTGTGCAGTGACTGGGTGATCTCGCCTGCGGTCTCGTGGATGTGCATGTGCAGGCCGATATCGAGTTCATCGGCGCGCACGCGGATCTGCATGAGGGTCTCGTCGGAGACCGAGTATGGGGCATGGGGCGCGAGCAATGGTGTTATAAGCGGATCGTGGCGCCATTTATCGCACAGCGCCACCCCGCGGCTCAGGTATTCCTCGGGGTCGCGCGCCCAGGCGGTCGGAAAGTCGATGACCACGAGGCCGAGCGCCGCGCGCAGGCCGGCGCCCGAGGCCACGCGCGCGGTCTCATCGGCAAAGAAGTACATATCCGCAAAACAGGTGGTGCCACCGCGGATCATCTCGAGCGCCGCGAGCGCGCTACCGTCGCGCGCGAAGTCGGCGTTGACGTGGCGGCCCTCGGCCGGCCAGATGTGCTCATTTAGCCATTGCTGGAGCGGGAGGTCGTCGGCAAGCCCGCGAAACAGCGTCATGGCGGCATGGGTGTGGGCGTTGACGAGACCCGGGAGCAGGCAATGACCGGGGAGGTCCACGGTGTGCGCCGCCGCTGGTGCCGCGGCCTGCGGCACCAGCGCCGCGATGCGGCCGCCGCGCACGAGCACGGCGTGGTCACGAAGCACTTGACCGCGCGGTTCCACCGGGATGATCCAGGAAGCCTTGAGGCAAAGATCAAAGTCCATTACTGCCCTCGCGTGGTTGGGGGGGTCGCGCGCGCATGCGCGGTCCTGAAGCAAAAGGTCCCGGTCCCGGCGACGCGGATACCTGTCAGACGCGCGTACGGATGGCACATATCACGGACCTGGGACTCGTTGTACAAGACCCGCGCGGCGGGCTTGCGATGCGTGGCGCTGGCGAATGCCGGGCGCCTAGACGTCCCTGCGGAATCATTCTTCACCAGGGCATCGCTGAAGTGCGTGAGCTCGAAGAATGCGACGATGGAGGCCAAGCGTTTGCACGCGTCCTTGGGTGTTCTTGGGCACGAAGTGCTTCGCCCTATCGCCGTCAGCGGGCAGGACAGGCACCGCGACCACTGGCGGCGCGCCCACGGCGGCCGGCACTGTCCGAGACTTTTTGCCATAGACTCAACGAAAAAGCGACCTGCGCCATGATAGCATCATCGTCGGACATTGTGCCTCAGGGGGGTATGGAGGAATGGTGGGGGACCCGGTTCTCTATGACAAGGTGCGGGCCGTCGAGTGGTGCGATGGTACGGTGCGGCTTTTGGATCAGCGCGTGCTACCGGGCACGCTGCGCTATGAGGAGTGCCGGACGGCACCCGAGGTGGCGGCGGCCATCACCGCCATGGTCGTGCGCGGGGCGCCGGCGATCGGTGTGACCGCGGCCTACGGCGCGGTGTTGGCGGTGAGTGCCGCTTATGCGCGTGCGCCAAGCGACTGGCGCGCGGCATCGCGCGTCGATCTTGCCACGTTGCGCGCAAGCCGCCCCACGGCCGTGAATCTCGCCTGGGCCCTCAACGTCATGGACGGCGTGATGGCGACCGTGGGGGCGGGTTCACCCGTGCCCCAGGTCCTGGCCGCCGCGCGGCGCCTGCATGACGAGGATATTGCCGCCAACCGGCGCATGGGTGCGCTCGGTGCCGCGCTTTTGCCGCCCAAGGCGCGGCTGCTGACGCATTGCAACACCGGGGCACTGGCCACCGGGGGCTATGGCACGGCGCTTGGAGTGGTGCGCGCCGCGGCCGCGACCGGCGGCATCGCCATGGTCTATGCCGATGAGACGCGCCCGTGGTTGCAGGGCGCGCGGCTGACTGCCTGGGAACTCGTGGAGGAGGGGCTGCCGGTGACCGTGCTCGCCGACGGCGCGGCCGCGGCGTTGCTGCGCTTAGGCGACATCGCTGCGGTCCTCGTGGGGGCCGATCGCATCGCCGCCAATGGCGACACCGCCAATAAGATTGGGACTTATGGGCTCGCCGTGTCGGCGCGCCACCATGGCGTGCCGTTTTATGTGGTGGCGCCGATCAGTACGATCGATCCCGCGACCGCCGACGGCGGGGGGATCCCGATCGAGGAGCGCGCCGAAAGCGAGGTCTTACACTGCCAAGGGGTGGCGCACAGCCCGGCGCTCGCGCGCGCCTGGAACCCGGTCTTCGATGTGACCCCGGCTTCGCTCATCACGGCTTTGATCACCGAGCGAGGAGTGGTGCAGCGCCCCGATGCCGAGGGCATCGCCCGGCTCCTGGCCTCCCCCATCCCCGTCTGAGGCGGGCGCCGCGCCCCGCGGCCCGTCAATCTCGATACTGTAGGCGAAGACCCGCCAACGGCCTCATCGGCTTCACGGCCTCCGCTGGCGAAGGCCGGGGCCTCGCTTTTGCGGGGCATCGGCCGTCGCCTCCCAAGCCGGGGTCCCACACGCCGGCTCCGGTTGCGGGCATCGATCCCGCGCCTATTAGTACCGCCTACTATAAGAATACGCCCATGTCCCTGATCTGTGTCAAAACGCCCCGGTATCTACCCCTTTAGGATGGCGCCCGCTGAGTCGGGTATCTCTCTTGTGGTAGGGACCGGCTCCCGATGGCGCCACGGCGCGGTCTGCTGGGCGGCGGACACGGCGGGCGGGATGGCGGCTGGCCCCTCTGGGGCCCGAGCGCCGATGGCAACATTCATGAGGCTTTCGGAGATATGCCAACAAACAGGCTGCAATCACAAGCGTGGCGGGTCCTTTCTCTTGTACCGCTCTCGCTTCTCGCGGGCTGCGTTCAGCGGCGCGGTGGGGATGATTTCTGGATGCTGGACCCCAAGGGGATCATCTCCGCGACCCAGGACCATTACCTGACGCTCGATGTCCTGGTCATGCTGCTCATCATCGTGCCCACCGCGGCTTTCATCGTGTGGGCCATGCGCCATTACCGCAAGGACGGCGGGCGCGGGCATTACGATAGCCGATGGGACCACTCCAACGCCCTGGAGGCGGTCATCTGGGGCATACCGATCCTGACCGTCGGGGTCCTGTCCTACTATTCGGTCAAGGCCATCTATGCCGTGAACCCCTATCACCCGACGGTCATCACGCGCGCCGAGCGCGCCCCGGCGGCCCCGGCCCCGCTCGATGTCGACGTCATCTCCACCGACTGGCAATGGGTGTTCGTATATCCCCAACAGCACATTGCGACCGTAGACCGACTGGAGATTCCCAAGGGCGTCCCGGTGCGCTTCCGGCTGACGTCGGCGACCGTGGTCAATGATTTTTACATACCGCAGCTGGTCGGCATGATCGATGTCATGCCCGGTATGCGCGTCCGGCAATCGCTCGTGGCCTCGAGCACCGGGACCTACGAGGGATTTTCCGCCGATTACAGCGGCGCGGGGTTTTCGTGGATGGACTTCAAGACCCGCGCAGTCTCGTCCAAGGCGTTTAGCGCCTGGGTGGCCAAGGTCCAGGCCGCGCCCCGGCACCTAAGCTACGCGACCTTCGATATCGTTGCGCGGCCGACGATCAACGTCCATGACCGCGTGGTCTACTTCTCCCAGGTCCAGCCGGGCCTGTTCCGGCACGTGGTGGCCGAGACCCGGGCCGGCAAGACCTACCCGACGCCGATGGCCATGACCGAGAACATGACGGGCTATCTGCGCCTGCAGGCCCGCCGCGATGCCAAAAACCGAGATTAAGGAGAGGAATCGTTCATGTTAGTGCATATCGACGGGCCGTGGAGCCCGCTTTTGGGCCGCTTGACGCTAAGCGAGATCCCCTATAACAACCCCATCCTGGTCGGGACCTTCGTATTCGCGGCGCTGCTCGCCGTCATCCTGGTCGGGCTTGCCACCTATTTCGGGGTGTGGCGTACGTTGTGGCGGGACTGGTTGACCTCGGTCGATCACAAGAAGATCGGCATCATGTACATCTTGATCGGTCTTGTGATGCTGTTCCGCGGCTTCATAGACGCGGTCATGATGCGCACCCAGCAGGCCCTGGCGGTGGGGCCGCATTCGCCGGGTTATCTGCACTCGCTGCACGGCTATCTCACGCCTTATCATTTCGATCAGATCTACACCGCGCATGGGACCATCATGATCCTGTTCGCCGCGACCCCGCTTCTGGTCGGCATCATGAACATCCTGGTGCCCTTGCAGATCGGCGCGCGCGACATGGCCTATCCTTATCTGAACGCGGTGTCTTTGTGGCTCACCGCAGCCGGCGCCGCGCTCGTGATGATCTCGCTTTTCATCGGCGATTTCGCCCATGCCGGCTGGTTTGGGATCGTCCCGGTCATGGAGCTTCCCTATAGCCCCGGGGTCGGTGTCGACTACTGGATGTGGGCCTTTCAGCTGAGCAGTATCGGTACGACCCTGGGCGGCATCAACCTGCTGGCCACGATCGTAAAGATGCGCGCCCCGGGCATGAGCTGGGGACGGCTGCCGATCTTCACATGGGCCTCCCTGAGCGCCAACCTGATCAGCCTCACGACCTTCCCGGTACTCACCGTGACGCTCGCGCTGCTGGCGCTCGATCGCTATGCCGGCACGCATTTCTTTACCGCGGGCCTGGGCGGCAATCTAATGCTTTATAACGACCTCTTTTGGATATGGGGTCATCCGGAGGTGTACTTTGTGATCCTGCCGGCGTTTGGCATGATCTCGGAGATCATTCCGACCTTTTCCGAGAAACCGCTCTTTGGCTACATGGGCATGGTGCTGGCATCGCTTGGCATTGCCGGGGTGTCGTGGGGGGTGTGGCTGCATCACTTCTTTACCATGGCCTCGGCGCCGGCGGTCAACGCGTTCTTCAGCATCACCACCATGGCGGTCGGCATCCCCACCGGGGTCAAGGTCTTCAACTGGGCGTTCACGATGTTTCGCGGGCGCCTGCGCTTCGATCTGCCCATGATGTGGGCCTCGGCGGCGCTGTTCCTCCTGCTCGTGGGTGGACTGACCGGCATGATGAATGCGTTTGCGACCAACGACTATATGGTCCATAACAGCGTATTCGTGGTCGCGCATTTCCACATGATGCTGCTGCTCATCGTCTACGCCATATTCGGGGGCGTGAACTACTGGTTTCCGAAGGTCTTCGGGTTCCGTCTCGAGCAGCGCTTCGGAAAGATGTTCTTCTGGCTGTTCACCGCCGGCACCGCGGTGGTTTTCATCCCCATGTTTACGCTCGGCTTCATGGGCATGACCCGGCGCCTTGATTACATCGCCTTCCCACAGTGGGGGCCGCTGCTCGATGTCGAGGTGGTGGGGATCGGGATCTATGTCCTGTCGGTGGTGGCGCTGCTCGCCCAGCTCTATGTGAGCTTCCGCGACCGCGCCCAAAACCGGGTCGGTCTCGATGCCTGGGAGACGTCACGCAGTCTCGAGTGGATGACGCATTCACCCGTGCCCTTCTACAACTTCGCCGTGACCCCCGAGGTGCATGCCCGTGACGAGCGCGCCTGGCGCGTGGAGCATGGTGTCGATACCGTACGCCCGGAGCGCTACGAGGACATCCACATGCCGCGCAACACCGCGATCCCATTGTGGCTCGGTGCCTTGTCCTTCGGGCTCGCCTTCGGTCTCGTATGGCGCATTTGGTGGTTGGTCGAGGCCTGCGCGGCCGCGATCACAGCGCTGATCGTCATTCGGTCCTTTGATCATGATACCGACTACACGATCGCCGCCAAGGATGTCGAGCGCATGGAGCGTGCCATCCGTGACATCCCGAGTGGACGCCCGGTGGCCGACGATGCGATAGGTGGTGTGCCGGCGTTTCGCGAGGGCGTGTAGACGGTAGCGGGTGCGCGGGGCTAGGCACAGCTTGCCGTAGCGGCCCACAGGGGTCGACGCGGCGGCCTTTGGAATCAGATAGCGAATGATGGGAGAGAGAGCGATGAGCACGGCGACGAGTGGGACGCTGGATGCCAAGAGAAGCCCGATGTGGTCGTTAGGCCACGGGCACGACGCCATATCGACGCGGACCCTGGGGTTCTGGCTGTACATGTTGAGCGACGCCATGATGTTCACGGCGCTGTTTGCGGCCTACACAGTCCTTGGGCACGCGGTCAACGCCGCCGGCGGTCCATGGGCCACGACCGTTGCCCATCCGGAGGTGGCGTTCAAGGAGACCGTGTGGCTTTTTTCGAGCGTACTCGCGTACGGGTTTGCCATGATCGCCCTGAAAAAAGGTCATCGCGGCGGGGTGATGCTCGGCATCACGGCGGCGCTTTTGATCGCGCTCGGTTTCCTGTCGGTCGACATCCACGAGATCCTGCATCTCTTTCGCATGGGCGCGACACCCGAGCGCAGCGGCTATCTGTCGGCGTTCTTTACGCTCGTGTTCTATCACGGCCTGCATGTGGTGGTGGGCATCGCCTGGATGCTTGTGATGCTCGTCCAGGTGGCGTTCAAGGGACTTAGCGAGCGGGTCGTCTACCGACTGCTGAACCTGCGTCTTTTCTGGCACTTCCAGGCCGTCATGTGGGTCTTCATGTTCACTTTTCTCTATCTGCGAGGCGCGATCGTATGACGCATACCACCGATAAGGCATGGCAGCACCCGGAGGTCCAACTGGCGGGCGGCGGCTATATCGTCGCCTATCTGGCGGGGCTTGCCTTGATGGGTCTCTCGCTTTGGATCGTCCACGAGCACGCGCTCGCGCCCATGGACACCGGTATGGCGATCTCGCTGGTGGCGGGGCTCGCGGCGCTCGTCCAGTGTATATTGCTGCTGCATTTGAGCATCTCCGAGACACAGATCTGGCACACGGTGACGCTGATCCTGTTCATCCCGTTGTTCATCCTTACCATAGGGCTCACCTCGTGGATGTTCCATGGCCTCTACCGGCGCACCATGCTGATGCCCGTGGCGCACGTAAGCGCACCCGCCGCCCACGCGCAGGCGAGCGATTTTGCGAGGAACTCTAAATAGCGGTCATCTGACGCGTACCATCGATAACGCATGGCAACACCCGGAGGTCCAGCTTAAGGGCGGCGGCTATGTCGTCGCCTCCGTGGCGGGGCGTACCTTGATGGTAGGCGTCTGACCATCCTACCTATCTAGCCCCGCGAAGCATGGGGCATCCTCCTCTCCGTTGCGACAAAGGAGGGTGGCTCCATGACAAGAAACGAGAAGGCCATATATTGGCGGCGCCATGTCGCCGATTATCTGGCAAGCGGTCTTTCCGGTCGGGCCTATGCAAAGCGCGTAGGCATCTTTGTGTCGGGTCTCTCGTACTGGCGTAAGCGCGTTGCAACAAGCCAGCAAATGCGTTCGACCCGGGTAGACGATGACGTGGGCTTTCTCCCTGTCCATCTCGGGGCCTCCAGGGTCGCGGGGCCCGCGACCCTGGAGATCGGACTTTTATCTGGCCTTTTGGTGCGACAGATC
>JAKBUS010000107.1 GCA_021841585.1 Pseudomonadota bacterium | reverse complement strand
ACGAGCCTTTCGAGGTTGCGCTGCGTCGTTTTCGCAGGTCATGTGAGAAGGCGGGTGTCTTCGCCGAGGTTCGTCGTCGCGAGTTCTATGAGAAGCCGACGGCGGTTCGCAAGCGCAAGGCGGCGGCCGCGCGCAAGCGCGAACTGAAGAAGATCGCGCGCGTGGCCCAGCGCGCCAACAGGCCGTTCTAACGACCCATGACGCTCAAGGAGCAAATCGCCGAGGATATGAAGGCGGCGATGCGCGCCAAGGATGCCCCGAGGCTTGAGGCGATCCGCATGCTGAGGGCCGCTATTCAGCGCCGCGAAGTGGACGAACGGGTGTCTTTGGATGATGGCGGGGTGCTTGCCGTCCTGGAGAAGCTCGTGCGTCAGGGCCAGGAATCCATTGAGCAGTTCAGCGCCGCGGGGCGCGCGGATCTCGTGGGAAAGGAGGAGGCGGCGCTGGCCGTGTGGTCCGCCTACCGGCCGGCCCCCTTGTCGGCGGGCGAGATCGAAGACCTCATCCGGGAGGCCATGGCGCATACCAAGGCCGCATCGATCAAGGACATGGGTCGCGTGGTGGCGCATATCAAGCCGCGCGTGCAGGGCCGCGCCGACATGGCCGCGATCAGCGCGCGTATCAAGGAGCGACTGAGTTAGGGACGGGCGTCTGTCTTCCGGGTGCGGGCGCCCAGGGAGGCCCTGTGGCCACTAAGATACCGTCGTCCTTTATCGATGCCGTACTCGCGCGCACGGATATCGTCGAATTGGTCAGCGGGCGCGTGCCGTTGCGCAAGGCGGGTCGCGACCATAAGGCCTGCTGCCCGTTTCACGAAGAGCGGACCCCCTCATTTACGGTGAGCGCCGACAAGCAGTTCTACCACTGCTTCGGTTGCGGGGCGCATGGGTCCGCGATCGGATTCCTGATGGCCTATGAGCGATTAGGCTTCGTCGAGGCCGTGACCGAGCTTGCGCACCGGGCCGGCCTTGAGGTGCCGCAGGACGGCCGGCCGGCGGCGCCCGCGGGGCCGGATCCGCGGCCGGTGCTGGCCGCCGCCGCCCGCTACTATCAGGAGGCCCTGCGTCACCATCCGGCCGCCGAGCGCGCGCGCACCTACCTGAAGGGGCGGGGCATAACGGGTGCGGTCGCCAAGGACTACCAGCTGGGCTACGCCCCGCCGGGGTGGAATGGGCTGCTGAGCGCCTTGGCCAAGGACTTCGAGCCGGCGGTCCTGGAGCGCGCCGGGCTTGTCATCGCCCGTGACGGGGCGAGCGGTTTCTACGACCGTTTTCGGGACCGCGTGATGTTCCCGATCAGCGACGCGCGCGGACGCGTCATAGGCTTCGGCGGGCGGGTACTCGACCAGGGCGAGCCCAAGTACATGAACTCCCCGGAGACGGTCCTGTTTCACAAGGGGCGCGAGCTCTATGGATTGCCGCAGGCGCTGGCGGCGATCGACAAGGCCGGGCAGGTCGTGGTCGTCGAGGGTTATATGGATGTCCTGGCGCTGTCCCAGTTCGGGGTGGCGCATGTGGTCGCGACCCTGGGTACGGCGACCACCCGCGAGCACCTAGACCGGCTGTTTCGTCATGCGCCGGAGGTCGTGTTCTGCTTTGACGGGGATAGGGCTGGGCGCGAGGCCGCGTGGCGCGCCCTGGAGCAGGCGCTGACGGTCTTGCGCGATGGGCGCCAGGCGAGTTTCCTGTTCCTCCCCGAGGGCGAGGACCCCGATACGCTGGTGCGCGCCGAGGGGGCCGCCGGGTTCCAGGCACGGTTGCGGTCCGCGACGGAATTGCCGGAATTCTTTTTCGAGACGTTGTGTGCGCGCGCGGACCTTTCGCGAATGGATGGAAGGGCGCGGTTGGTTGAACTTGCCAAGCCCTTGTTGTCGAAGCTAGCAAAAGGTGCGCTGTACGAACTCATGATTGGCAGACTGGCCGAGCTCTCGGCATTGAAGGTCCCGCAGGCCGCGGTCTTGGCGCCAGCGCGCGCCGCGGATGTCGCGCCACGGCCCCAACCCCCCGCCCCGGTGCGTGGTGGCTCTCTGGTGCGTCAGGCCGTGGCCTTGCTTTTGCAATATCCCGCCCTCATTCAGGAGGTAGGGGAGCTTCCGCCCCCTGGTCGGCCCGGCATGGACGTCTTGGCGGCGCTCGTGGCGTTGCTGCGCGAGACCCCAGGGCTTACGACCGGCGCGATTGTCGAACGGTTTGCCGACAGTCCGCACCAAGCGATCTTGGCGCGGCTTGCGGCGTGGGAGTACCCGTCATTGCTGCCCGATCAAAAGGGGGTCATGCGCGACACCATGAGGACACTGAACGAACAGGCCCGCGCGGCGAAGGCCAAGGAGCGTCATAGGTATCTGATAAATAAAGGTAATCTGACTCCCGACGAGCAGGCCGAGGTGGTCGCTTATCTGCGCGACCGCAATACCGGGGCCTAGTAGTCGCCGCTATGGGGTGTGTGCAGTCTGCTATAATTGTTAGTTAATTTTTTGAGTCCGAATCCAACCGAAACCGCACGAAGGGCGACCTTAATGGATCAAGAGACGCAACGCCTGCAGCTCAAGAAGCTCATTCTTCAGGGTAAAGAGCAGGGGTTCCTGACTTATCGGGACATTAATGATCACCTGCCCGAGGATGTGCATGACGCGGATCAGATCGAGACCGTCATCAACATGATCAACGATATGGGTATTGAGGTCTACGATCAAGCCCCGGACCCCGACACCCTGTTGATGAAGAACGATTCGGCCACGACCCCCGATGATGATGAGGTCGTGGAAGAGGCCGAGCAGGTACTGGCGTCGGCCGTGGAGGGCGAGTTCGGCCGCACCACGGACCCGGTGCGCATGTACATGCGCGAGATGGGAACGGTCGAGCTTTTGACGCGCGAGGGCGAGATCGATCTCGCCAAGCGTATCGAGGACGGCATCCGCCAGAGCACCGAGGCCATTGCCGCGTGCCCGGCGACCATCGCCGAGGTATTGCGGATGATGGAGCTCGTCGAGCAGGATCAGATGCGCCTTACGGATCTGGTCGTGGATTTCGTCGACCCGCAGGCTCTCGATGCGCCGCCGCCGGCGGAAATCGATCGCGACGTGAGCGCGGTCGATGATAGCGACGAGGAGTCGGACGATGGCGACAACGTCGAGGCCGATGAGGACGGCGGTCCGGATCGCGAGGAGGCGCTCGAGCGCTTTGGCCGCATCCGCAAGCTGCATGCCGTGATCACGAAGGCCGCGGAGAAGAAGGGCTTCAAGAGTCCGGAGGTTGCAAAGGGCCAGGAGAAGCTCGCCGAAGAGTTCATGGAGATCAAGTTCGTCTCGAAGCAGATCAATCGTCTGGTCGAGCACGTGCGCACGCTGGTCGACGAGGCCCGCGAGCAGGAAAGGCTGATCATGGAGGTGTGCGTCGGCAAGGCGCGCATGTCCCGCAAGGTGTTCCTGAAGAGCTTTCCCGGCAACGAGACCAATCCGCGCTGGATCAAGAAGATCGGCAAGGGTGGTGAAGGCAACGCCGAGATCATAGAGGCCAACATCGCCACGATCAATAGCGCGCAGACGAAGCTCGCCGATATCGAGGTGCGCGCCGGACTGCCGATCGCCGACCTGAAGGAGGTCAATCGGCGCATGTCCATCGGCGAGGCCAAGGCGCGGCGCGCCAAGAAGGAGATGGTCGAGGCCAACCTGCGCCTCGTGATTTCCATCGCCAAGAAGTACACGAATCGCGGCCTGCAGTTCCTGGACCTGATCCAGGAGGGCAACATCGGCCTCATGAAGGCGGTCGACAAATTCGAGTACCGGCGCGGCTACAAGTTTTCGACCTATGCGACGTGGTGGATCCGTCAGGCGATCACGCGTTCCATCGCCGATCAGGCGCGCACCATCCGTATCCCGGTGCATATGATCGAGACCATCAACAAGTTGAACCGGATCTCGCGTCAGATGCTGCAGGAGATGGGCCGCGAGGCCACCCCCGAGGAGCTCGCGGTGCGCATGGACATGCCCGAGGACAAGATCCGCAAGGTACTGAAGATCGCCAAGGAGCCGATCTCCATGGAGACCCCGATCGGCGACGACGAGGATTCGCATCTGGGTGACTTCGTGGAGGACACGAGCATCATGGCCCCGACCGATGCCGCGACCGTGGCTGGCCTCAAGGCCGCGACCCTTGATATATTGGACACGCTGACGCCGCGCGAGGCCAAGGTCCTGCGCATGCGTTTCGGGATCGGCATGAACACCGACCACACCCTGGAAGAGGTGGGCAAGCAGTTCGATGTGACGCGCGAGCGGATACGCCAGATCGAGGCGAAGGCCTTGCGCAAGCTGCGTCACCCGAGCCGCTCGGAGCACCTGCGCAGCTTCCTGGATATGTAAGCACCCTCTCACGGGCCTGTAGCTCAGTCGGTTAGAGCAGGGGACTCATAATCCTCTGGTCGAAGGTTCGAGTCCTTCCGGGCCCACCATATAAGCCAGGCACGCGATTCGTGCCTTCACGTACCGCCCCGGATTTGGGGCACCGTTTCGACAGTGAACCAAAAACGGGGGCGGGTATGGCGATC
>JAKBUS010000106.1 GCA_021841585.1 Pseudomonadota bacterium | reverse complement strand
GTAAGCCCGGTCGTGACCATGTCCACGCGGTTCTTGATGGGCTGGGTCCAGACGATGGACAGACCCGGGATATCGAGGGCCCGGGTCATGGCATCCTGAAGGCGGTGCAAGGTCATGCCTGCGGGCCACCGTGACCGCCGCCGCAAGGTCACGGTGGTGTCGAACATGGACAATGGGGCCTGATCGGTCGCGGTCTGCGCGCGCCCGGCCTGCCCAAAGACGGTCTTGACCTCGGGGAAGGTCTTCAGGATGCGATCGGTCTGCTGCAGAACCTGTCCGACCTCGCCGATCGAGACCGCCGGGTTCTGAAACACCGGCATGTAGAGCAAGGTGCCTTCGTTCAACGGCGGCATGAACTGCGACCCCAGGCGGCTCAAGGGATAAAGAATGGTGAGCGTGAGCAGCAGGGCCGCGACCAGGATGAGACGTGGGGCCGAAAGAACCATGCGGATCAGCGGGGCATAGAGGGCGGCCAGCAACCGATTCAGGGGATTTTTGTGTTCCGGGGGGATGTGCCCGCGAATGAACCAGGCCATGAGGATCGGCACGAGCGTGATGGAAAGCACCGCCGCCACCGCCACCGCATAGGTCTTGGTGTAGGCCAGGGGAGCGAACAACCGGCCTTCCTCGCCCCCTAAGGCGAAGATCGGCAGAAACGCCACGGCGATGATCACGAGCGAAAAGAAGAGCGCCGGGCCGACCTCCTGGGTGGCCGCGAACGCCGCCGTCCAGGAACTGATGTCCGGTTCCCGCTCGAGGTGCTTATGCATGTTTTCGATCATCACAACGACCGCGTCCATCATCACGCCTATGGCGATGGCGATGCCACCCAAGGACATGATGTTCGCGGGGATGCCCTGCAGCCACATGATCAGAAAAGCGATCAGGATGCCAAGCGGCAGGACCACGACCGCGACCAGCGCGGAGCGCGCGCGCCATAAAAAGATGAGCGAGATGAGCGCCACGGCGGCGATCTCCTCGAGGATCTTCCCGGTCAGGGTGTGGATGCTGCGGGCGATGAGCGGCGCCTGGCTGTAGGTGGTGACCACCCGGACGCCAGGCGGCAGGGACGTACGCAGCGTCCGCAACTTGCGCTCGATGCGGCGGATGATGAGATCGGCATTGCCACCCTGGTCCATCATGACGATCCCGCCCACGACCGGCCCCTCGCCGTTCAACTCCGCCAGGCCGTTGGCAAGCTCAGGCCCGCGCTGGATGCGCGCCACATCGCGCAGCATGACTGGCACACCGTCGCGCACCCCGAGCGGGGCGTGCGCCAGATCCCCGAGGGAATGGATATAGCCCGAGGTGCGTACGATATAGCCCGTGGACCCCAGGTCCACGACCGAGCCGCTGGTCTCGCCGTTGGCGGCGCGGATCGCGGCCTCCACCTGCGGCAAGGTCACGTCATAGGCAAGCAGCTTCTGGGGATTCACCACCACCTGATACTCGGAGACCATGCCCCCCAGGGTCGCAACCTGGGCGACACCGGGAACGGCCTGGAGGGCGTACTTCAGGGTCCAGTTTTGCAGGGTCGTGAGTTGCGCGAGATTCCGGGTTCCGCTGGGATCCGTAAGGGCATATTCGAATATCCAGTCGACCCCCGAGCTGTTCGGCCCGATCGCGGGCACGACCCCTAGCGGCAATCGCGACTGCGCCTGACTCAGATACTGGAGCACGAGGTTGCGCGCCTGATAGATGCGCGTGCCGCCCTTGAAGAGCACATAGACATAGGAGTCGCCGAACATGGAGTAGCCACGCACCGCGGTCGCCCCCGGCACCTCCTGGAGCGTCGTCTCTAGGGGATAGGTCACCTGATCCTGCACCACCTGCGGGGCCTGGCCGGGATAGCGGGTCTTGACGATGACCTCGGCAGGCGAGATGTCCGGCAAGGCCTCCAGCGGAGTATGGGTCAAGGCGAGGATTCCGGCGGTGAGCAGAAAGCCTGCGGCGATCAGCACCAGCACCGGATTTGTGATACACCAGCGCATCACGGCCTTAATCATGGCGCACCCCACCCTTGGCGGGCACCGAGCGGCGGCGTCCGGGGGCGCCGGCGGCATGCGTCGGCAGCATGCGCGCCTGCACGGCCTGGAACTGGGACTCCGAATACAGCAGGAACTGCGCGGCGTCGACCACCTTTTCACCGGCGGTGAGGCCACGCCTTATGACCGTCCAGCCGCGACTCGAGGGCCCGAGCGTCACCTGCACCGGCACAAAGTGTCCCTGGGCGCTGCCGATCATGACGAAATCGCCTCGCCGAGTGCGCAATACCGCGCTCGCGGGGACCGCCAAGGCCGTGCGCGAACGAGTAAGCACGGTCGCCTGAGCGTACATGCCGGGCCGCAGGAGTCCGCCTTGCGTCGGGACGCTGAGCCGCGCGGTCACCGTGCGCGTCTTGGGATCGAGCGTCGGGTAGAGGAATGTCACATAGCCCGTCCACACCCGTCCTGGGTAGGCCGGGAGCGTGAGTCGCACGGGGTCGCCGATCCGCACCCATGGCAGCTGCGATGCGTAGATCGCGACGTTCATCCACACACGGTCGAGGTTGGCGATGCGCATGAAATCGTGACGTGGCGAGATATAACCGCCCTGATGGACGCCGAGGCGCTGCACCACCCCGGAGACGGGCGCTGTGACCGGGACATAGCGCAGCGGCTTGCCGCGCCGATCGAGCGCCTGTATGTCCGAGCGGGTCAGTCCGAGCAGGCGCAGACGGGCGCGAGCGGCACGCCCCAAGCGCGCGTTGCCGGCGATATTCCGAACGGCTCGCGCAATAAAATATTCGCGCTCGGCGGCATACAAGGCCGGCGCGTAGACCCATGCCAGGACTTCCCCGTTACGCACCGGGTCGCCCACGGCGCGCGTATTGAGCCGCTTTACCCATCCGGAGAAACGCGGATTGATCGCATAGACCCGGTTTTCGTCGACCGCCACGGTTCCCACGGTATGGATGGGACGGCCCATCGGCCGAAGTCGTACCGAAACCAGGCGGACACCGAGACTTTGCCGAAGACGCGGGTTGATCGCGAGCCCCGGATGGCTGGTGGCCTTCACGCTCGGCGCATAGACCGGCGTATAGGCCATGCCCATACTGTCCTTCATGGGATGATCCGAATGGATGCTCGGGTTCATGGGGTTCGCCCAATAGAGGATGCGGCGCTTGGCATGCCGCGCCTGGGTCTGCGCACGCGGCGCATAGACCGGCGTATAGGCCATGCCCATATTGTCCTTCATGGGATGATCCGAATGGATGCTCGGGTTCATGGGATTCGCCCAATAGAGGATGCGGCGCTTGGCCTTTGCCATCGATCGCGGCGCCGATGCGGCCGCCGGGGAGGCCTTGGTGGACGGTGCCGAGACATACCAAATAGCGCCTGCGGCGACCGCCATGCCCGCACCCGCGAGCAGGAAACCTCTCCACTTATTGGCCATTTCCGTATCTCCCTGATCGTTGTGTCGTCAGCCAGTCGATCTCGGCGGCCACGGTTTCGAGATCCTTGCGGTCATCGAGGCGCAAGAGCGCGTATTTGAGGACCCGTCTCTGGGCGGCCAGGGTCGCGGTCATGCCCAGACGCCCGGCGGCATAGGAATCCAGGGCCGCGGAAAAGGCCGCCTGGGCGGTCGGCAAGAGCGATCTCTCGGTGCGCGCGAGCTCGCGCTTTAGGGCCGCATAGAGAGACCGGGCGGTGCGCAGACGGCGTATCAAGGCGAGGCTATGGTCCTCGTAGCGATACCGCGCCTCGAGGCTGCGGGCGCGCGCGGCATCAAGCCCCTGATCCTGACGTTCAGCCGGAAAGATCGGCAGGCTGAAGGCCAGGCCCACGGATAACCAGTTGGGGCTGCCCGGAAAGAAGTCCTTGCCGTAGTCGGCACTGACCGTGATCGTCGGCCAATAAGCGCTCTTGGCGATGCCCACCGCGGCGCGCGCCGCGCGCCATTCATCGCGCGCCGCAAGCAGCGCGGGTTGACGGGTCACATGGGCGATCACAGTCGCGGGGACGGGCAGGGGCGGCCACCGGGTATCGAGCACCGGGGGCTGGGATTGCGCCAGGATCTGGGCGATGCGGGCATGCGCCGCGGCATCGGTTGCCTGGAGACGGTCGGCGCGGTTGCGCAGGCCGTCCACAGCGAGCTCGGCGCGCAGGACGTCGGCCAGGGAAGCGCGGCCAGCGCGATAGCGGGCACGGGCTGCAGCGAGAGTCTCTTGGGCCAGACCCTCTTCACGAAGGACGGCCGCGGCGGCCTTGTGCGCGTAGAGGGCCGCAAACCAGGCCTGGCGCAACAGAAAGACGATCTCGGCGCGCCGCTCGTAGCCGTTCTCAATGGCGGCGCGCGTCGTGAAGGCGGCCTTGCGACGCCGGGCGGCAAGCGTGCCCCACGGCGGAAATTCCTGGCTCACGCCGAACTGGACGACGCTCATCTGCTGTTGGCTCATGGAAAAGTTGTTCAGCGGCACGTTCTGCGCGCCAAGCGACAGTCGAGGGTCCGGTAGCTGCCCCACGGCCACCGCCTCGTGGCGGAGGCCGGCCGCCGCCTGACGCAAGCCCTCGAGGCTCGGGTTCAC
>JAKBUS010000105.1 GCA_021841585.1 Pseudomonadota bacterium | reverse complement strand
TACCTCTTCGAGTATCCCGCGCGCACCATCCTTGTCGCCCATATCGATGTAGACGCGCGCCAGATCGAGCTTGGTGTCGATGGCCTGGCCGTCGGTGTGTATGTCGGCCTCGAGCACCAGCTCGCCCTCCTCCGCCCCACCCGACACCGACTCAAAAGGCAGCTCGCCGGCAAACAGGGTATCGCGGGCTCGCTGATCAGGTGCGGAATTCCCCAGATCCAGATCGCGGGCCGTCAGATCCTGGGTCTCGTCTTCGTCGAACCGGATCGCGAACTCGTCAGCGCCCCCATCCGTCTTGGCCGCAGGCTCGAGGGAATGATCCCACTGAAAGTCGACAGATTCGGCCTGGGCATCCTCAGCCGACGAGGCGTCCGGGAGGCGCCTCTCCGTATCTCCCACGAGCTCTGATGGGCGCCCCAGGTCGAGCGAAAAGTCCAAGACCCCGTCATCATTGAGCCCCGATTCGGACTCTTTCTGGTCGGCGATAACGGGTTCGGCCCGCGGGGACCCGAGAGATTCCGTGTTCAGGGCCTCATCACCCACAGACCAGTCCAGGGATCCCTCCCCCTCATCGAGGCCGGCCGGCGCCGACTGTGGCGCGGATACCTCCGCGAGCTCGCGGGCCACGGCCGCGAAATCGATACGATCAGAGAGCCCTGCACCGGATGCCGGCTCATCGTCGCCTGCTACCACGCCCGCGTCAGGCTGCGAGATCCGTGCATTGCCCTTAAAAAGCGGATTAGACGGATCAAGCTTACGTCCCAGCTCCTCGACCTTTTGCCACGCCGGGCCACGGCCCTCGGAGGCCGCATAGATCTCCTCGGCGACGATCTCAAAGGCCTTCTTGTCATGGCGCTGGAGATAGATCTCGAGCAGCTTCAGCTTCAACTCCAGGCGTGCCGGCTCCTTGGTCGCGGCCTCTCGCAGGATCTCCTCGGCTTGTTCGTCGCGTCCATAGGCAAGGTAGACATCCGCCTCCGCCAAGGGATCCACCTCGTCGGCATGCAGGGTACCGCCGGCATTACCCTGACTGAACTCGCTCAGAAACGAGACGTCCGGGGTCTTTGGCAATCCCGCCGTATCAGGCATCTGCCCTTCCGAACTGAGTCCGCCCCCCGACAGGATGCTTTCTTCAAATTCCGCCATGCTCTGGCGTCGCCTGCGAATCGCGAGCAATCCGCCGCCAAGGACGATCACCAGCAAGGCCCCTAGGATGGGGGTACGTTCCGAGGTCAGCAGCGTCGACAAAAACGACGGCGCGGGCGATGGCGGCGGCAGCGGCCTGACCGGCGCGGTGATCCGGTGTACGGGTAGCACCGCATGAGGCTTGATCGCAGCGGCGTCGGGCATGGCATGCCCGACCGGCTGCGTGGCGGCCGCCGGGACGGCCTTGGCGATAGCGCCTGTGGCGACCGCCGGGGCATGGGCGGCGCGCGCCGCGGCCTGTCGCTGCAATAATGCGAGCTCCTGGTCTTCCAGGGTCATGAGCCGCCGGGTCTTCTGCAGTTCCTTTTGCAGGCGTTGCACGCGGCGCTCGAACGAGGCCGAACCGCCCTTGCCGCCACCACCGGCCCCGGCGGCCGTAGTCAGCCGCGCGGCCTCGATATGCAAAGGCCGCTGCACGGCCGGCACCAGGCGCGCCCGCGTCAATGTCCCGGCCACACTGGCACTCGCGCGGGCGGCACTCGCCGGGGTTTGCGCAAGTTGCATCTTGTAATGGCGCCAGGCCCGGTCCTGGGACGCGAGCCACATCGTGGCATGGTGCGCACTGAGCGCATGAATCTGCTGCGCCGACGGGATCTTCAGCACGGCCCCCGCACGCAAGTCATTCACGTTCCTGCGAAAGAACGCCCCCGGATTGGTGCGCAGAAAGGCCTCCAACGCCTGCGGGATGGTGCCGCTATGAGGCGCCGTGCGGGTCGCCACCGCCCACAGTGTCTCCCCGGGACGGACGACGGTGGTGGCCGGCCGCCGTGATCGCTGCGGTCGGACCGGCGCCGGCGCCGGCGCCGGCGCCGGCGCCGCGGCGATCGGCCGGACCTGGGGCATCGATCCGCCCTGCGGCAGCATCGTGATCCCGTTTGTCGGATTCAGGAGCGCGGTATACATGTGCAGCAGGGAGCCACCCGACCAGCGCACATGCAGCAGAAAATGCAGAAACGGCTCATTGATCGGTTGGCGACTCTGCAACATGATCTCATAGCCGCTGCCAACGCGCCGGACGCGGCAGTGGATCGCGCGCAAGGCCCGCGACTTCCGGAGCCCCGCAGCCGCGAAGTCGGCACCGGACGCAATCGCCACATGCACGGAGTGACGCTCGCTGCGGTGTAGTGACAAAAGCGGGATCTCGGCGCGCAGCGGTTGCCCCAGGTTGGAGGTGACCGTCAGCGATCCCAGGCCCAGGGCCTGCGCGAGTGGCGCATAGAATAGCGCGGTCGCCCAGAGGATCGGGACCATTCTCGACCGATGTTTGCAATTCTTCGCCATTACGCCTGCTCCTGGGGGCCCATTTCGCTCCCCGAGATTTCATGGATTTCGAGGGTCTTCTTGAGAAATCCCTCGAATTGGTTCTTCGGACTATAGACTATAAAAACGTCGCCACCAAACGCTCGGCGATCTGGATACTGTTCAAGGCCGCGCCTTTGCGCAGATTGTCCGACACTACCCACAGATCGAGCCCGCGCGGGTGCGACAGATCCTCGCGGATGCGACCCACGAACACCGGATCGCGTCCCGCCGATTCGGTGACCGCGGTCGGGTAGCCGCCCGCCCGGCGCTCGTCCAGGACCACGACCCCAGGGGCCTTTTCGAGCAGCGCACGCGCTGCCGCAGCCGTCAGTTTCTCGCGGGTCTCGATATGCAGGGCCTCGGAGTGGCCGTAGAGCACCGGCACCCGCGCGGTCGTGGGATTCACGCGAATCGAGGGGTCACCCATGATCTTGTTCGTCTCCCACACCATCTTCATCTCTTCTTTGGTATAGCCATTTTCGAGAAAGACATCAATATGGGGCAACACATTGAAAGCGATGGGCTTGGGATAGACCTTACTGGTCACAGGCTGGCCCGAGAGCACCGCGCGCGACTGCGCTGCCAGTTCTTCCAGGGCCTCTTTCCCGGTGCCTGATACTGATTGATAGGTACAGACGTTGATACGCTCGATGCCGACCGCATCATAGAGCGGCTTCAAGGCCACCACCATCTGGATGGTCGAGCAATTGGGATTGGCGATGATCCCGCGCGCCGTGTATCGCGCGATATCCTGCGGATTCACCTCGGGCACCACCAGCGGAATATCGTCTTCGTAGCGGAAATGGGCGGTGTTGTCGATGACGACGCAGCCGGCGGCCGCCGCCTTCGGGGCATAGATCGCGGAGATCTCGCCGCCCGCCGAAAACAGACCGATCTGCACCTTGCTGAAATCGAAGGTCGCAAGGTCGAGCACCGTAAGCTCGTTATCGCCAGACCGCACCTTGGCCCCCACCGAGCGTTGCGAGGCCAGTGCATAGAGATGGCGTACCGGAAACTTACGTTCCGCGAGCATCGCCAACATGACCTCGCCGACCGCGCCGGTCGCCCCCACCACCGCGACATCGAAAGTGTGCGTCATACCTTATAAGACTCCGGGCCCCAAGGCCGCTTCACGGAAAATCAAGAGAGCGCGGATCGTAACGCCGCGACCACGGCGTCCCCCATGGCCCGGGTAGAGACCGCGGCCGGCCCGCCCTCGCGGATGTCGGCCGTGCGCAGGCCGCGATCGAGCACCGCCGATACCGCCGCCTCGACGCGTGCGGCCAATGACGGCTCGTGAAAGCTATAGCGCAGCATCATCGCCACCGACAGGATGGTAGCCAATGGATTGGCGATACCCTTGCCGGCGATATCCGGTGCCGAGCCATGGATGGGCTCATAGAGCCCGCGGTCGGTCTCATTCAACGACGCCGAAGGCAGCATCCCGATCGAGCCGGTGAGCATGGCCGCCGCGTCCGACAGGATGTCGCCGAACATATTGGTCGTGACCAGCACATCAAACTGCTTGGGGGCCCGCACCAGCTGCATGGCGGCGTTATCGACGTACATATGCGTGACCGCGACGTCCGGATAACGGCTGGCGACGCGCGTCACCACCTCGCGCCATAGCTCGGTGGCCTCGAGGACATTGGCCTTATCCACCGAGCACACCCGGTGGGCGCGGGTGCGGGCGGTCTCAAAGGCGCGCACCGCCACCCGCTCGATCTCCGATTCGGAATAGACAAGCGTGTTGAAGCCCTGGCGTTCGCCGGTATCCAACGTGCGTATACCGCGCGGTTCCCCGAAATAGATGCCGCCCGTAAGCTCGCGCACGATCATGAGATCGAGTCCGGCGACCACCTCGGCACGCAGCGTCGAGGCGCCCGCCAGCTGCGGGTACAGGATCGCGGGCCGCAGGTTGGCAAAAACGCCCAATGCCGCGCGCAGGCCGAGCAGGGCCTTCTCGGGTCTCAGCGCGATCGGCAAGGCCTCCCATTGGCGTCCGCCGACCGCCCCGAGCAAAATGGCATCGGCCTCGCGGGCGAGCTTCAGCACCTCCTCGGGCAACGGCTGGCCGTGAACGTCATAGGCCGCGCCCCCGA
>JAKBUS010000104.1 GCA_021841585.1 Pseudomonadota bacterium | reverse complement strand
GGTGATGTTCGTCGATCTAGACGACTTCAAGGGTGTCAACGACTCGCTTGGCCACGAGCAGGGCGATCGCTTCCTGCGGCTCGTGGCGCGCCGCCTGCAGGAGACCTTGCGCGCCGAGGATATGGTCGGACGTCTCGGTGGGGATGAGTTCGTCATCCTGACGGCGGCGCTGGTCACGCCCTTGGACGCGGCGCTGATCGCCGACAAGCTCCTGCGCGCGCTGACGGCGCCCTTTCTCCTGGAGGACCACACCCTCTATAGCAGCGCCAGCATCGGTGTGGCCCTCTACCCCCAGGACGGCCGTGACGTCGATACCCTGTTGCGCCACAGTGATGCCGCCATGTATCAGGCCAAGCGCTCCGGTCGCGGGCTGTATCGTTGTTACGATGAGGCCGTCAACGCCACTTCCCATGATGAAATTCGCCTCGCAAGCGGCTTGCATAAGGCCTTGAGCGCGGGCGAGCTGGTGCTCTATTACCGGCCTGTGCGCACCGTCGGTGAACGCCTGGTGGTGGCAATAGAAACGGTCCTCAGGTGGCGCCATCCGGTCCAGGGCTTGCTGGATGGCGATGACTTCCTGGGGATCGCCGAAGAGGCTGGCCTCGCGGTGTCGCTTGCGGAGTGGACGCTGCGCCAGGTGGGTGGCGAGCTTAAGCGCTGGCGCGATCAGGGCCTCGAGATGCCGCCGGTCTACATCCGGCTTGGTCCCCGGCCGTTTCGCGACGCCCGTCTCCAGGAGTCGTTCGCCGCACTTTTGAGCGGCCGCGGCGGGTACCCGGAGATGGTGGGCGTGGAGATACGCGAGGAGGACGTGACGGATGACCCGCAGGGCGTGCTCGAGGCTTTGTCCGGCTGGCGCCGGCACGGTGTCGATGTGATGCTGGGCGACTACGGGGCCGGGTATTCCAGCCTCCCCTACCTGAAGGCGCTCGCGCTGCGCGTGGTGCGCCTCGACGCCGCTTTGACCGTCGATGACTCGGCGGATGCGAAGTCCATTGACGACCTCACGACCATCATCGCGACCCTGCATGCCCTCGATATCGTGGTCGTGGCCTCGCACGTCACCACCCCGGAACAATACGAGGCCATGCGCCGCTGGGGGTGCGACCGCTACGCCGGGGATCTGGCCGGCCCGCTCATGCGCGCCGACGACTGCGCGACGTGTCTACGCGAAGAGCGCATGCCCGCGGTCGGGCAGAAGGTGGGCGTGGCGCGGCCCCGCCCGGACCCGCTCTAGCCTGTCTCGCCGGCCGTGGCGGCGCGCTCCCGGCGGCGCGCAAGGCGCTTTTCCAGGGCCCCGGGGCGCTCGGGGATGGTGTTTTCCCCGAATAGCGACTGCTTTAGGAAGCGAAACGCGAAGCGCATGAGGGCTACATCGTCTTGCATGAGCCGTTCCCGCTCCTGCGGCGCGACCACATAGACCTCATCGAAGGACGATGTGCCAATGAAGTCGCGGAACCCGTCTAGGTCATAGCTCGCGAGGAAAAACAGCTGCAGGCTGCGATCCGACGGCTTGCCTATGGTCGGTCCACACGAGCGCTTCTTCAAAACGACCTGCCGCCACTCGCGATTCATGTCGTCATAGACGTCGACGCCCTGGCTCTCACGGTAGGCGCGCACGGTCTGCGTCTGCGGCTCGCCATGGCCCAGGCAATGATCCTCTTTTACGACGAAGTACGCGTCCTCGTCGGTCGGTGAATCCTTTTTACGCATCGACATGAGGCCGAGGGCGTAATAGCGGCAGGCGGTTGGCCGGTCTTCGTAGACGCCACAGCCCTGCTCGGTCAGAAACTGGCAACGGGTCGATTCGTCGGCGGTGCGTAGCTTGAGGCCCGGCACGCCGTGACCATCCATCTCGAACGGGACCGTGTGACGAAACAGGAACTCACGCGCGCTGATCTGGAGGCGTGTCTTCAGGCGCAAAATGTCGTAGGGGGTGAGCTGGATGTCGATGCTCTGGCAGCATTTGTTGAAGCACGCGATCTGGCTGTGGCAGGCGAACTGGAAGTGGTCATCCAGGCCAAGCTTGACAGGGGTTATCGGGCTTTGGGAATGCGCGTCGAAGGGATCTTGGTTCATGGCTTCCTCGTGGAAATCCAGGATGCGACGGACAAAAAAAGGGGGTCCCGCGGGACCCCCTCATTATACCTCGTTTAAGCCCGCGAGTATCGCGTTTACGCTGCGGTGGGCTTAGAGACGAGGTCGACGTGCGGACGCTTGAACACGTTCCACTTCTTGGTCTTGCGGTCGTACGTCGAGTTCACGAAGCACTTCCAGTTCTTTTCATCGACCATGTTGAAGTCCATCCGGTAGTAGAAACCGGGGTAGCGGGACTCCTCACGGAACTGGATATGCTTCATGTGCGCCTCGGCGGCCAGCACGCGGTGGTAGTTCTCCCAGGCGCGCAGCAGCTCGTGAAGGTCCTTGGCGCGCATTTTCAGCGCATCTTCCTTCAGCATCTCGAGCTTCTCTTCGGCAACCGCCAGCATCTTGGCGTTGGTCTGGTACCAGGTCGCGACGCCCGCCACATACTCGTCCATGATCTTCTGCAGGCGGAACTGCAGCATGCGCGGAGTGATGTAGTGGGGATTGACGTCGATGGCCGTGGTGTAGTCCTTGTGCTCCAGGAAGGTACGAACCGGCCGGTAGATCTCTTCGACGAGTTCGTTCACCGGCGTATCAAGCTCCGGCACCCAGTCCTTGTTGTCGAGCGCGAACTTCACCATGCCCTTGGCGGCGATGCGCCCTTCGGCATGCGAGCCCGAAGAGAACTTGTGGCCCGAGGCGCCCACGCCGTCGCCGGCGGTGAAAAGCCCCTTGACGGTGGTCATGGAGCGGTAGCCCCAGTGCCAGTCGTCCGGCGCGCCAAGATCCTCGGGTCCCGAGACCCAGATCCCGGAGCAGCCCGAGTGCGAGCCAAGCAGGTACGGTTCGGTCGGCATCAGCTCGGACGGCTTCTTCTCGGGCTCGATGTTCTCACCCGCCCACACGCCGGCCTGGCCGATACACATGTCGAGGAAGTCTTCCCAGGCCTCGGCCTCGAGGTGCTTGATCTCCTTCGGGGTCATGGTCTCGGCAAGCTTCGCGAGCGCGGTCGGCGTGTCCATGTAGATCGGACCGCGGCCTTCCTTCATCTCATGCAGCATGAGGTGATTGCGCAGGCAGCTCGCGGGCACATGGGCAAGGCCATAAGGAGGATACTGTTTCAGCATCTCCTTGTTGCGCTCCATGTAGACCTCGCCGAAGGCGTTGACCGCCTTGGCCTTGAACAGCAGGAACCAGGCGCCGACCGGACCGTAGCCGTCCTTGAAGCGCGCGGGCACGAAGCGGTTCTCCATCATGGTGAGCTCGGCGCCGGCCTCGGCGGCCATGGCGTAGGTCGAACCGGCATTCCACACCGGATACCAGGCGCGGCCCGTGCCCTCACCGACAGAGCGCGGGCGGAAGATGTTCACCGCACCACCCGCTACGAGCAGGCAGGCCTTGAACTTATAGACGTAAACCTTGTGGTCGCGAACGCTGAAGCCGACCGCACCCGCTACGCGCTTGGGGTCTTTCTTGTCGTTCACGAGCTTAACGATGAAAACGCGCTCCTGAATGTTGTCCATCCCGAGGGCCTTCTTCGCGGCTTCGGCAACGATGACCTTGTAGGACTCACCATTGATCATGATCTGCCATTTGCCGGAACGCACGGGCTTGCCGCCGTCTTTCAGCGGCTTGTCTTCATCGCCCGGCTGCTTCCAGATGGGCAGACCCCACTCCTCGAACAGATGGACCGAGTCGTCGACGTGGCGGCCGACGTCATAGGCCAGGTCGTCACGGGTAATGCCCATGAGGTCATTGGCCACCATCCGCGCGTAATCCGCCGGGTCCTGGCCGCCCATGTAGGTATTGATGGCGGACAGACCCTGGGCCACGGCGCCGGAGCGATCCATGGCGGCCTTGTCGACCAGTTTCACCTTGAGCCCCGTCCCTTCCGTCCAGCGCATGATCTCGTAAGCCGCGCCGCAGGCGGCCATACCGCCGCCGATCAGAAGGATGTCGACGGTCTCCTCAACGACCTGGGGGTTACCAAATGTAGCTTCTGTTGACATGTTTCACCCTACTTGAGAGACCCCGGCCCGGGATCACGGCCCGTTTCGCCGGGTGTCGATTCAAAAGCCGCGTCGCGATTACTTGGCGCGGATCAGCTGGCTCCGGTCGCACGGATAAGGCTTGGATTCAGTAAAAAGCGCCATGTCCGTGAGCTTGGAGATATCCGCCTTGGGCTTGTCACCGTACGGATTGATCGAGCCCTCCGGGGTGGTGCGAATCGGAAACTTGAAACGCTTCATGGCGCCATTGCGGAACTTGATGGTCCACATGATCGAATCCGTTCCGCGTAGCGGCTGCACCGAGCCGCCCATGGGCACGACATCGGCGTAGTGGCGCGCCTCGATCGCGTTCTGCGGGCAGATCTTGACGCAAGAGTAGCATTCCCAGCACTGCTCGGGTTCCTGGTTGAACGCCTTCATCGCATGGCCGGTCTTCGAGCCATCCTTGTCGAGCAGCATGAGGTCATGAGGGCAGATGTACATGCATGCGGTCTTGTCTTGACCCTTGCAGCCATCGCATTTATCGGTGCGAACAAACGTTGGCATGGTTGACTCCGCTTCTAGGAAAG
>JAKBUS010000034.1 GCA_021841585.1 Pseudomonadota bacterium | reverse complement strand
TGCAATCGCCCCTACGGCGACTCCAGTCCGTCCGACATCCGCTCCTTCCCATTCGCCCTCAATCGCCGTGACGTCGAGATCGTCAAGCGTCAGATGGCGGGCGAGGATATCGGGACGCTGTAGCCGTAAGGGTCGGGGCCGGCGCGATCACCGCTCCGGCCCCGACAACCCCGGTCCCGTTAAGAGAACCGGCGGCTGATGCTGACGCCAAAGAGTTGGGCGCGGGTCTTGTAGGTCCCGTTGTAGGCGCTCGTGCCGTTCGGGTCCGCCCCGGTCAACGGTGTGGACGACGCATAGGTGCGGGTGTTGAAAAGCACGTACATGTAGCCCGCGCTCAGGCTCCAGGCCCCCAGTCGCTGGCTCGCCCCGAAACTAAACTCCTGACGATTGGCATCCGGTATGCGCGCCGAGAAGTCGCTATTCGTGGCGCCCGTCACGTCGTAGGCGTAGCCGGCGCGCAGCCGTACATGACGGCTCAAGGCGTAGTGCAGGCCTATGCGGTAGGCGTTCGAGGACTGCCAGTCGTAGGTGCTCGTGAGCAGCGCCGGGCCGCCGCCTACCCCTGGGGCGGGGGTGACCACGAGGTTGCTGAAGCGGCTCCAGCCGGTCCGGTTGAAATCGAACTCGACCCCGAACTTTTTGGTCACCGTGTCGTTCACGCCGACCGCCAATTGCCAGGGCAAGTGCAGGGTGGCGTTGACGGGAATGGACTGTCCGGGTTCGCTGAGTGTCCCATCGAGCGGCACATTGACCGCCGAGCGGTAATTGATACCGACCCCGACCGTACCCCACCGGCCCAAGGCCCCCACATGCGCGCCGACCTGATCCCCGGAGCCGCTTACGGTAGCAAGCGGTGTCCCGAGCACCGTGCGATGCGCGTCATAGTAGTCGGCCCCGGCGTCCACGGCCACCGGACCGAAGCGGTACGAGAAGCTTGGCGCGACGTCGAAAAGACGCAGTTGCGTGTAGGTCGGCGCGAGCGCTGACGCCGCTCCCTGCGCAAGCGCCGGAAAAGTTTGTGCGGGCCATGCGATCTGCAGCCCATAAGGTTCATTTATACCAAACCCGAAACGTGCGTGTGGCGCGATCTTGTCCGACCAGAACAAATTGGGCATCGTTTGCCAGTGCGGAGTGGTCGCGATTACGGTCCCTGTGCCGCCCGCCGGCGTCACCTGTGTGTGGTCGTAGATTCCCTGCAGACCGAGATCATATCCCCCTTTGTGAAAGGCCATGGCCGCGGGATTATAGGCCAGTGCACCGAAACTATTGGTGTTCGCCACGAGGGCGTCGGACTCGCTGAGTCCAGTGATCGAGAGCTCCGAAATGGCAAAGCCCGACGCGTGGGCGACACCGAGGCTGGTAGCCGCGATGAGAAGTGCGGGCGCCAGGGTCGATCGAGAACGCATATAAGTGTCTCCTAATGTTGTATGGAGTCTTCCAGAAAGTTTGGCTTATGACGGCCCTTTCACGAGGTGGCGCAGGCCACTTATCGTCTCCCTCTTGCATATTGACAGGAAGGGGACGCTTAGGGAATATTGCCCCGTCTGTTTGCGTCGGGAGTTCCCTACAAAACGATTCTAAAGAAAAAAGACACGGAGACGCGAACGACGCGGCACCCTGCCGCCTTTCGTGATTTATGTCCAATTAGGAGGACATCATGGTGAGCACTAAGAAGTGGGCGCTGGCCTCGGCCGTTGCGGCCGCCATAGCCCTACCCGCTACCGCAATGGCGACCACCGCCGGTTATTTTCAGCTCGGATACAGCACCATCAGCAACGGCATGGCCGGTGCCAGTGCCGCGCTTCCGCAAGACAGCATGATCCAGGCCACCAACCCCGCCGGCATCGCGATGGTGGGTAACCATCTGGATCTGGGTGTCGCCGGTTTCTGGCCCGTTCGCGGCTATGCGGCAGGTGGCATGGCGGGCCAGACATATCCCAAGCCCGGCAGTTACGGCAGCAGCACGGATTTCTTTCTGATTCCGCACATCGGCTATAGCCAGAAGCTGAGCAGAAACAACTATGTTGGTGTCGCGCTGTATGGTAACGGCGGTATGAACACCAACTATCATACGGGGCCCTTTTACAGCGGGCAGACGGGCGTCAATCTCACGCAGATGTTCCTGCAATTGACCTACGCCCGCCGTTTCCTGCGTCATGACGCCGTCGGTTTGAGCTTGATCTACGCCTATCAGCGTTTCAGCGCGGATGGCTTGAACAATTTCGAGGGCTTCTCGGCGAGCGGCAACAACATGACCGGCAAAGGTGTCGCCACTTCCGACGGAGTCGGTGTCAAGGTGGGTGGCCAGTTCCGGGTCCTCCCGGGTTTGGATGTCGGTATCGCTTTCTCGCCGCGCATGACGATGTCGAAGTTCTCCAAGTACTCTGGCCTCTTTGCCAATCAGGGCCGCATGGACATCCCGGCCAATGGTGTCGTGGGTCTGGCCTTCAAGCCAACCAACCGCCAGGCGATCGCCTTCGATTTCCAGCGAATTTTCTATGGGGACGTGCCGGCCATCGGCGATCCGACCATCATCACGGGTTCTCCGACCGCCCCGAATCTGGTGTCGGGTCCGTTCGGTTCGACCAACGGCTCGGGCTTTGGTTGGCAGGATATCGATGTCTACAAGATCGGCTATCAGTACCGGGCGACCCGCAATACCACATGGCGCGTCGGCTTCGCCTATAACAACCAACCGATTCAACAAAACCAGCTCCTGCTGAACCTCCTGGCCCCGGGCGTCATCCAGCGTCATGTCACAGCCGGTGTGACGGTGCGGACCGCGCGTCATCAGGATGTGAGCATAGCCGCCATGTACGGCCTGCCGCAGGCCCTCTACGGCAATGCCCCCGGCACTTTTGGGGGTGCGCCGATCAAGATTGAGATGCACGAGTACCAGCTCGAGGCGAACTGGGGATGGAAGTTCTAACAAGAAGAGCGCTTGTCATTCACATCATGTGAATATTGGAGGGGGGCCTAGTGCCCCCCTTTTCTCTTAAAAAGCTCAAAGAATAGGGGTGATTCATGGAGAAGAGACAATGGCTGGGATGTTGCTTGGCGGCAGGGCTTACCGTGAGTGCCGTGGCCGTTGCGCATGTGCGCTATAAACCCTTCATCCTGGGCCATCAGGCCGCGGGTTCGGAGGCCATGACGCAGGTCGTGACGGCCACGCGCAAGGCCCTGACGACGAATGGTTTCCATGTCGTCGGCCAGTATGTACCGTTTCGGCGTACGACCATCGTGTGCGCCACCTATCCGGAGATGTTGAATGCCGCGGCGCATGCCAAGAATGGCGGCTTTGGCGCGGTTGAGCGGATATCGATCACGAAGGTCCATGGCAGCTGGCAGGTATCGTACGTGAACCCGGCCTATCTGGCGGTCGCCTATGGCCTGCACCCCTTGCCCAAGACCGAAGCGGCCTTGAAGATGGCGCTGGGGGCCAAGACCCCGTTCGGCTCGCGGCACGGACTGACGCGTGACGACCTGAAGCCCGGCAATTATCATTACGCGCTCTTTATGCCGTACTTCAATAACGTAGACCATGTGCGCCGTTTCCCGAATCATGCAGCGGCCGTGAACACGATCCGCGCGAATCTCATGAAACATGTGGGGACATCGTCGTTCGTTTATGAAGTGAATGTCCCGGGGACGCCTAAGCCGACCACGGTCTTCGGTTTTGGCATCAAGAAAGGCAAGGGTGGCGATCGCCATATCCTGCGTCTCATCGATGCCCACCGCTACCGCGGCTACGCCTATCTCCCCTATGAGATGATGGTCGTCGGGCGGCGGGTCATCGCCCTGCGCCCCCGCTACCGTATCGCCGTCAATTTCCCCGATACCTCCATGATGGGCTCGCATGGCTTCATGAACATCATGAGCGCCCCAGGCGCCATCCGTAAGGTGATGAAAGAGGTCGCGGGCCGCAAAGGCTGAGACTTCCTCGCGATGCATCAAGGCGGTAGGCGGTATGCCTGCCGCCTTTCTTGTCTTGGCGGTCGGCCTTACAATATGGGCTTTGGCGAGGGGTACGCATGAAGTCCATCAAGGTTACCGATGTAGGCCAGATCAAGAACGAACTCAACAAGTATCGGCTGGGTAAGAAGCTCGAGATCCGCCAATTCAATCAGGCCGCGCGCCTCGCATGGCTCGGCAAGGTTACCCTGATGCCGCTTGATCCCGAGGACCCCGAGACCCGCTCATACCTCCTCTACATCGATTACCCGGATGGCTTGAGCGCGCGCATCGTGGATGTCGACGAGGACCTGGTTGGACGCATCTTCATTCTGGACGGTGAGCAGGCCACGTTCATGGCCGAGATCGTCGAGCAGGGGGTGCACGAGCGCGCGGCGCTCTATGAGGACTTGAACCGGCGTGATTTCTATTTCGGGAAGTTCTATACGCCCGGGGTGGACGAGGACGAGGCGGGCGGTTAGCCCATGGCGGGCCCCACGATCGCCGCGCGTTTGAAGCGCCGATTCCTGCTCATGACGAACGATGTAGCCATGCGCGAGCAGCTAAAGGCCCAGGTCCCCGCCGACTGGGAGATGGTGGCGATCACCTCGCTCGATGAGGCTGGCGAGTGGAGTGAGATCCTGCTCTATCGCTTCCTGCTGCTCGATCTCGACGAGGTCGAGGCCTTCGATCCGATCGACGTGATCAGGACCTTGCGGATGGAATATCTCCTGCAGATCGCCGTATTGTGTTTCGGCGGGGACGCCGACATACAAGACGAGATGCGGATGTCGCGAGCCGACCGCTTTTACAAGCGTGAGGAGATCGTGACCGTTTTACCGCAATTCCTCGCCCAGTACGCCTGGTAGCTCAGCCGACCCAGGCGTGGTCCATGACGTCGAGCCGCAGATCCTGCCGGAAGGACTCGCCGCCCTTTTCGATGATCAGCGTGGCCACGCGGCTACCGGCGGTGTCGAAGGCGACCTCGCAGGTAAAGGTGTTGGGTAGCGTGATCTGCTGATCACAGCGCGCCTGGGTCTCCCCGTCGACTATCACCTGTGCGTGGGCGCGCCCCTCGCCTTCGAGCAGTGCCTGAATCCGGAAGGGCTTTTTGGGGACGCGACGATAGACCTGCGGGTCGCGATTGGTGTTGTAGATGAGGTTGTTCAGACGCACGAGCTTCACGAGCTTTTTCATGGGCCTCCCGGACGCCGCCCGTCATGGGGGCGGTGTGATAAGATGGCCGGATTCTACGGAATGTGAGACGGGAGGTCTAGCGCGGCATGACAGTCTCGGGGCTTGAGACCACGATGCGCGAGGTGGATGGCGAGATCGGTGTCCTTGAGGGGGCCTTGCGCGAAGGGCGCCTGGAGCTCGCGTCCGCCGTGGAGCGCGCGTTGCGTCTCGTCAATCGCTTGATGCTCGTGTTTGCGCAGGCCGCCGATCATCCGCTTTCGGGCATGGATGAGCAGGCCGACCCCCTTGAGATCTTTAAGGTTTTTGTTAAGGGTGATCCCTCGCTCAACGCGGTGCGCGACAACCTGCGCGAGCTTGTGTATTACCGCAATTGTCTGGCCGGTGGGCGCGAGGACGCGCTGCCGCTCCAGCCGCTGGCGATGACGGTGCGGACCCTTAGGCACATCTATCTCTATATGCGCACACGCGCCATCAAGGAATACGGACTGAAAGAGGCATGACCGGAACGCAGCCGGGGACCATGCGCCGCGCGGTATTCGTGGGTGGCCCCCATTACCGCCGTCCGAGCTATGGTCATAACCATCCGCTCGCTATCCCGCGGGTATCTCTGGCCTACGACGTGATCACCGCCTATGAGGCGCTCGGGCCCTCCGAGTTTGTGCGCTCACGCCCGGCGAGCGTGGGCGAGCTGACCGGCTTTCATACCCGCGACTATGTAAATGCCTTGAAGCGCGCCGAGGCCTTCGGGCGTGTGCGCCCCGAGGATCGCGCCCGCCATGAATTGGGCACCATCGAGAACCCGTACTTTCCGGGTGTGTTCTACACCCCGGCCCTTGCCACCGGCGGAAGTCTGCAGGCGGCCGAGGCGGTGCTTGCGGGGTGCCACGCCTTTAGCCCAGCCGGGGGTATGCATCACGCGGTCCCCGACGCGGCGCGCGGCTTTTGTTACCTGAATGATGTCGTGCTTGCGATCCTGCGGTTGCGTGCTGAGGGTCTGCGGGTCTTGTATCTCGATATCGATGCGCATCACGGCGACGGGGTGGAGCAGGCCTTCTGGGATGACGCCTCGGTCATGACGGTGTCCCTGCACATGGATACCAGCTATGCCTATCCCTTCAAGGGCGGGCGCCTCCAGGACCAGGGGGGACCCAAGGCCGTGGGCCTTGCCCTCAATTGCCCGCTGCCCCGCGAGACACACGACCGGGAGTACCGCGAGGTCTTCGAAGGCGTGTGGCAACCGGTCGTGGAGCGCTTCCGGCCGGACGCCATCGTCCTGCAGACCGGGACCGACGCATTGTTTGGGGATCCCTTGGGCCGGTTCCGGCTGTCGACCGCCGGCTTTCTGGATATCGTTGCGCGGGTCATGGCCACCGGATTGCCGGTACTTGCCACCGGGGGCGGGGGTTATCACCCATTGCTGTTGGCGCGGGCCTGGACCGGGGTGTGGGGGCTGCTGTCGGGACGCGAGCTCCCGGTGGCGCTCCCGGAGGCGGCCCGTCACGCGCTACGCGCCGTTGGTTGGGACGAGGATGAAGATGAGCCGTATTACGAGGATCTGTTTCGCAATCGCCTGGAATACGGCGAGGAACGGCCGGTACGCCCCGTGATTTACGAGATCATCGCGGCACTTTCGGATCACCCGGCCCTGAAGAGGCGTCTATGGGCATCGTAGGCCGGCGCGCCGCGCGCCTCATCCCCGGGATCGCGAGCGCCGAGGCGACGCACGCCTACAGCCGTGCCTGCGGTCTCGATCCTGGCCATTACAGCGACTTTCAGGGGCGCGTGAAACTAAGCGCCATCGGCCTTGGGACCTTTCCGGGGGCCGCTGATGACGTCACCGATCAAGCCATCGCCGACATCGTTCACAAGGGGCTTGTGAGCGGCCTGAATGTCATCGATACCGCCGCTCATTATCGTTATGGCCGGTCGCTCGCGGCCATCGCTGCGGGCCTGCGCCGGGCATTGGGCGATGGCGTGGGGCGCGAGGCCCTGTGGCTCATGTCCAAGGGCGGATTCGTGACCTTTCCTGGGGAAACCCCGGCCGATCCCAAGGCCTACATAGAGGCGGAGATCGTTGCCAAGGGGCTTGGTCGGCGCGAGGACTGCGCCGGGGCGCATGTCCTGAGCCCTGCCCATATCCGCGCGCAGATCGAGCAGAGTCGCGTGGCCCTGGGGGTCGAGACCCTGGATGCGTTTCTCGTGGATCAGCCGGAGGTCCATATCGCGGTATCGGGCAAGGCGGCCTTGATCGATAAGCTTGCCGCGGTGTTCGTGGCGCTCGAGGAGGCGGTGCGCGACGGCGCCATCGCCCATTACGGGGTGTCGAGCTTTCAGGCGTTTCGCGTCGCCACCGACGACGCCTCGTTCCTGTCGCTGGCCTCACTCATGGCGCTCGCCGGGAAGGCGGCGAAGACCGTAACGGGGTCGGAGCGTGACCACCACTTCGCGCTGATCGAATTGCCGTTCAACGCCGTCATGCTGGAGGGCTTCTCGCGCTTCAATCAGATCACCGGCGAGGGGGGCGAGGCCTCGACCCTGCAGGCGGCCTTGGCGTCCAACCTCTACACCGTGGCGAGTCATGGGCTGTTCAAGGGGCATCTCGCCCGGCAGCCAATCGACATCCTTGTGCAGGCCATGCCCGGTCTCGCCAACGATGCCCGGCGTGCCCTGCAATTCAACCGCTCGACGCCGGGGCTCGGCACGACCCTCGTGGGTCTCAGCACCCCCGCACACCTCGAGGACGTGTTGGCGGTCGCGCGCGCGCCGCTCTTGAGCCATTCCGCCTATATGGCGCTCTACCATCGCGCGGAGAATTGATGCCGCGCCTATGAGACGGGGTCCGCGATGCGCCCGCCAATGCCAGTAGAGTGTGTTATGCGTAAAGGACTGGTGGTGCCCATCCCTTCGCTTATTTTATGTCCCTGCATGAGTTGCGTCGCTTTGGCCTCCGGGCCGTTCCCTGATCCGTGGCGGGAGCCAAAATGGTCAAGCTCTACTGACGAAAAAGAACGGGGTAGTAACGTTTATTCGTGAGCGATGGGTCTATGCCAGCAGGAGGGCCGCCCATGGCGATCATCACTCTATCTAGCCGGGAGTTCAATCAAGGGCACCAGCCGTGCCAGGAAAGCGGCCTTAAAGGGGCCGGTATTCATTACCGACCAGGGCAAGCCCGCCCATGTGCTGCTCAGCATCGAGGACTATCGGCGCATCACGGCCGGGCATCGCAAGATTGCCGATGCATTGGCGATGCCCGGCCTCGCCGGCATCAAGTTTGATCCGCCCCGTGTTTGTATCGGCATCCGGCCGGCTGATTTTCTTGATGTCTATGCTCGACACCAATGTCGTGTCCGAACTACGTAAGATCCGCTCAGGGAGGGCCGACCCCCATGTCGAGCAGTGGGCCGACGGCCAGGCGAGCGACGAACAGCGCAGCTATCCGCCACGGTCGGACTCGATTGCGAGTACGCGTGACCGCTGATCGGCGTAGCCTGGATGTACTGACCACGGATTGTTCAGGCCGAGTCGCGGTGTGCCATGGCCGAGCGCCTGATGCAAGCCGCAAGCCACAACCAGGTGCCGTTATCTGGCCGGCCCCTTGCGGGCGGTGAGAATTTCCCGTTCCCGACCCTGTTCCAGGGCCTCTACGAGCCGTGACAAGCAAGACTTCGCGTCCAGCAATTGGCTTTACGCACAGCCCACCCCCTCCCTTGCGAGATCGGTGCTGAGCCAGAATTCGCGTGGCTAGACCCGGTGTCAAGGAGGGATCTCATCCGATCCGTGTCGCAGACGCCATCCTGGTGTTGCCGCTCGCTCACGGTATCGGCTGACGACCCGGCCTCGGATGCATGGCCCGATCATAACCGCCTCAGCTCCTTGCATTTCCCGCGCCCCTGCTACAATGAGGGCTATATGGAAAACCCTATAGCCGCTGCACCGAGCGAGCCCCTTGAGTGGTTGAGCCAGGTCCTGGTCGAGGCTACCCGCTATGGGGCCTCGGACGTGCATCTGCGGGCCCGTAATCACCCAATATTGCGTGTGGACGGCGTATTGCGCGCCCTCGACGACCGGCCGCGGTTGACGGTGGAGCGTGTCGCGGAGATCGGTGAGGCCATGATGGACGCCCGGCAACGGGCCGTCTTCGCACGCGAGAACCAGATCGACATGTCCCGCGGATTCAAGGGGATAGGGCGAGTCCGCGCTAATATATTTCGGCAACGCGGTACCGTCGCCCTGGTGTTGCGTGTCATCCACAGCGTGGTGCCGCCGCTTACGAGCCTCGGGTTGCCGGAGATGGTCGCGAAGTTGACGCAACTCGAGCGCGGGCTTGTAGTGGTCACCGGGGCCAGCGGTTCCGGCAAGACCACAACACTGGCCGCGCTTGTCAATGAGGTCAATCTGACCCAGACCAGGCATGTCTTGACGATCGAAGACCCTATCGAATTCCTGTTCGCCGAGCAGAAATCGCTCATCACCCAGCGGGAGATCGGGGTCGATGCCCCGAGTTTCCACGAGGCCATGCGCGCCGCGCTGCGCGAGGACCCGGACGTGATCCTGCTCGGGGAGATGCGCGACATCGAGACCATAGAGACCGCCCTCCAGGCGGCGGAGACCGGCCACTTCGTGCTCGCCACGGCCCATGCCCCGGCGGCCGCCGAGGCCGTCAATCGCCTTATTACGGCGTTCCCCGCCGAGGCCCAGGCCGGGGTGCGCGTGAAGGTCGCGCAGAATCTGCGTGCGGTGGTAAGTCAGCGCCTGCTACCACGGGCCGATGGGCAGGGGCGGGCGGTGGCCTGCGAGGTCTTGACGATCTCGGCGTTGGCGCGTGAACTGATCGCCGACCCGGCGCGCATCAAGGATCTGCCGGAGGTCTTGAAGCGCGGGAGCGTGCAGGATGGCATGCTGGCCTTCGATGCCTGTCTGCTCGCGCTCGTCAAGGCCCGGCGCATCGCGCCGGCCGTCGCGCTCCAGTATGCCTCGAGCGCGAACGACCTGCGCCTCAAGATCGAGGGGTTTTGATCGACTTGCGGCCCTTCATGTGGGCGCGCAGGGCGGCTTCTTGTTCCTGAAAGGATTTGCTCGTGCCCGGACTCGTGCCGGTGGGTGGGGGCTTGGTCAAATGGCCGGCACGTTCCTGTTCCTTGACGGCCATGTAGTCGTGTATGTCCGCGTCCTGATCGGTGTAGCGGCCGCGAAAGCCCGGTGGGGGGGCGGCCTCCTTGCGTAGCGACAGGGCAAGGCGCAAGGCCTTGTTATAGGCGGTCAGGCGCCGATCCAGGGTCGCGAGGTCGGCAAGCGCCACCGCGAGCTCGAGGGCACCAAGCCCGGCTGCGATCGGCCACGGCCAGAGGATCGCGGTGATCGCGATCGCAAGGCTCGCCGCCAGATAGCCGAACGCGCGCGGCCGTTCATGGAGATAAAAGGCATGGAGGCCGAGCGCAAAACCGGCCCATAGGCCAAAGGCCACACCGCGTTTGCGCAGGCGTTTGATGAGTTCGAGATTGAGCGACTGGAGCCCAGCCCCCGAGAAATCCCATTGTTTCCAGGCGTTCGACATTAAATCATTGTATACTACAAAGCCCGACGGGCGCGCGATCGAGGGGTGGAAAGAGACATGGCTGACCGGCGACTCCAGGTATTCCATACAGTAGCGAGACTTCTTAGTTTCACCAAGGCCGCAGAGACCTTGCACATGACGCAGCCGGCTGTCACCTTTCAGGTGCGCCAGCTCGAGGAATTCTTCAATACCCGCCTGTTTGATCGCACCCACAACCGCATCAATCTGACGGCCGCCGGCGAACGGGTCTTCGAGTACGCCGACCGGATCATAGGCCTCTACAACGAGATGAACATCCGTGTCCGCGACATCACCGGGGATGTCTCGGGTGTGCTCATCATCGGCGCCAGCACCACCATTGCCGAGTATGTGTTGCCGGCCCTTCTGGGCGAGTTTCAGGGACGTCACCCGGATGTGCGCATCCGTCTCAGCGTATCCAATTCCCTGGGCATCGTGCATATGGTGGAGAGCAATACCGTCGATATCGGCATCGTCGAATCGCCGGTCGCCAACAAGAACCTCGCGGTGGAGGTCTGTTGGCAAGACCAATTGGTGTTCATCTGCCGACCCGACCACCCCATGGCGCGGGCCGACAAGATCCCGGTGCGCGAACTCCTCGATCAGCCCTTCCTGGCGCGCGAGGAGGGCTCGGGGACCCGCGAGGTGATCAGCGATTACTTGGCGCACAACGCCCTGCAATGGCACGATCTCAATCTCAGCATGGAGTTCGGCAGTCCCGAATCGGTCAAGAGTTCGGTGGAGGCGGGCCTGGGCGTATCCATCGTCTCCAAGGCGACGGTGGCAAAGGAACTGCGGCTCGGTACCCTGGTTGCCTTGCCCCTCGATCCGCCCATCGACCGCCCATTTTCTTTTGTCTATCAGCGCCAGAAGTTCCGCTTACGGGCGGTGGAGGAGTTCATGCGCTTTGCGCATGCGCATTGTGAGCGGCAAGGCGGCGTCGAGTCGGCGGCCAAGGCACAGGTTTCATGAAGCAATTCGCGGTCGTTCAGCACACCTATTCGGAGTTCCTCGGGCTGATCGAAAATCAGCTCGAAAAGCGCGACATCGGCTTTGCCTATTTCCGGCCATTCGTGGGGCAGGACCTGCCGGGTAGTGCCGGCCAGTTCGATGCCCTGTTCGTGCTTGGAGGTCAGGCCCCGCCCAGCGATCAGGACCAGAACCCCTGGCATGATGATGAGTTGCGGCTGATCGGGATATTTCGCGACGCGCGCCGGCCGATGGTGGGGCTCGGTTATGGCGCGTTATTGCTCGCCGAATACGAGGGTGCCCTTTTGAGTCCGGAGCCCTTTCATAACGCCTACTGGACGACCGCCCACAAGACCCCGGCCGGGGAGGCGGATGCCCTGGCCGAGGCGGTCGACGGCCAACCGGTACTGGTGATGGCCAATGGCGCCGCGACCTTGCCCAAGGGCATGGAGCCGATCGTGGTCGATGATGCCGGCCGCTGGATCGCCATCCGCCCCGACCCCTTGGCCTATGGCCTGCTGTTTCGCCCCGAACTGAAGCCCGGGATGATCGAGGACATGATCATGGAGGCCAAGCGCAAGACGCCGCCCGATATCGGCGAGTTGTTGGCCGATGCGCGCCGGCATTGGGGGGATACGCAGCGCACGACAGACCGGGTGATCGTGGCGCTCGTAAAAGAGCTCGATTTGATGCGGGAGCGGCGCAAGATGCCGGTCTTCCGATTGAATATCGGCGAGTAGCCGTGGACCGCTTCGAGAAACGCCTGCTGGCGGTGGTGCGTGATCTCCCGGACGAGGGTCAGGAGCAGCTTCTGGCGTTTGCCGAGTTCCTGCATGTGCGGCTCGGTGGCGTACAGTCCCTGGTGCCGTCCGAGCCCCTGCCGATCCCGCGGCCCGAGGAGGAGAGCGTGGTGCGCGCCATCAAGCGCCTCGCGGCAAGCTATCCTATGCTAGACCGCGGGAAGATGCTCAACGAGACCTCGACCCTGATGGCCCAGAATGTCATCGGTGGGCGGCCGAATGCGGAGGTGATCGACGATCTGGAGGTGCTCTTCAGGACGCATTTCGAGGCCTACCGGGCGTCCAAGACTTAAGTCGGGGGCGGCCCCTCTGATACACTCCATCGCCCTATGCCGACACGCGTGAAGATTTGCGGGATCACCAGGCCCTCGGACGCGCAGGCCGCGGCCGCGGCCGGCGCCGATGCCATCGGTCTCGTGTTTTACCGGCCGAGTCCGCGCCATGTGGATATTGATGCCGCGCGGGCGATTCTGGCCGTGCTGCCTCCGTTTGTGACGCGCGTCGGACTGTTCGTCGATGCCGCGCCCGAGGAGATCGAGGCGGTACTGGCGGGCGTGGCGCTGGATATCTTGCAGTTTCATGGCCGGGAGACCCCGGAAGAGTGTCGGCGTTATGGTCGGCCGTATCTGAAGGCGATCGCCATGACGGAAGGGGTGGATGTGCGCGCGGCCGAGTCGCATTATGCCTCCGCCCAGGGCCTGCTCCTGGATACCCATCAAAAAGGGCGTCCTGGCGGCACCGGGCAGGTCTTCGATTGGGGGCGGATCCCCGGCGGCCTCGGCAAGCCCATGATTCTGGCGGGCGGCCTGTCCCCGGCGAATGTGGCGGCGGCTATCGATCAGGTCCGGCCCTATGCGGTTGATGTCAGCGGCGGCGTCGAAAGCGCGCCCGGGATCAAGGATGAGCGGCGCATGCGTGAGTTTTGCCGCTATGTAAGAGGAGAAGCATGAGCTACGAACAGCCGGATGAGCGTGGGCATTTCGGGCCATACGGGGGCCGTTTCGTGGCCGAGACCTTGATGGGCCCACTTGCCGATCTCGAGCGCGCGTACCGCGAGGCGCGTGGCGACCCAGCCTTTCAGGCGGAGCTTGCCGCCGATTTCCGGGATTACGTGGGGCGGCCGTCGCCATTGTACCTCGCTGAACGCCTGACCGCGCATGCGCGCGGCGCGCGCATTTATTTAAAGCGCGAGGACCTGAATCATACCGGCGCCCATAAGGTGAACAATACGATAGGCCAGGCCCTGCTCGCCCGCCGCATGGGCAAGAAGCGCCTGATCGCCGAGACCGGGGCCGGCCAGCATGGGGTGGCGACCGCTACCGTGGCCGCTCGCCTGGGGCTGTCGTGCGTCGTCTACATGGGCGCCGAGGATATCGCGCGTCAGGCCCCTAACGTCCGGCGCATGCGTCTTTTGGGGGCCGAGGTGGTAAGCGTCACGCTTGGCTCGCGGACCTTGAAGGATGCCATGAACGAGGCCATGCGCGACTGGGCAACGACCGTCGACGAGACATTTTATGTGATCGGGACGGTGAGCGGACCCCATCCCTATCCGACCATGGTGCGCGATTTTCAGGCGGTGATCGGACAGGAGGCCCGCCGCCAGTTCCTGGAGCGCGAGGGGCGGCTGCCGCATGCGCTGGTGGCCTGCGTAGGCGGCGGCTCCAATGCCATCGGGCTCTTCCATGCGTTCCTGGATGATGCCGCGGTCGCCCTTTATGGCGTCGAGGCGGCGGGTAAGGGGCTGGCGTCTGGCCGGCATGCGGCGCCGCTGACGGCCGATAGCGGGCGCGGGGTATTGCACGGGGCGCGCAGCTATCTCATGTTTGATGAGGATGGGCAGATTCGCGACACGCACTCGATCTCGGCGGGCCTCGACTATCCGGGCGTGGGGCCCGAACATGCGTGGCTGAAGGATAGCGGGCGGGCCCGCTACGTGGCGGTCGACGACGAAGAGGCGCTGGCGGCGTTTCATACGCTTACGCGTCTCGAGGGCATCCTGCCGGCGCTGGAGTCGAGCCATGCGCTCGCCTATGCGCAGACCTTGGCGGCGCGCCTCGGGCCCGAGGCGGCGCTGATCGTGAATCTGTCGGGTCGCGGGGACAAGGATGTGGAGACCGTGGCGGCCTACGAGGGGGCTTCGACGTGTCGCGCATAAAAGACACGTTCGCGGCGCTGGCCGGCACGCGCGCGGCCCTGATCCCGTTCATCACGGGCGGCGACCCCACGCTTTCGGCGACCGTGCCGCTCATGCACGCGTTGGTGCGCGCGGGCGCCGATTTGATCGAGGTCGGCATGCCGTTTTCCGACCCCATGGCCGATGGTCCGGCGATCCAGATGGCCCACCAAAGGGCGCTCGCCGCCGGCGCCACGACTCGTGCCATCATCGATCTGGTGGCGGCGTTCCGGCGCGACGATACGCGCACGCCGGTGATCCTCATGGGTTATGTGAACCCGGTGGAGGTCATGGGTTACGGGGTCTTTGCGCGTGCCTGCCAGACGGCCGGTGTCGATGGCGTGCTGCTCGTCGACATGCCCCCCGAGGAGGCCGTCGAATGGCGCGCCGAGGCCTCGCGCGCGGGTCTCGATACGATTTTTCTGCTGTCGCCGACGACATCGGTGGAGCGGCTCGCTGTGATCGGCGCGGCCTCCACGGGCTTTCTTTACTACGTGGCCTTGAAGGGGGTCACCGGGGCCAGTCACCTGAATGTGGCCGAGGTCGCCGCGCGGCTCGCGATCGTGCGCAAGAGCGCGGCGCTTCCCGTGGGCGTGGGCTTCGGGATTCGTGACGCGCGCTCGGCGGCCGAGGTGGGGCGCTTCGCCGACGCCGTCATCGTCGGCAGCGCGATCGTGGAGAAGATGGCGGCCGGGACGTCCACCGAGGCTGCGATCGCCGGTACCGAGGCCTTCGTGCGCGATCTGCGCGCGGCCCTCGTGCGTGGCGGGGGGGCGCGATCATGAGTTGGTTCGACAAGCTTCTGCCTCCCAAGATCAAGAGCCGGGGGGTGGCGAAGAAGGCCGTGCCCGAGGGCTTGTGGAGCAAATGCCCGGCGTGCGCCAATGTCTTGTATCACGCCGAGATCGAAAAGAATGCGGGCGTGTGTCCGCGTTGCGACCATCATATGCGCATATCGGCACGCAAGAGGCTCGCCGCCTTCCTCGATGTCGGGGATCATCCCGAGATCGGTGGCGGTCTTGCGCCCACGGATTTCCTTAAGTTCAAGGATAGTAAGCGCTACAAGGACCGCCTGACCGAAGCCGCGAAGACCACTGGGGAGTCGGATGCGCTCGTCGTGGTGCGGGGACGCGTGCAAGGGTTGCCGCTGGTGGTTGCGGCCTTCGAGTTCGCCTTCATGGGCGGCTCCATGGGCTCGGTGGTCGGCGAGCGTTTCGTGCGCGGCGTGGATACGTGCCTTGCCGAGCGTCTGCCCTTTGTCTGTTTTGCGGCCAGCGGCGGCGCGCGCATGCAGGAGGGGTTGACCTCGCTCATGCAGATGGCCAAGACCAGCGCGGCACTGGCGCGCATGGCAGACGAGGGACTGCCGTTCATCTCGGTGCTCACCGACCCGACGATGGGAGGGGTATCGGCGAGCTTCGCCATGCTTGGAGACGTCATCATAGGCGAGCCCAAGGCCCTGATCGGCTTTGCGGGCCCGCGCGTGATCGAGCAGACCGTGCGCGAGACCCTGCCGGAAGGCTTTCAGCGGTCGGAGTTCCTGCTCGACCATGGCGCGATCGACATGATCGTGCATCGCCACAAGCTGCGTGAGACGATTGCCCGGCTGCTGTCGATCATGACCAACAGGCCGCTTGTCGCCCACACCACCAACGCGTTACACAAAGACATCTGAGTCACGAAACCCTTCAAGAATGGCTGGCCTACATAGACCGCCTTCACTCGCGCGGCATCGATCTCGGGCTGCGGCGGGTGCACGCGGTCTATGAGCGGATGGTGCCCCTGTCATGCCCGGTCATCACAGTCGGCGGGACCAACGGCAAGGGTTCGACATCTGCCATCCTGGAATCCTGCTATCGAGCGGCCGGCTATCGCACCGGCGCCTATTTCTCGCCGCATCTTACGCGCTACAACGAGCGAGTGCGTGTGAATGCCGAGGAGGCCACTGACGAGGCCTTGTGCGAGGCGTTTGCCGCGGTCGAGGAGGCGCGCGGCGACACGTCGCTCACTTACTTCGAGTTTGGCACATTGGCCGCGCTGTGGCTGTTTGCGCGCACCGCTGTCGATGTGGCGATCCTGGAGGTGGGGCTTGGCGGACGCCTTGATGCGGTCAACATCGTCGACGCCGACGTGGCGGTTGTGGTCTCGGTAGGCACCGACCACAAGGACTGGCTGGGTCCAGACCGCGAGACGATCGGGCGCGAAAAGGCCGGCATCTTTCGCGCCGGCCGTCCGGCCATTATCGGATTCGACGTGTCGGAGTCGGTGGCCTACGAGGCGCAACGCATGGGCGCGCGCGCCGTGATCGGGGGCCGTGATTTTCGCTACGAGGAGTCGGAGTTCGCGTGGCGCTTCCTGAGCGCTGCCGGTGCCCGGGATTTGCCTTATCCGGCCCTGCGTGGCCGCTATCAATTGGCCAATGCCTCGTGCGCGCTGGCCGCGGCCGAGGCCTTGCCGGGTCTTGCGCTCACCGCCCAGGATGTGCGCGCGGGGCTGCAGGCCGTGCGTCTGGCCGGGCGCTTTCAGACCCTGCCGGGACCAGGACCGCGCGTCGTCCTCGATGTCGCCCATAATACGGAGGCGGCGCATGCGCTCGCGCTGACCCTAAACGAGCAGCGCGTGGCGGGACGCACGCTGGCGGTCGTGGGCATGTTCAGGGACAAACCGATAACCGAGGTCTTCGAGACCCTTCGGGGATCATTCGACGGTTGGTTCTTGGCATCTTTGGACGATCCACGCGGGGCCGATGCGGCGCTCCTTAAGGCCGCCCTGCAAACCGTCGGCGCGAGCCCAGACGGGCTCTATGACGATCCGGTGGACGCCTACGGGGCGGCCCTGGGGTGCGCCGGGCGCGACGACCGGATCGTCGTCTTTGGGTCGTTCAAGACGGTCGGTGCTATACTCACTCTCATGCACGAGCGGAGAGGAGGCGGTGCGGGAGGACGGGTCGTTTGATGCCAAGCGCAGGATCGTGGGTGCCGCGATTCTCGTGACCGCGGCGGTCGTGGTCTTGCCGATACTGCTCCAGCGGGCGCCGTCGGTGGTCCACGGCCGCGATATCTTGACCGTGCGCCGCGCCGCGCACGGCGTGCGGGTGGTCATGGCGGAGGTTCCGGCGCGGCCCGCGCCAGCCGCGCCCTCCGCCACACCGGCGCCGCTGGCGGTGCCACCGCATCCGACACCGATTTCGCCGGCACCCCCAACGCTGCCTGCGCCCGCGCCGGTGGTCCAGCAATGGTATGTGCAGGTCGGCGCCTACGTGAATGCCGCAGACGGCATCGCATTCGCGCACCGGCTGAAGGGGCAGGGTTTCCCGGCGCACGTCATATTGATGCGGCTTGCCAATAGTCGCGGGGTGATCGTAATCCTCGGGCCCTATGGCAAGGGGCGGGCGCAGGGCGCTGAGCGGGCCGTCAAGCAGCGCGACGGCATTCAAGGGTTCGTGATTCAGGAGGCGGCGACAGCGCGATGAATTGGGTGGATATCGTAATCGTTCTGGTCGTGGGCCTCTTTGTGCTGGTGGGCGTGTTACGCGGTTTCATCAGCGAGGTCTTATCCTTTCTGACCTGGGTCTTTAGCTTTCTCGTGGCCTGGTTCTTCTCCGGGGACTTCACCGGTTGGTTCGCGGGTCACCTGAAGGATGCGAACCTGCGGACCGTGGTAGTGTTCTTTCTGCTGTTTTTCGTCACCTTCGTGGTCTTGGCGGTCGTATCCCACTTCATTCGCGCCGCGTGGCTCAAGATCAGCTCGCAGGCCGCCGACCGGCTTTTGGGGGGCGCCATAGGTTTTCTGAAGGGGGCCTTGGTCGTGGTGCTCATGGTCTTACTCGCGGGCCTCACGCCGTTCCCCAATTACCCAAGCTGGCATGACTCGCTGTTCGTTGGGTATTTTCAGCAAATGGCTGTTTATGTGGCCCATTGGTTGCCCGCGGACGTTGCCCGCAACCTCCGCTATGGCTAAACTAGGCAGCTTTTCAGCGTTCCCCGAGGGGTCGCGATCATGTGCGGGATAGTCGGTATATTGGCGAAGGGTCCTGTCAACCAGGCCCTCTATGACGGTCTCATCGTGCTTCAGCACCGGGGCCAGGACGCGGCCGGCATCATTACGAGCGACGGCAAGCGGGTCTACATGCGCAAGGACAATGGCCTTGTGCGTGATGTCTTCCAGGCCTCCCATATGATGGCGCTGCGCGGGGGCATGGGTATCGGGCATGTCCGTTATCCGACGGCCGGCTGTGCCTCGTCGGCCGAGGCCCAGCCCTTCTACGTCAATTCGCCGTTCGGTCTTGCCATAGCGCACAACGGCAATCTGACCAATGCCGCGGAGTTGCGTGACGAGCTGTTCCGCGAGGATCAGCGCCATATCAATACGGAATCGGATTCCGAGGTATTGCTGAACGTATTCGCCCATGAGATGCAGAAGGTGGGCGGCGTGACGTTGACCCCCGAGCACATCTTCCGGGCCATTGCCGCCGTCCACAGGCGCGTGCGCGGTGCCTATGCGGCGGTCATCATGATCTCGGGTTTCGGGATCGTCGCGTTCCGCGATCCCTACGGGATCAGGCCGCTCGTCTACGGCCGACGCGACACGGATGAGGGGCCCGAGCATATGTTCGCCTCGGAGAGCGTGGCGCTGGATGTCCTAGGTTACGGGCTTGTGCGCGATGTCGAGGCCGGCGAGGCCCTGTTCGTGGACATGGCCGGCCGCCTGTCCATGCGCCAATGCGCCGAGGATCCCCGCCACACCCCATGCATATTCGAGCATGTGTACATGGCGCGCCCGGATTCGATCATGGACGGGATCAGCGTCTACAAGGCGCGCCTGCGCATGGGCGAGCGGCTGGCGCGCAAGCTTTTGCGCGAGTGGCCGGATCACGACATCGACGTCATCATCCCGATTCCCGACACGAGTCGCGCGGCCGCCCTGGAGATGGCCAAGGAGCTCGACGTGAAATATCGCGAGGGCTTCATCAAGAACCGCTATATCGGGCGGACCTTCATCATGCCAGGCCAGGCGCAGCGGCATCGGTCGGTGCGCCAGAAACTGAATGCCATCGACCTCGAGTTCCGCGGCAAGAACGTCATGCTGGTCGACGACTCCATCGTGCGCGGCACGACCTCTATGCAGATCATTCAGATGGCCCGCGAGGCGGGCGCGAACAAGGTCTACTTCGCCTCAGCGGCGCCGCCTGTTCGCTATCCCAATGTCTATGGCATCGATATGCCATCGGCCCGGGAACTCATTGCTACCGGTCGAACCACGGAGGAGGTGGCGGTCGCCATAGGCGCGGACCGGGTCATCTATCAGGACCTCGAGGACCTCGTCGAGGCGGCGCGTGAAGGCAACCCGCGCATCGCGCGCTTCGATACCTCATGTTTCGATGGCGTGTACGTGACGGGCGACGTCGATAAGAGTTACCTGGAGCACGTCGAGCATATGCGCGGAGATGCGGCGAAGTGTACGAGCCCCATGAATGATCTCGTATCGACGGAACTCCACACGTACTACTAGTTGAAAAACGGGAAGGGGGTGGCTAATGGATGACCACTTGAAGGGTCGGATGGAGACTCTCGCGATTCATACCGGCCATCACCGGACCCATGAAGGCGAGCATAGCGAGCCCTTGTTTCTTACGTCGAGCTACGTGTTCGACGATGCCGAGCAGGCCGCCGACCGTTTTGCCGGGCGCGCCGAGGGCAATATCTATTCGCGCACCGGCAACCCCACGGTGCGCATATTCGAGGAGCGGCTGGCGGTCCTCGAGGGGGGTGAGCGGGCGCTGGCGACGGCATCCGGCATGGCCGCGATCTTGTCGGTGTGCATGGCGCTCCTGAAGGCCGGGGACCATGTCGTGGTCTCGCAAAGCGTATTCGGGCCGTCCATAGCGTTGTTCCAGATGCTGGCGCGTTTCGGGGTGAGCACGAGCTTCGTCGCGCTCGACGACGTCTCTGCCTGGGAGAGTGCGTGCACCGATCGTACACGCCTCCTGTTTCTGGAGACGCCTTCCAACCCCTTATGTGTGATCGGCGACCTCGCGGCCCTGGCCACGGTCGCCCACCGCTACGGCGCCAAACTGGTGGTCGATAACACGTTCTGCACCCCGGTCCTGCAAAGGCCGCTCATGCACGGCGCGGATCTCATCGTTCATTCGGCCACCAAGTACATCGATGGTCAGGGGCGCGCCCTGGGTGGGGCGATTGTAGGCCCGGAGCGCATCGTGATGGGCGAGATCTTCCCGTTCTTGCGCACCGCGGGCCCGGTCATGAGCCCTTTTAATGCCTGGATCTTTTTGAAGGGCTTGGAGACGCTGTCACTACGCATGAAGGCGCACAGCGAGACCGCGCTCGCGGTGGCCAAGTGGCTTACCACGCAGCCGCTTGTCAATCGCGTGTTCTATCCCTATCTCGCGAGCCACCCGCAATACGATCTGGCGCGCGCCCAACAGTCGGCCGGCGGGGGTGTCGTGTCGTTCACCTTGAAGGACGCCGATAGCCGCCGGGCGTTCGCGTTCGTAAACGCCTGCCAGTTGCTGTCGCGCACCGCCAACCTCGGCGATACCAAGACCACGGTCACCCATCCGGCCACCACGACCCATGGCCGGCTGACCCCCGAGGCACGACGCGCGGGCGGTGTGGAAGACGGCCTGATCCGCCTTTCCATAGGCCTCGAGGACCGCGATGATCTGATGGCCGACCTCGAGACGGGGCTGCGCGCGGCGGCGGCCGTGGAGGGGACGCGGTGAGGGTTCGACGGGTTCTTGCACGACTTGCGCTCGCCGGGCTTGCCTTGACGCTCGCGTCCTGTGGACGCAGTGGGCCACACGCCACGGTCCTCGATATGAAGGAACGGGAGCTCGGCGGACCGCCGTTTCCGACGCGCATCATCGTCAATCGCCACTACCTGCGCATCGATCCCGACACCGGGACCGGCAATTACATCCTGTTTGATCGCAAGCGCCGCATCATCTACAGCGTCGATCACGGCGATCGCACCATCCTTGTCATCCGCAGCCATCTCATCACCCTCCCGAGGCCCGCCAAGCTGAAGGAAACGGTCCGGAAGGGGCACGCCAAGGGCCGCTTCAAGGGCCACAAGCTCCGTAGTTACCGGCTCTACACGAACGATCACCAGTGCTATTACGTCGTGGCCGCGAAGGGCCTCCTGCCGGGCGCGGTATCGGCCCTCAAGGCCTATGCGGACACCTTGGCTGGGGAGCAGGCGCTGACGGCGGCGAATACGCCGGCGGGGCTCGAGACCGCTTGCGACCTCGCCGACAACGTATTCGATCCAAACCGGGAATACGCCTACGGGTTTCCCGTGCGCATACTGGACTACGAGGAGAACGAGAAGGTCTTGGTCAGCTACAAAAAGGACGTCCCGGTCAAGCGGAGCCTATTCACCCTGCCCGCGCATTACGTCCGCTACAGCCCGGGAGAAGTCCGCAACGGCGACTAGGGCGTGGCCCGCGGGCCCCGCGACCAGTACGCTCGACCCCTCGTACCAGTCTCCCACCACGATCCGCACCCCCGGCCCGGCGGCGGTCGGCACGGGGTACTCCCCAGGTCTATGGGTATGACCATGGATTAGGCGGCGCAGGCCGTGCTGATCGAGCCACGCGCCCGCCGCCTCGCTATTGACGTCGAGCAGCGCGGCATCTTTGGCGGGCGTGGCCCGGCCGCTCTCCTGGCGCAGGGCGCGGGCCATGGCGATGCGTTCGGTGAGTGGCCTGGTGAGTACCTGCTGTTGCCAGCGTGGGTCGCGGAATTGCTGGCGCAGGGCCTGGTATTCGCGATCGTCCGTGCATAGCGCATCGCCGTGGCTGATCAGGGTGCGGGTCCCGAACAGGGTGAGTTCGTGCGGGTCGCAGAGCAGGCGGCACCCGCTGAGCGCGACGAACCGCTCCCCGAGCAGGAAGTCGCGGTTGCCGTGCAGGACGCTGATCGCAAGGCCGGCCCCGGTGGCGGCGCGCAGGGCCGCGACCACCGGCGCGAACTCAGCCTCGTCGGCGCCATCGTCACCGACCCAATACTCGAACAGATCACCGAGGATATACAGGTGATCGAGCAGGCCTTGCGCGTGCCCAAGAAAGTCCTGGAACAGCGCGATCGCCTCTGGCCGCTGCGCCGTAAGGTGCAGATCGGCAATGAAAGCCTGGGGCCTCACGTGTTCTAGTCGAGGCGCACGCTGGTGATGATGATGTCGTTCACCGGTACGTCCTGGTGCCCGTTGCGGCTGGTGGTGGCGGTGCCCTTGATGGCGTCGACCACATCCATGCCCTCGGTCACTCGCCCGAACACGCAATACCCCCAGCCGGTCGGGGTGGGGGCGGTGAAGTTCAGGAAGTCGTTGTCGGCGACGTTGATGAAGAACTGGCTCGTGGCCGAGTGTGGATCGCTGGTGCGCGCCATGGCGATCGTGCCGCGCGCGTTGCGCAGCCCGTTGTTGGCCTCGTTATCGATCGGCGGGCGAGTGGGTTTCTGGCGCATGCCCGACTCGAAACCGCCTCCCTGGATCATGAAGCCATCTATGACCCGATGGAAAATCGTGTCCGTGAAGAATCCCTCGCGGGCGTAGGCCAGGAAGTTGGCAACGGTTTTTGGCGCCTTGTCGGCATTGAGATCGAGTACGATCACGCCCTTGTTGGTCTCGAGGTGCACCATGGGGATATCCTCTGTGAAGTTCCGCGCATTGTCGCCGACTTGGCGGGTCAGGGCAATGACGCGTTATCATGGCGGGATGAACGCTCCCACGACCCGTTTCGCCCCAAGCCCAAGTGGGCTTTTGCATCTCGGCAACGCGCGTACCGCACTCTTTAGCCTGCTAGCCGCCCTGCCCGACGGACGATTCCTGCTGCGTATCGAGGATAGCGACCGCGCGCGCGTGAGCCCCGTGTTCGAGCAGGCCTTGCGCGCCGATCTTGCGTGGCTTGGGTTCGCTGCCCATATCGACGAGGCCGCCATTTGGCGCCAGTCGGAGCGCGGCGCGGTCTACGACGATTTTCATCAGCAGCTCATGCGCGGCAACCTCGTCTATCCATGTTTTTGCTCGGAGTCGGAGCTGGCCGCGGAACGCGCGAGTCTGCGCGCCCGCGGGCTGCCGCCGCGCTATAGTGGGCGATGCGCGGCGCTCGATCCGGCGGCAGCGCTGGCCCGGGTGGCCGCGGGAGAGGCGGCGGTATGGCGCTTTCGGGTGCCGCCCGGGCAGGAGCTGACGTTTCACGATGTCGTGCGCGGCCCGCAGCATGTGGCCACCAACCTCCTTGGGGACTTCGTCGTGCGCCGTGCCCATGGCGAGGCGATGTTTTTCTTCGCCAACGCCCTGGACGACGCCCTGTCCGGCGTCACCCTGGTACTGCGCGGCGAGGACCATCTGGCCAACACCTCGCGCCAGATCCTGATCTTGCGCGCCCTCGGACTGCCGGTCCCCGAGTACGGCCATCTGCCGCTGGTATTGAGCGCAGACGGGGTCCCATTGTCCAAGCGCGACGGGGCCGGCAGTCTCGCGGCCCTGCGCGAGGAGGGCTTCCTACCGCTTGCGGTCATCAATTATTTGGCGCGCCTGGGCGCGGTGGTCGGATCGGAGCGGCTGTTGCCCCTGACGGAGCTTGGCCAGGCCTTCGATCGCCGGCGAATCGGGCATGCCCCGGCGCGCTACGACCGGGAACAGTTGCTCCATTGGCAGCGGGTGGCGATGGCCGCGGCCCCCGTGAGCGAATGGTTGCCGTGGGTTGCGGGGTGCGTCCCGGAGGCCGACCAGTCGCGGTTCGTGGAGGCGGTCCGTCCCAATGCCCTGTTTCCGGAGGATTTCCGTCGTTGGGCCGGGATCGTGTATGGTGAGCGCCGGACCCTGGACGAGGATGCGCGCGCGGCGATCGTGGCGGCGGGCGCGGACTTCTTTCGGGTGGCGGTCGCGCACCTCGATGCGGGCGGCGCCCCCGGTGATCTACCGGCGGTCTTGAAGGCCGCGGGCCATGGTGGTCGGCGGCTCTTTCATGGTCTGCGCGCGGCCCTTACCGGCCGGCTCGCGGGTCCGGAACTGAAGGATATACTGGCCCTGATGCCGCGCGCGCTCGTGGCGCGGCGGCTGCTGGAATGTGGAAGCACCGATGCTCAAGATCTATAACACCCTGACGCGCGCCAAGGACCCGTTCGTGCCCCTGGAGCCTGGCCATGTGCGGATCTATGTCTGCGGGGTGACGGTCTATGACCGTTGCCATCTCGGCCATGGACGCGTATTTGTCGTGTTCGATACGGTGGTGCGCTATTTGCGCCATCTCGGCTATCGCGTGACCTATGTGCGCAATATCACCGATATCGACGACAAGATCATCAATCGCGCCCGGGAAAACGGCGAGGACATCGCGGTGCTGACTGAACGCACCATCGCCGCCATGACCGAGGATACCGCGGCGCTCCTGGTGGCGCCCCCGGATCGCGAGCCGCGCGCCACCCGCCACATCGACCATATGACCGCCATGATCGAGCGGCTCATGGCCAAGGATTATGCCTATCAGGGCCGCAATGGCGACGTGTACTTTCATGTGCGCCGTTTCCCTCGCTATGGGCGTCTGTCAGGACGCACGCTCGATGACCTCAAGGTGGGCGCGCGCGTCGAGGCCGAGGAGGCCAAGGACGATCCCCTGGATTTCGTGCTCTGGAAGTCGGCGCGGGCGCAGGAGCCGGCGTGGCCTTCGCCATTCGGACCTGGCCGGCCGGGATGGCACATCGAGTGCTCGGCGATGGCCGCGCACTGCCTGGGTGAGCACTTCGACATCCACGGCGGGGGCCTGGACCTGACCTTTCCGCACCACGAAAACGAGATTGCCCAGAGCGAGGCGGCCAACGATGTGACGTTCGCCGATACCTGGATGCACGTCGGTTTTGTGCGCACGAATGGCGAGAAGATGGCGAAGTCACTGGGCAATTTCCGCACGCTGCGCGACCTTCTGGGGGTGTTCGATGGCGAGGTGCTGCGCTATTTCCTGCTCGCAAGCCACTACCGCGGCCCCCTGAACTACGATGACGAGTCGATCGCGCAATGTCGCGAGGCCCTGACGCGCCTTTACCAGGCGTTGAAGGATGCCCCGGACGGGGCGGCCGAGACCGATGGCGATTACGCGCGCAGGTTTGAGGCGGCCATGGATGACGATTTCAATACCCCCGGGGCGCTGGCGGTGCTCTTTGAGGTCGGACACGCCATCCAGCGCGCCCGCGAGCAGGGCGATGCCCCGGCGGTCGGGCGGCTGGCGGCCACCCTAAGGCGGCTGGCGGGGACGCTCGGGCTGCTTACGCGGCCGCCGGCTGAGTTTCTGCAGGGGGGCGGGGATCATGATGATATCGAGGCGCTGGTGGCGCTGCGCGATCAGGCGCGGCGCGAGCGGCAGTGGGCGCGATCCGACGCCCTGCGCGACGAACTGAAGGCGCGCGGCATCGTGCTCGAGGATACGCCTACCGGGACCGTCTGGCGCCGGGCGTGACACTCTCAACCCGCTAAAGCGGGTAAGCTTCTTGCTAAATCACACGGTTCATGGGCATGCCCCAGGGAGCCCGCGCCAACACCGCGGTGCTTGATTCCGTGCTTCGGCAAGGCAATGCCGACAGATCGGAA